>NZ_JAHZBQ010000001.1:355789-711578 GCF_019423325.1 Campylobacter sp. | reverse complement strand
TATCATCGATATAATGGGTGCTTTGACGCTCCGTGAGGTAGCACCTCTAATCGCCGCTATCGTTATCGCAGGTCGCTCGGCTTCGAGCTTTACGGCGCAGATCGGCGTGATGAAGATCACCGAAGAGATCGATGCGATGAGGACGATGGGCTTTGATCCGTTTTATTTTCTTGCGATGCCGCGCATTATCGCGATGGTACTAATCATGCCGCTAGTCATTTTTATCGCAGATTCGGTAAGTATTTTTGCTCAGATGATCGTGTGTGATGCGTATTTAGATATAGCCTTTAGCGATTATTTGGATAGATTTAAGGCTTCTGTAGAGCTTAGGCATTTTTTAGTAGGTATGATTAAAGCGCCGTTTTTCGGGGCATTCATCGCTATCATCGGCTGCATGCGGGGTTTTGAGGTCAAAGGAAACACCCAAAGCATCGGCGAATACACCACCATTAGCGTCGTAAATGCGATATTTTGGGTTATCGCGATCGACGCGGTATTTGCGGTTCTGTTTTCGGAAATCGGACTATGAGCGAGCAAGTGCAATCTAGCGGGATATCTCAAATTATAGTCGCGCGCGATGTTACTACAGCGTACGGATCGCGCGTTATGCACGATAGCGTGAGCTTTAGCGTTAAAAAGGGCGAAATTTACGGCTTTTTAGGCGGCAGTGGCAGTGGCAAAACGACGTTAATGAAAACGCTCATATTTTTAAAGCGCCCGCAAAGTGGCGAGATTAAAATTTTCGGGCGCGATATTTGGCGCGCAAGCGAAGCAGGGCAAAACGAGATCCGCCTAAAATGCGGCGTGATGTTTCAGTTCGGCGCACTTTACAGCTCGATGAGCGTGCTCGAAAACGTAGGCGTGCTGCTGCGCGAATACTCTAAATTTAGCGAGCGCGAGATAGACGAGCTATCGATGTTTTGGATCCAAAAGGTGGGGCTTAAGAAGGAGGCCGCCGCGCTTAGGCCAAACGAGCTTAGCGGCGGTATGAAAAAGCGCGTGGCGCTGGCTCGCGCGCTAGCACTTAGCCCTGAAATTTTATTTTTGGACGAGCCAAACTCGGGGCTTGATCCGCTTAGCGCCAGAGCCCTTGATAGGCTTGTTTGCGAGCTTAGAGACAGCCTCGGCGTCACGGTCGTGATGGTGACGCACGATGTGGATAGTATCTTTGACATTTTGGATCGGTTTTTGATCGTGGATAATCAAAAAATTGCCTTTGAAGGAAGCATAGAGGAAATTTCGAGCCTAGAAAACAACCCGCTTGAAGAGCTATTTAAGATGCGACAAAGGGATTGAGCTTTGAAATTTAGCGAGCCGAAATACGCATCGCGGCGGGTAAAATTTAGATAGGCGCAAGTTGAAATTTTAAAATAGCGGCAGTAAAATTTTAAATTTTAAACCTTGCGAGGAATTCCAGGCTCCGCAGAGCTTAAATTTTTAAAATTTAGACCTTAGCGGCTCAATCGAAATTTTAAAATTTAGGCGGGTCGTATTTAAGGGCGCATTTATTGGATAGCGCATTAAATTTTAAAAATTTAAACGAGCAAGCGGCGCTAAATTTAAACCGGGGCGGTAAAATTTTACGCTAAAATACGGCGCGGCGATATTTTGAAATTTCAAAATGCACGCTAAGCTTTAAAATTTAAACTCAGATGATTCTGCAAATTTTGCGTCTATTTGAGAAAAGGTTGAGTTTTAAAATTTAAGCCCAAACGGCTATTTTTAAGCCATATCGCAGGGCTTAAATTTTACGCTCTGAAATTAGGAGAAAAGATTGGAAAATAGAACTTCATACACGATAGTAGGCGCATTTGTTATGATCTGCGTCGCGGCTCTTACGGCATTTATGTGGTGGATGCTTACTAAGACCGACCGCAGCGAGAGCTACCGCTCCTACTATATCCACACAAAAGAGCTTCCCGTAGGCATTAAGGAGAATTCTGAGGTTAAATTTATCGGCGTAAATGCGGGCATTATAAAAAGCATCGATTTTGCCGATATCGAAAATGCGATCATCGAGATTGAAATTTCAGTAAAAAGCAAGCTACCGATCTCGCAAGATAGCGTCGCTAAGGTAGAATCTCAAGGCATCAGCGGAATCGCGTTTATAAATATCACGAAAGGAAGTGGCAAGCTTTTCCCGCCGAATGATAAAAAGCCGATAATTGCGCTGGACAAAACACTTCTTGATAAAATCGGCTCTAAAGCTGAAGTTATCACCGATAGCGTAAGTGAGATGATCTTTAAGATTAATGGGCTACTGTCTAAGCAAAATACCGATAAAGTGGATAGAATTCTATCTTCGATGGATAAATTTAGCGCTGAGCTAAGTGATGAGAAAAAATTCCAAAGCCTAGACGCGCTGCTTGCTAACGTAAATACTCTCATAGCAAATTTAAACGAGCGCGAGAAGGAGCTAGACGCTCTGCTAGATAATCTAAACGCCTTTGCCGTGAGTGCTGCCAATCTATCGAATTCACTGGATAAAACCGCAGGCATCATCACTAAGCGTATCGATCGCGGCGAGTACAATCTAAAAGCGATCTTGGATCCTACACTTGAGGAGGCAAAAAACACTCTTGGCGAGCTCAAAAAATCGCTTAGAGAATTCCAAGGCGCGATGTTTAGGCTAGAGGACAATCCTTACGATTTCTTTTTCAAAGACACTTCTAAAGGCGCGGATCGCGACGATAAAAAGGAATAAAGATGAAAAATTTTATAAAGTTTACGCTTGCTGCGATGCTGGCGGCAATATTTTTAGGCGGCTGCTTAGCTAAGCAGGCTAAGCCATACACCTACTACGAGCTGCGTTATGATCAAAAGCGCTGCGTAAATCCTAGCGGTACGCGCAAAAATATCTTTATCGACACCATTACGGCGACCGATCTCGTCGATAGGCGGGATATTTTAATAGTGGATTTTAGAAACCGAACGCGGTTCGCAAGTGACGCCAAATTTATCACGATGCCTAGCGAGATGGTATATAAGGCGCTGCTTGATGCGGCATTTTCCACCTGCTCGCTAAATCCGATATTTGTGCCAAAAGAGCGGGATTTGCGCCTAAAAACCAGTATCGTAGCGCTTCAGGTCAATAACGATCAAGCAACCGTCACGATGGGGTATGAAATTTTGAATTCTTTAGAAAGCATAAAATCAGGCATCGTCACTAAGCGCGTTTTTGTGCCTGATCCTAGCTCGCAAAGCATTTATAATGCCCTAAATTTAGCGCTTAATGAGAGCATAAACGAAATTTTAAAGGCTCTTAGATGATAGCGGCGATCGAAGGAATTATCACGCGCAAGGAGCCCACTGCTTGCGTCATTAAATGCGCTAGCGGCGTAAGCTACGCTCTTTCATTGTCATTAAATACCTCCGCGAAGCTCACGCAGGGCAAGCTGACCGAGCTTGCGTGCGTACAAATTCTGCGCGAGGATGCCGATTCGCTGTATGGGTTTTTAGACGAGAGTGAAAAAAGGATGTTTGAAACTCTAATCAAGCTTAGCGGTGTAGGTGCAAGCACGGCGATGGCGGTTTGTTCGACGCTCGCTCCGCAAGATTTCGCGCGTTGCGTAGCTACGGGGGATGCTGCGACGTTAACTTCAGTTCCGGGTATCGGCCCAAAGACCGCTAGACGGATCATTGCCGAACTAGGCGATGCGAAGCTAATGGAATTCGGTCCTAGCGAGACTTATAAGAACGAAGCGGCGTCCGCGCTACAAAGCCTTGGATTTAAGCGCGATAAGATCAATCAAATCTTAGCGGGATGCAGCAGCACGAATACGTCAGATCTTGTCAAAGAGGCGTTAAAAAAATTAGCGTAGAAAATAAAATTTGAAGGAAAGCAATGAAATTTGGCATAGTTTTTGGAGCTCAGAGCTACGAGCACGAAGTAAGTATCATCTCGGCAATTGCCGTTAAAAATGCCCTAAAAGGCTGGGACTTGGAGTTTGTATTTTGCGATAAAAATCGTAAATTTTACCGCATTGAGGATAAAAATATGCGCGCGGCATATTTTAAGCAGGGCGGCTATGCTAAAGCAAAAGAGCTTAGTATTGGTGCGGGCGGATTTTTTGAGAGTGGAATGTTTAGCAAAAGCATGCTAGAAGTCGGCACATATATCAATCTAATCCATGGCTGCGACGGCGAGGATGGCAAAATGGCAGCGCTATTTGAGTTTTTTGGCATCCCTTATATCGGACCTCGCATCGAAGCTAGCGTGCTAAGCTATAATAAAATTTTAACCAAGCACCTAGCCGTAATCGCAAATGTAAAAACCCTGCCGTATGAGATCGTAAATCGTACTAGTCTGCCTAATTTTAATTTTCCGATCATTGTTAAGCCCGCTCATTTAGGCTCTAGCATCGGAATTTCGATAGCCAAGAACGAAAGCGAGTTTAGCTACGCGCTGGATCAGGCTTTTGAGCTAGACGACAGCGCGATCGTAGAGCCGTACTGGGAAAACGTAAAAGAATTCAATCTCGCAGGCGCTAAAATAGACGGCAAAATCGTATTTTCAAACATCGAAGAGCCGAAAAAATCGGGCTTTTTGGATTTTGATCGCAAATACCTTGATTTTGCACGCCCGCAAAAGATCGAACCTGCCGACATTGAGTCTGAGCTAGCGGGTAAAATGAAGGACGCCTTTACTAAAATTTACGAACAGGGTTTTGGCGGTGCGCTGATCCGCTGCGATTTCTTCGAAAGAGAGGGCGAAATTTATCTAAACGAGATAAATCCGAACCCCGGTAGCCTCGCAAACTACCTATTTGACGACTTTGCGGCGGTGTTAAACGCGCTAGCCTCGTCGCTTCCCGCGATGCAACACATCCCCGTAAGCTACGAGCTGATCACGAAAATCACCGCTAATAAATAGCTAATCGTTTAAAATTTTACGCTAAATTTTGCGTAAAATTTTACCCCAAAGGTCGAGTTATGATAAATCAAGACGAAATTTACACCGCTACCGAGATCGTGCGCAACTTCAGCACCGTTTTAAACAAGATCAAAAATCAAGAGATCAAAAAAGCCCTGATCGTCAAAAATAACAAATTTGAAGCCGTAATGATCAGTATGAGCGAGTTTGAGCGGCTCGAAAAAGCAGTCGAGCTACTCAAGGCCGTTTACGCCAAAAGGAGCGGCGGTGGCGAGTAAAGAGCTCGTCTGCGGCGGCGAGAGCTACAAAATCAGCTACGAAATTTCAAACCTGCAGCGCGAGCAATACATCTTGATCCTGCACGGTTGGGGCGCGGATAAAAAGCTTATGCAGCGCGCGTTTGAAGGCAAGCTTAAACGCTTTGCCGCGGTATTTGCGGATCTGCCTGGATTTGGCACTAGCTCGCAGCCCGCACACGCCCTAAATAGCGAGGATTACGCGGAGATTATGCGCGCCTTTATCGCAGCTTTCGGCAAGCAACCCGCAGCTATTATGGGGCATAGCTTCGGCGGCAAGATCGCTGCATTGCTGGCTCCGCGCAATCTCATACTGCTAAGCAGCGCCGGTATCATCGAACCCAAGCCCTTTGCCGTGCGCGCCAAGATCGCGATTTTTAAAATTTTAAAAAGACTTGGTCTGGCTGGGCTTTGGCGTGCGTTTGCGAGCAAGGATGCCGCAGGTATGAGCAAGACGATGTACGAGACGCTAAAAAACGTCGTAAACGAGGACTTCCGCGATATTTTTTCCGCGCTAAGCCCACAAAATGCGCTCATCTTTTGGGGCAAGGACGATCGCGCCACTAGCCTAAAAAGCGGCGAGCTGATCCACTTGCTCGTCAAAAACAGCAAATTTTATCCGCTGGCGGGGGATCACTTTTTCTTTTTGCAGAGCGCAGATTTTATCGGCGAGCAGATCGAAAAGGAGCTTAGCGGCAGCTAAATTTAACGATCTGGCGCCGCATTCGGTAAATTTAGAACAAAACGCGGTTTGGTATAAATTTTAAAATTTAGCCGCGAAATTTTAGCGCTGCTAAAAATCGCGCTTTAGATGCAAAAAAACAGATCGCGCGAAGGACAAGAGCGGGGTGCAATTTAAAAGCGTTTCAATGCGGCGGCTTTAGTCCGGCTTATCTCGCGGCGCGCGTTTTAAAATTTTGCAATCTGTTTGCGCCAAAGATCGCAAACCGAAGCGTAAATTTAAACATAAAAGTCGCGAGCACGCGGCACATATTAAAATTTAGCGGCATAAAATCCGCTCTTTTGGCGCGTAGTACAAAACGCAAGCTCAAATTGCAGCGCGTTGCGTTAAATTTTAAAATTTTAATGCGGCAGCGGATCGTTTCTGCTCTGTGTTTGCGGCAGCCGTACAATAGACGACAAAACCGCGTGCGTGCACCGAAAAAGCGAACAATTAAATTTAGTCGCATAACCGCGTCATGTATTTGCCGTGACACAAGGTCTATGTGTCGTAAATAATGCAAATCATCGCGCGAGGCAGGGCTCGATATCGCAAGATACGCAGCGCGCGAAAATTTCAGGTCGCGAGAGATGAGTGCGGCACAGTATCAATAACGAAAGAGCCGCGCGGCAGCGTAAATTTATCTAGCGTGGCTCGTGTAGCTTTTGCGAGAGCGTGAATTTACGAGCGCGCAAGTTTGCAAAAATAGAATTTGCAAAGCGAGAATTCGTAAAAGTTGCAAATGAAGCCAAATGCAGGTTAGTCCGAGCTCGCCGCGTTTTTGCCCGCATAGGCTCGCAAAGCGGGCGCGCAAATTTATAAAAAGGAATTTTAAAAGATGAATATAATATTTTTGATCGTGCACGCGGCATTCGTCCTGATGCTCGGCTTTTATCTGATCACCTGCCTGCAGTGGTTTTCGTATAAGCCCGCGCGCATCATCTTTCACTTCACCAAGCCCGCGTGGCACCTCTATTTTTTGATTTTGCCGCTGGCGACGTATTTTGGCTGCGAGATCGCGGCGAGCCTCTGTGCGGCTAAATTCGGCACCGCGCCCCTCTATGCTCTGCACGCCGCTAAAATTTTAATCGTCGCGGCCTATGCGCTAGCGCTTTATTTTTGGCAAAGAGGGCTTGATAAAAAGCTCGTCTTTACGCCGCGCGTGAAGCGATTTTTTGCGATTTTGACACTCTGTGCGTTTGGCTTTAGCGTCGCGTTTTATGCCGCGGGGGGGCCGATTTTGCCGATCTTTTTACCGCTTGGCGCGGGCCTTGCGGCGAGCTTTACTTACGAGCGGGCGCAGGCTGCGAAATTTAAGGCCGATGCACGCAAAAAACTAGCCCAGGTGCCCTCTCTTACGATCATTCAGATCACTGCGAGCTACGGCAAGACGAGCATTAAAAACTTCTTGTATCAAATTTTAAAAAATGACTTTCGCTGCTACAAGACGCCGCGCTCGGTAAACACGCTGGCAGGGCTCGTGCGCGACGTAAACGAGGCGCTGCCCGCAGATACGCAGATCTACATCGCCGAGGCAGGCGCCAGGCTAAGCGGCGACATCGCCGAGATCACCGAGTTTTTGGCGCCGCAGATCGTCGTCGTGGGCGAGATCGGCGCGCAACACATCGAGTATTTCAAAAGCATCGAAAACATCCGCAAAACCAAGCTCGAAGCGCTCACAAGCGCGCGGCTAAAGCATGCGTTTTTGCACAGCTCCACGCAAAAAAGCCCGAGCGAGCGCGTCACAATCTATGACGAGGGGCTGGAAATTCACGGCGCGGATCTGGACGGAATAAAATTTAGCCTTAGCTTGAGCGAGAACAAAAGCGGTGCGAGCGGCGAAAATTCCGTGCCGCACGCAGGAATATCCGCCGCAGGAGACGAAGAGCAGGGCGATTTAAGCCTAAATGCAAGTAGTGCGGCATGCGCGGAAAAAGACAAAAATTCTAAAAATTACGGCGCCGATTTTGACGATGCAAATTCCGTATCCTGCGCCGAACAAAGCGAGCGAGAATTTTACGAACAAGCCGCCCGCGCTGCTAGCGACGATAAAATTTGCAGCGACAGAGAGCAAGGCTCGCAAGAAGCTCCAAACGAGCATAAAATTTTAAACGGGCGTAGCGAACAAGGAAAGAGGCATGAGTTTTTCGCGCCGATTTTGGGTAAATTTAACGCCGCAAATCTCGCCGCGTGTATAAAGATCGCGCGATTTTTAGGGCTTAGCACTGATAAGATCAAAAGCCGCGTCGCACACGTCGGCGCCGTCGAGCACCGCCTTGCGCGGCTCGATGCGGGCGGCAAGATCATCATCGACGATAGCTTCAACGGCAATCTAAGCGGCATGCTGCAAAGCTACGAGCTGATGCGAAGCTACGGCGGGCGCAAGGTCATCATCACGCCGGGCATCGTCGAGAGCACGCGCGAGGACAACGAGACGCTCGCTGCCAAGATCGATGAAATTTTTGATCTCGCGATCATCACGGGCGAGCTAAATTCCGAGGTGCTGCAAAGCAAGATCGGTCCGGCAAAGACTATTGTTTTGAAAGACAAGCGCGATTTGCAGCGGGTTTTGAGCGAAAATACGCACAGCGGCGATCTGATTTTGTTTTCAAACGACGCGCCGAGCTTCATTTAAGCGGCTTTGACGATACGGCTTGCTTCGCCCGGCGGCATACTGCGCGATTTGACAGGGCGTATTTTTAGACAAAAGACTTTGAGCGAGTGCGGCGAGCGACTTAAACGCGATCTATCGGGCGATTAGTTTGAGCGTGCGGCGCGATCTGTTTAAATAGATAGCCTGTGCGGCTAAATTAGGCGCGCCGAGATCAGCTCGCGTTTTGACGAGTTAAAATTTGTAACGAAATTTAAAGGAAAGTCATGGATTTACGAGAAAAGATGCTAGGGCAGCTGCGGGCGCTAAGCGAGGAGAAATTTGCGCAATTTTCGCAGCGTTTAATACCCGCGCCGCAGATTTTGGGCGTACGCACTCCCGCACTGCGCACACTTGCTCGCAAAAGCTTCGCCGCTTTGGGCGGAGCAGATGAGGCGCGGCGCGAGCTGCAAAATTACGAGCCAATTTTTCACGAGGAGTTCGTGCTAAAAGGCTTTTTTATAATGCTTTTGAAGCAGGACGAGGCGAAATTTGCGCTTGCGAGCGATTTTATCAAAACGATGCCTAATTGGGCGGTTTGCGATATGTTCGCTCCGAAATTCAGGGGTGCCGCTCTCGCGGACGCGCTGCTAAAGCAGGCTAAAAGCGGCGTGAGCGAGTTTGAGAGGCGATTTTTCTACGTTTATTTTATGCAAAATATGGACGCGATCTCGCCCGAGGAATTTTTTGAAATTTGCGCCGCCGAAAGCGACGGGCGGTACTACGTGCAGATGGGTGCGGCGTGGGCGATAGCCGAGATGTTTATCAAGCAGCGCGAGATCACGCTTGCGTTTTTGGCGAGCAAGCGGGCGGCTAAATTTATCCAAAACAAGGCGATATCGAAGATCCGCGATAGCTTTCGCGTAAGCAAAGCCGAAAAAGACGCGCTTTTGAAGTATAAAATTTAACCACGGCGGAAAGTGGCGGAGGTAGTTAAAATTTCAGTTGCGCGCGGGGCTTGTCAGCCAAAATCGCGAGCTTTAAAATGTAAATTTAAGGAGAGAAAATGTTTAGCAAGGAATTTTTGGAGATTTTAAATTATGAATGCGCCGTAGGTATCGCTACCTGCGCGCAGGGCGAGGCTCATATCAGCAATACGTGGAACAGATATCTCGTCATTAAGGGTGATCGCATCCTCATCCCCGCTGCGGGTATGAAAAAGACGCAAAGCAACGTGGAGGCTAATCCGAACGTCGAGCTTAGCGTCGCAACGAAGGAGCTAGCAGGCAGGTTTGGCGCAGGGCGTGGCTTTGTAGTGAAAGGCACGGCGCGCTTTATTGATAGTGGCGCGGAGTTTGAAGAAACGAAGGCGAAATTTCCGTTTGCTACGAGGCTACTTGAAATCACGGCTAGTAGCGTAAAACAGGTGCTGTAAGCCAAGCGGCGCAGTTTGGGTAGAATTTACGGATGAAATTCCCGATGAAATTCCGCCGCGAGCTTTACGATGGAATTTTGCCGTGAAATTTTATCGATGGAATTTTAAAATTAGTAAAATTTTATCGACGAAATTTCGCTTCGCCGTAAAATTTTAAAGCGAGCGAAATTTTAAAGCCTGCAAAATTTCGAAGTTTGCAAGATCCGTAAGTCTCGCTCAAATTTTTAGAGCATAAATTTACGCATTGAAAGGAAAAGTATGAAACGATTAGAGGGCAAAACCGCCGTAATCACTGGTGGAAGCGACGGAATAGGGCTTGGCATCGCAAAGTGTTTTGCCGAAGAGGGCGCAAATTTGATCCTGCTCGGCAGAAGCGAGGAGAAATTAAAAATCGCACAGGAGAACCTAGGCGGTTATGGCGTGAAAGCTTACGCGATAGAGGCGGATTTGGCGCAAAGCAAAACGATAAAAGGCCTTTGCGAGCGCATTTTAGCGCAATCTCCTAAGATAGATATCCTTGTAAATAACGCCGGGTTGGGAAAATTCGTACCGTTTGAGGCGACCGACGAAGCGCTGCTGGACGCTCATCTAAACCTAAACATCAAAGCGCCCTATCTGCTTACTCAGGGGCTTTTGGGCGCGCTTGCGGCTAGCAAGGGTTGCGTGATCAATATCTCGTCGTATTTTGCGAACCGAATGCTCGTAGGGCGCACCACGACGGCATACTCGATCACCAAAGGCGCGCTAAATTCTTTCACCAAATCGCTTGCCTTCGAGGTCGGCAAACTAGGCATTCGCGTCAATACCATAGCGCCCGGAAGCGTGCTGACGCCGCAGTTTGAGCGAAATTTAAGCGCGCTTAGCCCGCAGGGGCGCGAGGCGTTCGAGCAGATGGTGCAAAATATCTATCCGCTCGGCAAAATTGGCAGCGCGCAGGACATCGGCGAGGCGGCGGTGTTTTTGGCGTCGGATGCGGCGAAATGGGTCAGCGGCGCGATATTTGCGATAGACGGCGGGCTTACGACGAATTAGCCGCGAGCGGGCGGAATTTTAGGCGCGGGTTTTGAAATATAAAATTTTACAGAGGCGAATTCCGCCGCGAGAAATTTACTCCGTAGAATTTCACGCGGCAAATTTGCAACGAAATTTAGCCACGTAGAATTTTACGGTGACGAATACTGCGCGCGAAATTCCGCCGTGGCAAAAGCGCAAAATTCTGCAAGCTGTGCGAATTACAACGTAAATTTTAAAATTTATATTGTAAAATTTTGCGGCGCGCGGTTTGGGCGTAATCTCGCGGCGCAAAATTTAAAGCTGCAGTAAAACGGTGCCTGCGGGGCTAAATTTAAAAAAGCGGCGCCGGCAGCCAGCTTGAGATAATTAGAAATTAAACGAGATTGGAGAGGGTTTGAGGGTTTTGTTTCTAGCGATTTTAGCGGTGTTTTTGCTCTCTTGCGCGGCGCTATTTAGCTCGTGCGCGGCTCCGCTGGCGCCCGCTGGCAACGCGCTTAGCGTATATGACATCTACTCCGTAGCGCGCGACCGCCGCAGCGTGAGCGAGGTCGCTAGCGACAAGCTAATCCAGACTAAAATCCAAAGCAAAATTCTATTTACCAAAGGCCTTAGCAGCTGGGATTTGGAGGTCGAATGCTTCTACGGCGAGGTCTATCTCATCGGGCTTCTGGATAGCGAAGCGATGCGCGAGCCGCTACTTGCTTTAGCTCGGCAAACCGAAGGCGTGCGGCGCGTGCATACCTATCTGCGCGTCAAAAAGCCCGAATATCCGTGCAATTCGTTTGAAATTTTTACAAATTTAAAGAAAAATCTCTTTTCCGACACCGACGTTTCGGGCACTGCGGTGCGCGTGGCGATCGTGGGCTGCGACGTGGTATTCAGCGGCGTAGTAACGGATATCGAGCACGAAAAGCACGCGATCTGGTATGCGACGCACGCGCCCGGGGTGCAGGACGTGTATTCGTTCCTGCGCGTGGTGAAAGAGTAGGGGGTTGCGATTAAATTTTGATCGCCAGGCGGCGGAGAGTTAAAATTTAACAGCTTGCGGCGGGCTAAATTTGAGGATATGCCCGATTTATTTTAGCTCGTTTGCGGGGCAATCAGCGTGTATGAAATTAAAATTTTATCGGCGCGCAAGATAACGTGGAATTTTAAAATTTGGCTCACGAGCGAGAGCATTAAGTAAATTTAAAGCCGCCTCAGACGATAATTTCGCAGATGAAATTTACGCCGCGAGCGCTTGCTGAAAAGTAGCGCCAGCGTGCCGATAAAAAGCGTACCCTGTTTAAAGAGCGGTTAAATTAGAGGCTGCGCAAGCGAGCGAAATTTAAAGCGCTGCGTTTTTAAAGGCGCTGAATTTAAAGCGAGCTGCCGAGCTAAATTTAAACGTAACGCGCGCATTGCGAGCTAAAATGAGCCAAATTTAAAATCGCGTTGCCGTTATCGGCAAATTTCAGCGCCATGGCGTAAAAGCTCGCGCTAAAATATACGATCAAAATGCCCCAAAGGGCGCAAAATTCAGTAAATTTAAGGAGAGAAAATGAGCCAAAGCCAAAAATGTACATACCAAACCGCGTGCGAGCTGTCTAACGTGAGGCTGATCAAGCACCCGCTGATCGAGCATAAGCTCACGATCCTGCGCGATCGGGAGACCGATCCGTTTCAGTTCCGCATGCTCGTCGATGAGATCAGCTATCTGATGATGTTCGAGGCGACGCGCGATCTGGCGCTGCGGGAGGTGAGCGTGCATACGCCCGTGGCGCAAACCAGCGCGTATAAGCTCGCCACGAAGATCATGATCTGCCCGATTTTGCGCGCCGCGCTGGGTATGCTGGATAGCGTATTTAAACTCATGCCGGACGCTAGCGTGGGATTTTTAGGCTTTCAGCGCGACGAAAAGACCGCGCAGGCGGAGTTTTTTTACGCCAAGCTGCCCGCAGACGCCGTAGAGCGCACCGCAATCATCATCGATCCGATGTTTGCGACCGGCGGTACGGCGATCGATGCGGTAAAATTTCTGCTGAAAAACGGCGTTAAAAAGATCAAATTTATCTCCATCATCGCAGCGCCCGAGGGGCTTCATAGATTTAGCGAGATCTACCCGCAGGTCGAGGTTTTCACCGCGGCGATCGACGAGAGACTAAACGAGCAAAAATATATCGTGCCGGGCCTCGGAGACGCGGGAGATAGGGTGTTTAATACGCTGTGAGTTTACGCGGCGAAGGGCTTTGCGCTGCGTTAAATTTGCGCGACAGTATTTTATGCGGCGATAAATTGATCGGCAGCAAACTTTACCGGCAATGGAATTTTACGCGATGCGAAATCTATTTAACAAATATGCGAGTTGTCGCCGCTCGGAATTTCACGCTGCAATAGATTTGGCAGGGCACGTACTTTTTACGGCGCGCGCAATACGTAGTGAAATTTAAAATTTGTAGCGCTGTAAATTTGATGCGCTTTAAAATTTTAACTCGTCGTGGAATTTGCGGCATTTTGGAATTTATTAAATAAAATTTAAGCTCCGCGATGTATAAAACACGGCAGCGGAGCGTAATGGAAATTTCAAATTTTAGTCCTTACAAAATATCGTGCAATATCCGCGCCGCAAAATTTACAAATCGTAAAATTTTACAAAAATCGTGCGGCAAAATTCTTACCAAGCAATCCGATAAAGAAGTCGTAGCAGACGGCGCGTCAGACGTACGCGAGGAGTAAAATTCTTACTCAACCGATCCGCCCGCGCTAAAATGAAATTTTCAAATTTAACGAGCAAAATTTGCCTACTTCACCAGCCCCGCTTCCCTTAAAAAGCAGCTCGGCTCGTAGCTAACTTTTCTGATCTTATCAAATTTCGCGTAGCTTAACACCAGCTCGTCGCGCGCTCTAGTAACCGCTACGTAAAAGAGCCGCCGCTCTTCCTCCAGGCTGCCTCCCATCGCCATTAGCTTGAGGTTCGGGAAGCGGTTTTGCGCCAGATCGATGAGATAGACGCTGCAAAACTCGAGCCCCTTGCTTGCGTGCACGCTGAGCAGATTCACCCCTTCGCCCTCGCTCATCTCCTTTGCGCCCAGAGTTATGAAATTATAAAAGCTCTGCGGATCCGCGTATTTACCGGCGATCTGCTCTAAAATGCCGCATTTATTGTAGATGCGGGAGATCTCATCCTTTTTGCGCTCATCGTCTATCTTGCCGTTTTTCAGCGCCGCGCGCTTTGTCGCGATGAAATCCGCCACAAGCGCGAAAAGGCGCGAGTCTTTGATCTGTGATATCAGCGTAGCGGACCTTACAGCTGAGCCGCTTTTTTTAAAAATTTTATAAATTTCGTGCAAAAATACGGCGCCGCCTTCGGTGATTTTATTATGTTTTAGCACCGGATGCGAGCGAAAAAACTCGTCAAATTCCAAAGCTTCAAAGCGCGATACCGAGCCGATAATATCCACATCGTCAAAAAGTCCGAGCTGATAGTTTTTCCTCTTTTTTTCAAAAATTTTAACGCTCTCGTCGGGGCGCAAAAGACCTACGTGAATGCTTCCGTGCCCAAGCGCGATCAGCGCGTCGAAAAGCTCCTTGCTTAGCGCACTGCCGACGCCTCTTGCGTATTCGCACGTGCTCATAAAGGCCATCATATCTTTTGGGTTTATTATCATCGCGAAGATGTCCGTAAAGGCCTTGATCTCGCGGCTTTCAAAAAAGCTCACGCCGCCTTTTCGCTTCGCGCCGATACCGAGCTCCTTAAGCGCGACCTCGACGCCGTCGGCGCTGGAGTTGTTGCGAAAGATGACGGCGATCTTTTCGCGCGGGGTACCGCTTTGCGCGATCTGTGCGGCTACGTGGGCGTATTGTGCCGCCGTATCGTCGTAAACATGTAGCTTAGGCGCGCTAAATTTACCCTCGCGACCCACGATCAGCTTCTTTTCGTAAAGGCGCGGATTGTTCGCGATGACGCGGTTTGCAAGCGCCAAAATCGCCGAGCTTGAGCGGTAGTTGATATTCAGCGCGTAAATTTTAGCGTCCGCAAAGCGCTTGCCGAAGCTGCCGATGATGTCGATGTTTGCGCCGTTGAAAGCATAGATACTCTGATCGAAATCGCCGACGCAAAAAAGGCTTTTCGTCGCAAAGGCATCGATGAGACTTCCTTGCAGCGAGTTCGTGTCCTGATACTCGTCCACTAAAATTTCATCAAACCGTAGCGGCGCGCCCTTTTGCAGCTCGCGGCGCATCTTTAGCAATACGTCGTTGAAATCGGCGTAGTTAAATTTTGCCTTTTCCTCTTCAAACTCGCGCAAAATATCTGCATAAATTTCGGCAAATTCCGCCTGATCCTCGTAGTTTTTGCTAAACCACGTCGCAAAATCCGCGCTCATCTCCTTGTTTTGATACAGTGAGTACACGTCGTAAAGATATGCCCCGCCGTAGGGGCGTGCGTCGCTTACGTGATAAAATTTGCGCTTTTCTACGAGGCTTTTTAGCAGCGTCTTTAGCTCGGCGGGCTGCTTTAGGATCACGCCTTTGCCCAGATCACGAAGTAGGGCGTAGGATACGGCGTGGAAGGTGCCCGCGACGATTGCGGAGGTGATTTTTTTATCAAAATGCCGCTGCAGCCTCGCTATCATCTCGCTCGCGGCCTTATTCGTAAAAGTAAGAAGCAAAATTTTTCTAGGGCTCGTGCCGAGATTTAGCAGATGAGCGATGCGCGCGACGATGGTGCTGGTTTTGCCCGTGCCTGCGCTTGCGATTATTAGATTATGCCCAGCAGGAGCGGTTGCTGCGGCGTATTGTTCGGTGTTTAGCTTAGCTAGAGCGTCCAAGATTATTCCTTTGCAAAAAGGCGCCATTATAGCCTAAAATCATTAAAATTCTTTGATATAATTGCGCGATGAAATTTCTAAAATTTACGTTAAAAATCACGCTATTTTGCGCATTTGCATTCGCTATGTTTTTGATCTTGGACGCGCTTTATCCGCTAAATTTGGATATGCTAAACAAGCAGAAGAGTAGAATTTTATATGATCGAAACGGCGAAATTTTAAATATGCAGATCAGCGACGATCAAATTTGGCGCTTTTACGCGAGCGCAGACGAGATACCGCCGCGGCTGAAACAAAGCGCGATCTACTTCGAGGATCGCTATTTTTACTACCATTTCGGCGTCAATCCAGCCTCGATCCTGCGCGCGGCTACGTATAATTTTACGCAAAATTTTACTAAAAAAAGCGAGGGCAACGTCGAGCGCGTCGGAGCTTCGACGATTACGATGCAGGTTGCGCGTATGATGCGCCCCAAACAGCGCAGCTACAAGAACAAAATCATCGAAATTTTCAACGCCTTTCAGCTGGAGTGGCACTTCAGCAAGGATGAAATTTTAGGAATGTATTTCAACCTCGCCCCATACGGCGGCAACATCGAGGGGGTCAAAACGGCGGCGTATTTTTACTTCAAAAAGGATCTGCGCGAGCTTAGCAACGCTCAAATCGCGCTTCTTAGCGTGATCCCGAAAAACCCGAACAAAAACCGCCTGGACCGCAGATCAAACATCAACGCGCTTAAAAACCGCCTAATTTCGCAGCTGCGGCAGGGCGGCGTGATTTCGCAAAGCGAGTATGAGCGTGCCCTCGCAGAGCCCTTCTCGCCCAGACGCTACGCAGCACCCAATTACGCGCCGCATTATGCGCTGTTGGCGTTTAGCAATTATAAAATGCAAAATTTCATCGCTAAAGATGATGCAAATTTCACTCAAAATTTAAAGCAGGGCGGCACGCCCGGCGGGACGGCGGGGCAAGCAAGCTCGGCTGCGCACCGAACCGCGGCGGCAGAGTCAAATTTTTCGGACGCGACTAGTGCCGAATCAAATTTTACGGCTGCGGCGAATGTTAGGGCGAATTTATCAAGCGCCGTAAACGCGCAGGCGGGAGCGGATTCGAAAGAAGCGGAGACGACGGAGAGTTTAAATTTGGGCGGACGGAGGGGTCTAAATTTAAAAGAGCGCGAAGGCGCAAAATCGCAGACAGGCGTAAAACTAAATGAACGAAAGAGTACAAATTTAGATGAGCGGCGAGATTTTATTGCCGTACATCCGTCGCAAAACTCGCAAAGTCTAAATTTAAACGAGCAACGAGCCACTGCGTATTCGCCGCAGAATTTTGGCGCAGATGCAAATTCAAATAAACGACAAACCGAGTATTTGCCGCAAAATCCGAGTGCGGATATAAATTTAAACAAGCGGCAGAACGCCTCCGGTGCCGCACATCCGTACCAAGAGCCGCAAAATTCGCAAAATCTAAATTTAAATAATCGGCAAGATACCGCACATTTACCGCAAAATCCGCAGGCAGATACAAACTCTAGCGAGCGGTCGCGCATAAATTTTATTGTACAGACAAATTCCGTTTCGGATGTTAGTATGCAGGCGGATTTCACCTCGTCGAACGCTAATGCTCAGACAGATTCTACTTCGGACGCCAAAATGCAGACGGCTTCTGCTGCAAGCGCCGAATCGCAGGCAAATTCCGCTCCCAACGCCAAGATGCCACAAAATTTCGCTTTAGCCGCCCAGGCGCAGATAAATTCCGATCCTAACGCCAAGACGCAGGAAAATTTCAAAAACTTTAAAGGGAGCTCGCAGTCCAAGGAGCAAACTGCGCTAGCGCAGGAGCTTGCGCGTCTAAACGAGGGTAAAATTTATTCGAGCTTGGATCTGAAAACCCAGATCGCGCTTGAGGGTTTTTTGAAAAGCGAGATCCTCTCCCTGCGCGATAAGGGCGTTAGAAACGGCGCTGCGGTGCTGATCGATAACGAAAGCATGAGCGTGATCGCCTACGTCGGCAGCCACGATTTTAGCGGCAGAGAGGGGCAAAACGACGGCGTTCGTTCGCAAAAAAACGTGGGCTCGACGCTCAAGCCCTTCATCTACGCCAAGGCCCTTGAGCACGGGCTCATCACCCCTTCAAAAAAGCTGATCGACGCGCCGATAATCTTCGCGGGCTACGTGCCGCGTAACTACAATCAGGGCTTCATGGGCGCGGTGAGTGCGACTGACGCGCTAAGTCTGAGCCTGAATATCCCTGCGGTGAAGCTAAATTTGATGCTTGAGGGCGACGGGCTGTATGAGATGCTATCAAATGTGCATTTGGCGGAGTTTAGCAAGGATTATTACGGCGCAGGTATCGCGCTGGGAAGCATTTCGATGAGCCTAATGGATCTTGCTCGCCTTTACAGCGCGTTTGCAAACGGCGGGAAGCTACGAAAGCTCGAAATAGCGGGCGCAAAGATCGGCGACGATGCTAAAATTTTAACCCCGCAGAGCGCCTACGTCGTAACGCAGATGTTAAGAAACGCGCCGCGCTCCTACCTCGGCTCGGTGTGGCAAAATACCCTAAACGCGCCGCCGCTGATGTTTAAAACGGGTACGAGCGCCGATGCGCGCGATCTCTACACCGTCGCTCTGACACCGAAATTTACCCTCGGCGTCTGGCTGGGAAATTTCGACGGCTCCAAGACTAGGGATCTTAGCGGCGGCGTAAGTGCCGCAAAAGTGGCGTTTAATATGTTTGCCTTCCTCGATAAATCGGGCATGCTGGGCGAGGTGGAGTTTGCGCGTCCTACGGGCGTGAGCTTGCGGCGAGTATGCACCGACGCGTACCGCGAAAAGGAGTGCGCTCAAAGCGCCGAGGATCTTACGATCGATGGAGTTGAGCCCAACGAGGAGTGCGAAATTTACGGTACGAGCGAGCTTTTTTATCTGCTAAAACACGGCCTAGTCGATCCGCAAAAGGTGCGCGCAGGAAGGTGCGCGGCTAAATTTGCCGCCGTAAAGCCCGTACTAAACGACATCAACGCCAAAACCTACGAGACCGGCGCGGACGGCTTTTTGCGGCTTAAAGTGCAGTGCACGGCGGTTTTTGGCGAGCGGGTATATATCAGACTAAGCGGCGGTTCGCGGGAGTTTATAGTGCTAAATTCCACTGCGTTTACGGGGGAGAATTCCACAGATTTGGATTCCAAGCATTCTAGCACGGCGCAGCAAGATAATTTAAAGCAAAATTTAGTACAGCAAAATTTTGTAGAACAGAATTCTGCGGTACAAAATTCTATGCGACAAAATTCAGCGTCGCAGAATGTAAAATCACAAAATCTTACGAAGCAAAATTCTGCGGGATTGAATTTTATAGCTGAAAATCCAGTCACACGGAATTTGGCGTCGCAAAATTCTATCTTGCAAAATTCTACAGAGCAAAATTCGGAGACTCAAGATTTCACAGCGAAAAATTTTACGGATCGAAATTCCTCGCAACAAAATTTCACGGCACGAGATTTTACCACGCAAAGCCTAACGCCTGCAAATTCTAAAGTTAAAACGGGAGAATATTTTGCGCGCACTAACGGCGAGGCTTTTACGCTAAGTCTTGGAGCAGGGGATTTCGAGCTTGGCTGCTTGGACGAAAATGCAAATTTCGCTAAAGCAAATTTTAGAGTAAATGAAAGAAAATAAAAGGTTAATTTGTATATAATTTCGTAAAATTTTTGCAAAGGAATTTTATGAAGACAAAACTACTAAGCGCAGCGCTATTTTGCGCTTTGGCTAGCTTTGCCGCGGGCGTAGAGATCAAATACGCTAGCGGGGCTTACGAGATTAGCGGGGTGGACGGCAGTGGATTTAGCGTCACGCAAAAGCAGATCTTAAAATGCACTCCCAAAATCACGGGCATCTACGAAAGCGTGAGTGAAAGCTCAATCAGGCTTTATCCAAAGCCGATGCTTAGCGCCGGGGTTAATTATTCGTGCGAGGCGCGCGGGGTGCGCTTTGAGTTCGAGACAGAGCCTTTTAGCACCGAGCATATTGCGCTTCTGCGTCCGGGGTTAGTGGCAATTAAATTTAACGATGCGGTTAGCAAGGACGCACTACAGCAAGCGACTAGAATTTACCGCGCGCAGAATTTAGCCCAAAACGACATATCCTACGAGCTTAGCTCGCACGATGATAGGAATTTTTTATTCAGCTTCGATCCTAAGGCGCAAAACGTCGTATTGCAAATAGAATCCCTCACCTCAAAAGCGGGCGCAAAGCTGCAAAATCCGGTGGAGCTGCGCACGGACGAGGAGCCTTTTAATGATAGCATTAACGCTTCAAATTTAAGTGGCGTGCAGATCCGCCCTGCGGCTCTAAAAGACGGCTCGCTCGCGGCTAGAGTGTGTTTTCCTAACTATATGGACGAGCTGTCCGCCAAATACGTAAGAATCGCAGGCGTGAGTAAATTTAGCCTCACTCAGCCGCGATATTATTATTATGACGAAGATGAAGAGGATGGCGGAAGCGACGATCCTTCATGTTACTACTATGCAGATATAGTAAGCGACGAGTTTATGCCGAATAAAAGCTACGAGATCAGGCTGCTAAAGGGCTTCGGAGATAGCTCATATATTTTGCGTGACGAGATAAAACAAAGCGTAAAAATGGGCGACAGGCTGCCTTTCGTAGCCTTTAGCGACGAGAAAAATTTTATCCCAAAATCCGCTTCGTTAGCTTTTAAAAGTTCAAACGTAAATGAGGTTAAAATTTCGATTGCCAAAGTCCCTGAGCAAAATTTTAGGTATTTTTTAAACTTTGAAAGCAACGAAGATAGTGTAGGTGGGTTAGCTAGCGAGATCGCGGTTAAGAGCTTTGATATAGGAGGCGCTAAAAACGCCGTTGCGGAACATAAAATCGCGATGGATTTTAAAGGCTACGAGGATGGAATTTATAAAATCACGGCGTTTTACAAAGTGGGCGAAAAGATGCAAGAGGTTTCGCGCGTAGCCTATCTTAGCGACATTACGGCTCAAGTGGTGCTGCTTGAGCGCGGTGCGCTAATTTATACTTCTAGGCTTAGTAATGGCGAGGAGCTAAGCAGAGCGAAGGTTAAAATTTACAGCGATAAAAATGAGCTAATCGTAGAGGATAAAACGGACGGAGATGGAATTTTGCGATTAGAAAATATGGAAATTCTAGCCAAAAACCCGCGCTCTATCGAGATTAGTAAAGGCGATGAGCATGCGTTCGTGCTATTTAATAACGCCGTAGCAAGCGTCGAGAAAACGATTACTGCAAAGCGTCCGTTTGTTTATCTCGCAAGCGAGCTGATAAGCCCGAATGAGCGGCTTTTAGGCACGATCGTGATGAAAAATCGCGATTTTAGCTCTTTAAAAAATACGCCGATTAAATTTAAAATTTACGATCCTAGCGGCACTGTGGTCATCACGCGCGCGCAAAACACCGATGAGTTCGGCAGCGTTAAAATCGATGAGCTGATGGGCGAGAAAAGCGGCACTTACCGCCTAGATCTCATCTATGAGGATAAAATCATCGCTTCTAAAAGCTTTAGCGTAGAAAATTTCCTCCCAAACCGCATTAAAAATGAAATTTTAACTGCTAAAGACGAATATGGCGCGGATGAAATCATAACTTTAAAGCTAAGCTCAAACTATCTTGCAGGCGCGCCAGCTGGAGATTTGAAAGGCTCGCTAGAAGCAAACGCCTATGAAAAAGAGCTAAAAATTAAAGGCTACGAGGGCTTTTCGTTTCTAAACGATCGCTTAAAGAAAAAGGGCGCTACGCAGCTTCGTAGGGCAGAATTTACGCTAAGCCCCGCCGGTAAAAAGGAGCTTGCACTCTCGCCGGCAGCAGCTGATCTTAATGTCTCTAACGCCATAAATATTCTACTAAATTTCAGCGTAACCGAGGAGGGTAAAAACGTAAGTGCATATCGCAGCCTGAGCTATCTGCCTTATGATCGTATCGTAGGAATTCGCGCGAGCAAGGATTTCATATCAAGCGGCGATAGCGTAAAATTCGGCTTTGCGCTGCTAGATTCCAAAACCAAAACCGACGTCAAAGGCAAGATCGACGTTGAAATTTACCGCGACGATTTTACTTACGTTTATGACGGCAACAGATACGTCGAGCAAGAAAGCTTTAATCTCGTAAGCGCCGTTAGCACCGATGCGCGCGAGTTTGAGTATAAATTCCAAAACGGCGGCAATTATCTAATCGTCGCAAACGATTACTCAAGCGGCGCAAGTGCTGGCGTGCGCGTGGATGTAAGCGGCTGGGGATATTATGGACGGGTAAACGCCAAAGACGTGCAAAGCGCTAAAATCAAACTCGCAAGCGACAAGGTTAAAGCCGGAGATAAAATTAAAGGCGTCATCAATTCGCCGGTAGAAAGCGGCGTGCTAAATATCTCGCTCGTAGGCGAGCAGGTTTACGACTATAAAATTCTATCCATAAAAGGCGGTAGCGCGGAATTTGAGCTTAGCGTGCCGGATAATTTCGTCGGAGGACACATCAACGCTGTAATCGCGCGCGCCGCGACACCCGCTGCGATGCCGCTTAGAGCCTATGCAAACGTGCCGGTGGCGCTAGATGCGAGCTCGCACAAGGCTAACGTGCAAATCCTAGCCGAGAAAAGCTACAAAAACGGGCAAAACGCGCAGATCAGCGTAAAAAGCGAGCCAAATTCCAAAGTGGTGCTCTACGCAGTCGATCTTGGAATTTTAGATATCGTCTCACAAGAGGAGCTTGATGCATTTAAGGCGTTTGACGTTAGCGCGTATTTTGCGCTGCGGTACTTTGACATTTACGACGATCTTAGCGTGTATCAAACTACTGCAAAAGAGCTAAGCTTCGGCGGCGACGGCGTGATGGCGAAAGCTAAACGGAATTTAAGCCCGGTCGAAAACAAAAAGCAGAAAAAATTTATCAAAATGCTGATCGCAAAAGCGGATGCAAACGGCGAGGCGAAATTTGAGCTTGCGATGCCGAAAAATTTTAACTCCACGATCCGACTAAGCGCCATGGCTATCGGAGAGGCGGCTACGATCGGCTCGGCAAACATCGAAGCCAAGGTCCGAGACGACGTGATCATAAAGCCCGCCGATCTAGCCTATATGGTGCGCGGCGATGAAATTTCTGTGCCGCTAACGCTCATCAACACCACTGATAAGGAGCAAAAGGCGGTCTTAAAAATCAGCTCATCTCCTTCGGTCGCTATAAGCGGCGGTGAGGCAAATTTCACGCTCAAACCGCTTGAGGTCAAGCATACGAACTTCACCGCAAGCGCACTTGATATTGCGGATGCAAATATTAAATTTGATCTTGACGCAAACGGGCAGAAATTTAGCAACGACGTGGAATTTGACATAATCAGCCAGTTCCCGCGCTCGAAGCTATTTCACGTAAGCTATGGCGATAAGCCGGTAACGCTCAAAATCGATCCGAGCTATAAAGAAATTTATACTCACATCAGCGCTACGCCTAATGCTTTTAGCCTAGCGGACGAGTTATATCTCTATCCTTACGGCTGCACCGAGCAGCTTACTTCAAAGATGGTAGCGGTTGATTATGTCGCACGCAAAGACTCCAATAAAACCTTAACCAACCGCGTAAACGAGTATGCAAGTAGAATTTTATCTCGCCTCAAACCTAGCGGTAGTTTCGGCTACTGGAGTGCTCACGGCGTTACTAATTACTACGCTTCGATTTACGCAAGCGACGTTTTACTAGAGCTTGACGCGCGCTATAAATTCCTTAGCAATAAGCAAAGATCGCTGATATTTAGCGCCTTAAAATCAGACTACGAAGATCAAGCGACGCTTCGAGTATATGCGGATTTCGTGCTAGATCAATACGGCAAGCTGGATGACGATGAGATAAATTTCATTTACGACAACGGCCTTTATGACAACTCGCCGATGGCTCGCATCGCTATGGCTGCGATACTTAAAAAGCACAATATGACGACCGAGTTTAACTTCATGCGTGAAAAAATAAACCAAATGGATTATGATTACGCCGAAGATGGAGCGGGCTTGACGTTTGCTAGCGACATAAGAGACGCCGCCTTTAAGCTCTACGCATTCGGCAAGGCGGGCATCAAAGACGATAGCACAAGCAAGGCGGCTATCGCGCTCGTGCGCAACCTAAAAGATGCGGACAATACGCAGGAGAGAGCGAGCGTTATACGCGGATTTGATGCGTATTTTAAGGACGCGAAAAAAGATATTAGCTTTGCTTTGAAATACGACGGCGAGACGAAAAATTTTAATTCGCCGCTGGATACCAAGCTTGCGGTTAAAGACGGCTCGATAGAATTTACGCCGATGAGCGGCAACGGCGAGCTGTTTTTTACGGTGCTGGGATTTGGATATGAAAGCGCTGCGGTCAAACACAATCCGCTTAGCATAAATAGACCGTTTGATAACGACCGAGATAAGAAGGTTGAAATTTATCGCGAGTTTCTCGATGCTCGCGGCAACATCGTCGATCTAAACAAACTCAAAGTAGGGCAGAAAATTTACTCTAAGATCAGCTGGCGAGCGAATCATTATCTGTATAATTTCGCAATCGACGAGGCGATGCCTAGCTGCTTTGAGGCGGTAAATGAGCGCCTGGGCTCGGCCGCACAGGCTCGCCCGGAAGGCTTTGTGGATAGCGTAGCGATCGAGCATACGGAGTATCTGTACGACCGAGTACTTCACTTCCCGAAAAGCGGTTATTTTTACTACGATCCGCAAGAGGGCCATAATAGTACCGGCGTCATCTACACGCCGATAAACGTGATCATGTCGGGCTCGTGCGCGCTTCCTGCGATCTCTATCGAGGATATGCAATACGAGCGAGTAAATAACTACGATCTGCAAACGCTTAAATTTAAAGTCGCTCGCTAAGGCGTAGCGGCTTTAAAGCTCGGCGCGAATTTTGCATTCATTGCTATTTTCGTGCCGAGTGCGCTTTTGCGTTCACAAGCATTTTGCAAACGAGCGCCTGATAAAATTTTAAAATTTTAATTCCGCTCGCCCGCCGAATTTTCAAATTTTATATTAATCCCTAAATTTCATAGCTTTTTACTATCTATTTATAAAGTTATTCTATTTGACTTACATTTAAATTCGAGTTATCATTTCTTTTAAATATACACTTTCAATTAAAGGAGTTGCAAATGCAAGACGTATCAAGACGTAGTTTTTTAAAAATCAGCGCGGTGGGTGCGGGGGCGCTTGCGCTGGGAGCTAGTAGCGCGTGCGCGGCACAAAACGCCAAGGACATCAAATTTGACGAGGAATACGACATCGTCATCATCGGCACCGGTTTTGCGGGACTTGCCGCGGCGATTAAAGCCAGCGGGCGCGGCAAAAAGGTGCTAGTGCTTGAAAAAATGGGTCGCGCGGGCGGAAATTCCGTCATCAACGGCGGAAATATGGCCGCTCCGATGAATAAATTTCAAGTAGCGCAGGGCATCAAAGACAGCAAGGAGCTTTTTATCGCTGATGCCGTAAAAGACGGGCTCGGGCTTAACCATACCGATCTTTTGGGCGTGATGTTCGATCGCAGCAACGATGCGGTGGATCTTTTGGTAGGCTGCGGAGCGGAGTTTAGCGATAAGTTGATCTTTGAAAGCGGCCACAGCGTCGCAAGAAGCTTGCAATCGACCAACGGCTCGGGTTCGGGTTATATCCAACCGATGATGGGTAAACTTCAAAACGATCCTAACGTCACGATCAAAACTCGCACGAAATTTGACGATTTTATTGTGGACGACAGCGGCCGCGTCGTGGGTGTAGAAGCTCGCGAGGAGTATAAATTTGATCCGAAACTCTTTAGCGACGATCTGGAAAACAAAAGCGGCGAGAAAAAGAGCTACAAAGCTAAAGACGGCGTTTTGCTAGCCTCGGGCGGATACGGACGCGATCTATGGTACCGCCAGATCCAAGATCCGCGCGTAGTGCCTAGCATAGACAGCACCAACCATCCGGGAAGCTCGGCAGGAGCGATGCTAGCGGCAAACGGAATCGGCGCATTTACCCTTTTAACGTCATGGATTCAGTTCCTTCCGTATTGCTCGCCCGACGAAAAGGGCTTCGGCGCCGCAGTAAATTTCACCAACCACTGCTGCAACACCTACGGTCTAACCGTCGATCCAAAGACCGGCAAACGCTTTATGGACGAGCACGCAGGGCGCAAGATTAAGGCGGATGCTTGCTTTAAGGTCATCGGCGAGAGCGAGAAAAACGACAACTATCCGGTAAACGTCTGCGACTCTCAAGCCGTCGCCGCACGAAACCCGGTCTATACATCAAGGCCGCTGGAAGCGGGCGTCGTGAAGAAATTCGATACGCTAGAGGAGCTTGCGAAGGCTTATAACTTGCCGCTGGAGCCGTTTTTAAAGACCGTCGCGGATTATAACTCTTACGTCAAAGCGGGCAAAGACCCAGAATTCGGCAAAGTGGTAGATAAGCTAGACGGCATCGACGTTTCCAAGCCGCCGTTTTACGCAAGCCGCACGATGCCGAAGGTGCACCACACGATGGGAGGGCTCGAGATCAACACCAAAGCTCAGGTAATCTCTAGCCTTACTCACGAGCCGATCCCAGGGCTTTGGGCTGCGGGCGAGGTAACCGGCGGCGTGCACGGTGCGAGTAGGCTCGGAACCTACGCGATTCTTGATTGTATGGTTTTTGGAATGATCGCTGGCGAAACAATCGGGGCTTAAATTTAGCACCTGCAAAATTTCGGCGCGAAGTGGTTGCAAACGCGCGCTTTATTAAATTTCGGCGCGAAGTAGCGGTGCGTGCTTTGCGCCGAAATACTATGTGCGCCTTTAAAATTTAGAAGTAGAGCCGCAAAGCGTGCCGCGGAATTTTAAAATATTTTAAAATTTAAAGCGCTTAAAATTCCGCGGCGCGAGTTTTAAATTTGAATACCGCGCACTTTAAAATTTTATAGCGGCGGCAAAATTTCGCACAGGCGGCGAGCAAATCCGTGCGCCGTAAATTTTAAAATTTACGCCTAGACTCCGGCTAGCGGAGCGGAATTTATTCGCTTTAAATTTGCGCTTTTAAAATTTTCTTTTCTAAATTTTTAAAATTCTATCACTAAGTCTTTACGTTAAATTTTAAATTTCGCTACGTGGGTGTATAATCTATAAAATTTCAACGCAAGGAGCAAAAAATGCAAGAAATTTCAAGACGAAATTTTATGAAAATCGGCGCGGCGGGAGCTCTGGCTTTAGCTGCAAGCAGTGCGAGTGCAACGCAAAACACCAAAGACGTAAAATTTGACGAAGAATACGATGTTGTTGTTATCGGTAGCGGTTTTGCAGGCTCGATGGCGACACTTCAGGCTCTTAAGCGCGGTAAAAAAGTGCTTATGATCGAAAAGATGGGCCGTGCGGGCGGCAATTCCGTCATTAACGCCGGTAATATGGCGGTGCCAAATAATGAATTCCAAAAAGCCGCGGGCATCACGGATAGTAAGGAGGCTTTCATCGCAGATTGCCTAAAAGACGGGCTAAATTTAAATCACGTAGATTTGCTAGGCGTCATCTACGACCGCGCAGGCGATGCTTTTGAATACCTAAAAAGCATCGGAGTGGAGTTTTCGGGCAAGGTGATATCTGCTAGCGGACACTCGCTAAAGCGCGCCGTACAGGCCAAAAATGCTAGCGGCTCGGGCTACATCCAGCCGATGCATAAGGCAATCGAGGAAAATGCAAATGCTGTAATCAAGAAGCGTACTAAATTTGATGATTTTGTCGTGGACGACAGCGGTCGCGTCGTAGGCGTGAAGTGTCGCGAAGAATATAAGTTCGATCCGCAGCTTGCTAGCGATGATAGGGAAAACAAAAGTGGCGAAGTAAAATTTTTTAAAGCCAAAGATGGTGTCATTTTGGCTGCGGGCGGATACAGTTCGGATAAATGGTTTCGCGCGCAGCAGGTGCCGTATCTAAAAGACAATATCGAAACCGTAAGCCAACCAGGCGCTACCGCAGGTGCGCTTATCGCGGCGATGAAGCTAGGTGCGAATCCTTTGCAACTCAGCTGGATTCAACTAAATCCTTATACTAATCCTAGCGAGAAGGGATTTGGTACTTCTGCGCTATTTTCAAATCACTGCGCTAACGACTATGGTCTAACCGTCGATCCAAAGACGGGCAAACGCTTTATGAACGAGCACGCCGGGCGCAAGATCAAAACCGAAGCGATCTTTAAATGCATGGCGGAGAGCGAAAATAACGACAACTATCCCGTAAATATCTGCGATCAAGCCGCAGTTGATGCAAATAATCCGGTCTATACGTCAAAAGGCGTAGAAGCAGGCTCAATTAAAAAATTTAATACCTTGGAAGAGCTTGCAAAATTTTATAAAATTCCGCTGGAGCCGTTTTTAAAAACCGTCGCGGATTTTAACGGCTATGTCAAAGCAGGAAGTGACCCGGAGTTTGGCAAGCCTTTGACAAAAGCCGATGTAGGCGGTATCGACGTATCAAAAGCTCCATTTTATGCGTGCCAAACAAGCCCGAAAATTCTTTACTGCATGGGCGGCGTGCAGATCAATACCAAAGCTCAGGTTATCGACGCAGCTAGCGGCGAGCCGATCGCAGGGCTATATGCAGCGGGCGAAATCACCGGTGGCGTTCACGGCGCAAGTAGGCTCGGTACTATGAGCATGGCTGATTGTATGGTTTTTGGAATGGTGGCGGCAGAAAATATCTGAATTGATTTTGCTTTTTTAGGGTGCGACGGCATATTTAAATTTCGCCGTCACGTCTAAATTTTAAAATTTTATGCAAAAGGTGCATAAAATTTTATCCATTCGGTAAGGGTTAAATTTCACCGAAATTCGCATAGTTTAGGAGACGTGCATGATAGCGATCTATTTTAGCGCCACGGGCAACACGAAGCATTGCGCGGGTAGGCTCATCGCTCATCTTGGCGGCGTCTGCGTCTCGATCGAGAGCGAGGCCTGCGGCGAGCTTTTAAAATGCCACAATGACATTATTTTGGCGTATCCCGTCTATTTTAGCGACCTGCCGCGTATCATGCGCGACTTCCTCTACCGAAACGGCGCAAGCTTTAGCGGCAAAAACGTATTCATCCTCGCTACGATGGAGATTTTCAGCGGCGACGGAGCAGGGTGCGCGGCTAGAGTTTTAAAACAATTCGGTGCAAACATAACGGGCGGCGCTCATATTAAAATGCCGGCGTTCATCCTCGACGTGGCGATTTTTGGCTACTCGCGAGCGAAAAACGAGCGCATAATCAAAGAGGCGGACGCTAAAGTCAGACGCGTTGCGGAGGCGCTTAGCGCAAATCATCCGCCGCAAGAGGGGCTAGGCGCGCTTTGTCGTATCGCAGGGCTTTTAGGGCAGCGACTTTGGATGAAAATTTGGGATAAAGGCCCCTTTGCTAAGCGCAAGCCGAGCCTTGATCCATCGCGATGCAGCGGATGCGGGGCTTGTGTCAAACCCTGCCCGATGCGAAACATAAAGCTCGCTTGCAAAAAGGCGCAATTCGGCGATGAGTGCACGCTTTGCTACAGGTGCGTAAATATATGCGAGCGCAGAGCCATAACGATCCTAGGCAGGGCGAAAAATTTAGAAAAGTCCATCGCCGCAGACTTATGAGGACGAGCTCATGCCTCACAAGTTCGCAATCAAATGCGTAAAAACGGGCGAGGAAATTTTAATTTTTGATAGCACTGCGTACGGCTAAAGCGCGATGTCTTGCAACGAATATGGCGCAGAAAAAAGTAGCCCGCCGCGAGCTCGTGAAATTTAATCTACCGCTGTGCAAGATCCGCGTAAAATTTGGCTATAGCACCCGCTACGACGACTACGAGAACGACGAGAGTGACATTGTCCTACTGATAAACGACGGGGCTGCCTTGCGTAGCAGGAGGTAAGGCAAACGGCTATATCGCCGTAAGCTACGAGGACGAAGCGGGCAAAAAGACAAAATTTCGCTTATGTAAGCGGGCCTTAAATCTCAGTCCGTCTTTTTTGCTCCGTATTTAAATTTTACTCGGTCGCTAGATACTCCTAAATTTAAATTCTCTAGAGCCGAATGTGGCATCTTAGAATTTTAGCAAAGGTTTATCCTGTAATACTGCGCCGTGAAATTTCAGCGAAGGCTTATTTTGCCGCATACCTCAAAATTCTTAAATTACCCGCGCCGGCCCACTTAAGCTTTAAAGCGCTTGCCTTATCACTTCGCCCAAGGGCAAAATGCCGCGCCTTGCCTTATTAATTCGCCACGGAATTTCGCGGTAAAACTAAATTTTAAAATTTGGCCCATTTAAATTTAAAAGCGCACGACTATCACAAAAATCATCCGATATTATTGGTGACGCCGGCCTAATTTTAAAATTACACCATCACCCCTATATACGGCTATAGTCGTTAAATTTTAAGCAACAATAGGCGATAAAATTTTAAGAATTTCGCCGCCCAGCATTTCTTTACGCCGCCAAGCCCAAAAAACCGCCTAAACCTTCTTAAGCTTTACGCTAAATTTGCTTCCGCGTCCTACTTCGCTACGTAGTGAAATCTGCGCGCCATGGATCTTTGCGATTTGTGAGGCGATGGCTAGTCCGAGCCCCGCGCCACTATTTTGCTCGCGATTTCTGGAACGCTCTATTTGATAGAGCTTGTCCCAAATTTTAGTTTGTAAAGCAGGCTCGATGCCCTCTCCATCGTCGCTTATGCTAAGTTCGCACGCGTCTGCACTGACGCAAAGCTCTAAAACGACGCTGCTGTGCGTAAATTTTAAAGCATTGCTTAAAAGATTATTAATTAGCCTGATCAAAAACAGCTCATCGCCGTTTACGCGCGCACCCTCGGCTATCTGCGAGCTAAAGCTTAGCCCTTTTTGTGCGCACAAAAGTTGAAAGTCTTGCGCGCACTCGTTTGCGATTTTACTTAAGCTTACGGGTACCAAACGCGCGCCGCGCTGCAAGCGGGCAAGCTCTAAAATCTGCTCTATTAGCGCCGAAATTTTACGCGCTTGATTGTTTATGACGGCGAAACTCTCCTTCGCCTCGCTCGCGTCTTGCTCGTAGGCTAGGGCGTAGTCGCTTTGAGCCAGTATGATGGCAGCGGGCGTACGCAGCTCATGCGAAAGGTCGGCGCTTAGCTGCCGCTCGCGCTCAAACGCGCTTTGCAGTGATACTAGCATTTCATTAAACGTAGCCGCGAGCGCGCTTAGCTCATCCTTGCCTCGCGGTAGTTCTATTCGTCGCGTAAAATCGCCGCTAGCTCCGATCTCGCTAGCTGTACGCGACATAGTGCGCACGGGCTTAAACGCTCTTTTTATGATCGCGTAGCCGCCGTAGATGACGAGCACCACAAATAGCGGCGATAGGATAAGAGCGATCAGCATCACACGCTTCATCGCAAGCTCAAACTCGCTAACTGCGATGACGCCGCGTATCCATGCGCTGCGTCCTTTAATCTGCGCGTCATAATAGAAAAACTCATCGTCGTCAAGCTCCGCCTCGCGCGCGCCTTGAGGAGAGAGCGGCATCGCAGGCTCGAAGCCTTTAGGCACAAACCCTGCGATCACGCCGCCTTTCCCGTCATGCTCGTAGAAAAATACACCGTCATCAAAGCTTTTAAATTTTCCCTCGCGCGCGGCTTTTTGCACTAGGTGAGCAAGCTTTTTTTGGCTGACGGAGCTTCCTGATACTTCGTCTAAAATATAGCCGCAAATGCCGATAATAGCGCCTGCAAGCGCCAAAATAAATACGCTGTAATAAAGCGTCACGCGCAGGCTGATAGGTAGCGCGCGCGAGCTAAAATTCTCTTTAGCGGTTGTAAATACTCTAGATAAGACTTGAGCAAAATTTTGTATTGTGATTTTAGACACGAAATTTTGTTCATGACTTTGCGCGAGGACGCTATTAGAATTTTGCGCTAGATCAGGCGTTGCGCTTGTAGCAGCAAAATTCGGCGCAAAATTTGATGCCGTATTTTGCGTGGAATTCCGTTTAAAATTTGACGCCTGGCTTTGAGTAGAATTTAGCGCCCGGTTTAACTCGATATTTTGCGTGGGATTTTTCTTGCGGCTTTTCTTTAAACACGCAAAATTATGCGTAAAATTCTGTTTAAAATTTCGCACGAATTTTAATATGAAAAGCGCCGTAGCGGCAAAAATCTGCTTCGCAATCGCCGAAATTTTAATCCAAATCTTGCTATTTTGCCACGACATAGCCAAGCCCTCGCTTCGTTTCTATTATATCGCCGTGCTCGCCTAGCTTTTTGCGGATATTTTTGATTAAAACATCGATAACATTTGAGCTTGTTTCGTCGCCAAAATCCCAAATGCTCTCACCGATTTGTTCTCGGCTTAAAATCGCACCGCGATTTAGCATCAAAAGCTTTAAAATTCTATATTCCTTACCCGTTAGCTCCACTACCTCGCCCGCGCAGACGACCGATTTTTTACTTAGATTTAGGCGCACTTGCCTTATGATAATTTCGTTATCCGCAGTAGCGTTTTTGCGCCTGATAATTGCGCGAAGTCGCGCCAAAAGCTCACGAAAATCAAAGGGCTTAACCATATAATCGTCTGCGCCCAGATCAAGCCCTGCGATGATATCTTCTTTGGCGTCCCGCGCAGTTAAAAATAAAACCGGCGTGCCCAGTCTGCGCGCCCGTGCCGCCTTCAAAAACTCAAAGCCGTCCATCACAGGCATCATCGCATCAAGCACGATAGCGTCATATTTTGCGACATCCAAAAACTCTAGCGCTTCCTTGCCGCAAAAGGCGCAATCTACGCTGTAGCCGTCCTTTTTCAGACATTTTGCGATGATTTGATTTAGATCTTTTTCATCCTCGACAAGTAAAATTTTCAAAGCGTTCCTTTAAAATTTTGCTAATTCTAATCCGCCATTTTAGCCAAAAACGCATAAATTTTGCGGCGCCTTGGATGTGTAAACCCGCTCGCTTTTAAGCACCGCTAAATTTCAGTAGCGTTGAAGCCCCGTTAATTCGCAGACGCCTTTTGCCTAGCTCTAATCTCGCTTGCCTTTTTATCCGCTACGCTTCCTAACCGCCCTAAAAAATTTAGTGCGCCTGCTGCGATATTTAGCGCAAAAAGCCCAAATCCTACGCAGCCAAGCTTGAAATTTTGCTTAGCGATTTCGCGTTTGCAGCGGCTGCAAAGCACTGGCTTGCAAGAATTACAAACCTCCGCGCAGTTTGCTGCGCTGGCAGAATCTCGCGCGCTTGCGAAATTACTTGTATCAGAAAAATTTTGTGTATCGGCGAAATTTTGCTCGCTAGCGAAATTTCGTGCACTTGATAAGTCTTGCGTCTGCGAAGAATTCCACTCGTCCTTATAATCTTTCGCTTCCGAAGAATTTTTTTGATTTTCGCAACATTCATGCTGGAAAAATCTTTAGAATTTTGCTTGCAGGGCGCGGGATTCCGCTCGCTCGTTTCGCTTGCTAAATTTGCCGAAAAATCCTACGCATTTTCATCTAAATTTTTAGCCATGTCTGCATTTTGGGCACCATAGTCAACGTTTTCGTTTATGCTAAAATCCATAGCGTTCAAAGCCTCACTAGTTTGGGCGGAGTTGTCCACTCTACCTTTTCATCTCACGCCTTTGCTTATTTTTGACGCTGCAAGATCTGCTCGCCCGTAGCAGCGTCGATTAGCACCTCTTTTTTGCTCATGCCCTGGCGCAGTTTCACTTCGTATGCGGGCTTACCACCGTTACTTTCTAAATCGACCTTGCGAAAATCCCAGCCGGCGTTTGCGCTAAGTGCTTTGGCGCGAGCGTCTGCGGCACTGATTTTGACCTGCGAATAATCAATTTTACTAGGCTTTAGCTTCTTTTGCGTTTGAGTCTTTAAAATTTCGCCGCTTTGAGCGTCGATTTTGATCTCGTTTTCGCTACCTTCTTTATATGACTCGATCTCATAGACGAGCCTTCCGTGCTCATCGTCGATTTCTACGCTTTTTATAGTCGCGTCACCAAAGTTTTGCTGTGCGATCCCTATCGCTTGATCGAATGAAACTTTAGCGTTTTTTTCACTAAAGTTTCCTGCGTTTAATGCGCCCGCAAGGGCGAATGTAGCGGCGAGCGCGCCTAAAGCTTTAAGATTTTTCATCTTTAATTCTTTTGATTTTATTTCCAAATTTTATTTTGGATGGCGCAATTTTAAAATTCCAAGATGAAGCTAAGATGAATACGCGCGGAATTTTAAAATTTCACAAAAATTTTGCTGCGATTTGTGAGATACGAAGCGCGGAATTTCCGAGCATTTACCAAAACGCCGTAAAATTTCAACTTGAAATTTTATCTCAAGGAACGCTTCGTGCCTAGTTTTTTCAAAAATCCGTCGCAGCAGAAGCTTATTTTTCTAAGCTCGCTTGCTTTTGTGGCATTTTTTAACTTCTCGTTTTTCAAAAATATCATAAATGCCTACGGAATTTCAGGGCTAAATTTTATCTATTTTGTCTGCGACATGGCAGCTTTGATCGCTTTTTTGACGCTATTTTTTACGATTTTTAGCTCGCGCTATACGACCAAGCCGATTTTGATGATATGCTTTTTTATTTCGTCGTTTACGGCGTATTTCATGGATAGCTATAACGTCGTAATCGATTCGGAGATGATCCGTAACGCAGCCCAGACGAACTTTGCCGAGTCAGCGGATCTTTTTAGCCCGAGACTAGCGATTTATGTGCTGGTGTTGGGTATTTTGCCCTGCGTGCTGATTGCTCGCGCGCGCGTTAGCTACCGTCCGCTTAAATTTGAAATTTTAGCTAAGCTCAAAGCGGCGGGCATTTGCATAATAATCATCGCGGCGCTACTTTTTGGATTTAGCAAATACTACGCGTCGTTTTTTAGAGAGCATAAAATTTTACGCAGCTACGCAAATCCCGGATATTGGATCTACAGCGGCGTTAAATTTGTCGCAAAATCTAAAAAGCAGGGCTCGCAGCCTCTGATGCAAATCGCTACGGACGCGCATATCGATGAAAATTCCACAAGCTCAAAAAAGCTCGTCGTCGTAGTCGTGGGCGAAGCGGCGAGAGCGGATAGATTTTCGCTAAACGGCTACGAGCGAGATACTAATCCGCTACTAGCTAAAGAGCAGGGCGTCGTAAGCCTAAGTAATACCCATTCTTGCGGCACTTCGACGGCGCAAAGCGTGCCGTGCATGTTTTCGCTGCTAAATCGCGATGAATTTAGCGTCGAAAAGGCTGCAGAGGAGCAAAACGTATTAGACATACTAAACCGCGCTGATGACATGGCAATTTTGTGGCGTGATAACAATTCCGATTCCAAAGGTGTGGCGCTGCGCGTAAAATATCAGGATTTTAAAATTCCGCAAAATAATCCGATCTGCGATGTGGAGTGCAGGGATGAGGGGATGCTTGCGGGGCTTGATAAATTTATCGCCGAAAGCGCGGGCAAAGACGTATTAATCGTGCTGCATCAGATGGGCAATCACGGGCCTGCGTATTTTAAGCGCTATAAGAAAGAATTTGAAAAATTTAGCCCCGTTTGCCGCGATAACGAGCTTGAAAACTGCTCGCAGCAAGAAATTTCAAATGCCTACGATAACGCGATTTTATACACGGATTATTTTTTAAGCAAGGTTGTAGAATTTTTAAAACCATATTCTAAGACGCACGAAACGGCGATGATCTATATGAGCGATCACGGCGAGAGCCTCGGCGAGGGCGGCGTTTATCTGCACGGCATGCCCTATCTTTTCGCTCCCGAGGCGCAAAAGCATATCGGTGCGATCGTTTGGCTAGGTGAGGGAAAAATGCGCGAAAGATACGATCTAAGCGCACTTAAATCGCATAAGGACGACGCTTTTTCGCACGATAATCTTTTTCACACGCTGCTTGGAATTTTTGAAGTAGATACCAAGGTGTATAACAAGGATTTGGATATTTTAAATGGAGTGAAAAATTAGAATTTCGCACTAAATTTCGTCGTAAATTGTGAGTGAAATTTTAGCAATAAAAAATTTTATTGGCAAAATTCTAATTTAAGCTTAGTTTGAAATTTTACCTAAACTTGAGCGAAATCCGCTCCAAAAATTTTTGTGCAAAAGCTAAAAGAGAGACAAAGTGCTGCAAAAACTCAATCTATCATTTATCGTTGCGTTAAATTTCATTAGAAATTTTACGTGCAGTTTTGATAAATGCCTGCGCTAGATGGTTTAGACGTTTGCCTTTTTTGTAGGCGATTATCAGCGTTTTATCGAGCTCACGTGCACCTACGTCAAAGAGCTTAATCCTGCCTGCTTTATCCTCTTTTATCATCTGCGGTATGCTAAAGCACGCTCCTGCGCCGCTTGCGACGATAGCATTGGCGATATCAAAGGTCTCCGTACGGCACAGCACTTTCGGCGCAAAGCCTGCGGCAAAAAAGAATGCATCTATCTGCTCGGCGCTTCTTAGGCTTTGATTAGGCAGGATGAATCTTTCCTCTTTTAAGCGCGAAATGTCAATTTTGGGAACAGATTCGTTTTTAAACTCAAGCGAGAGCGGATGGGTGGAGCTTAGAGCGACATAGGTTTTTTGCGTTAGAATTTTAACCCCGTCAAGCCCGCTCATAACGATGGGCAGTATCAGCATACCGACATCAAGATCACCTTGAAGTAGCATTTCGCGAATGCTAAGCGCAGAAGAAAATTGCGTAATTTGCAGATCCGAATCCTTAAATTTCTTGCAAAACATCGGCAGTAGCGACGGCAGTAGATTATAGCCGTTTTGCGAAAAACCGATGCGAATTTTATCATTTTTTACGCCGCTTATTTCAGAGATATCGTTTTTTAGGTCGTTTATGGCATCAAAAATGACTTTGGCTTTACTAGCATAAATTTTTCCCGCATGCGTAAGCGAAATGGGATTACTCGTGCGGTTAAAAAGCTGCGCTCCAAGCTCACGTTCCAGTGATAAAATGCTCTGTGATAGCGACGGCTGCGGGATTTTAAGTGCCTCGGCAGCCTTAGTAAAGCTACGGAATTCTGCTACTTTTAATACTAGCTCCATGCGATGCAAATTCATTTAGCCCCTCCAATTGATAACTCAATTCTTATGAAATGATACACTAAATAATATTTGACTTATGTTAAAAATGAAACTAAAATTACGCTTTTAGTTTAGAACTTTAAACTTAAACTAAGAATTTCTCGAATGGAGAGGAAAATGAGCGAATCAAATTTTAACAGACGCGATTTCTTAAAATCGGCCTGTATCAGCGTCGGCGCGCTTAGCCTTAGCGGCTGCATGGATACCGACAAAAGTAAAAGCGGAGGCGGCGGCAACGAAGGCGGCCTTCCTAGTGTGGACGTACTTATCATCGGCTCGGGAGGCGCGGGTTTGCGTGCAGCCGTAGCGGCAAGAAAGAGTAATCCAAATCTCAGTGTTGTAGTAGCTACGAAGATGATGCCTTCGCGCAACGCCACCTGTATGGCGGAAGGCGGTATCAACGGCGTTACGAGCTTCGCAAACGGCGATTCATACAAGCTTCACGCCTACGACACCGTAAAGGGCGGCGCATATCTCGTAGATCAGGACGCCGCGATTAAATTTTGCGAGCTTGCGGGCCCTACGATTGCCGAGATGGATTACATCGGCACGCTGTTTTCCAGAAACGCTAGCGGCGGCGTGGACGGCAAAGAAAGCGGCGTTCCTGGCGGCGTAGCACAGCGCTTTATGGGCGGCGCGTCTAAAAAACGATGCAACTACTCCGCCGATAAGACGGGTCATATCTTGATGCACGCCTGTTTTGACGATGCGGTCAGCAACGGCGTGAAATTTTTAATCGATCACGAGCTGCTTGAGATCAGCGCGCCTGGGGGCAAATGCGAGGGCGTCGTGCTTCGAAATATACAAACCGGCGATTTTTATCCGGTGCTTTGCAAAGCCTTGGTAATCGCAACGGGCGGATATACGAGGATGTTTTACAACCGCACCTCGGTACCTTATATCGCTACCGGCGACGGTATCGCAGCTGCACTGCGCGTGGGTCTTGGATTTAGCGATCCGGAGATGGTGCAGTTTCATCCGACCGGTATCAAAAGCGGCGGCGCGCTCATTACCGAAGCGGCGCGCGGCGAGGGCGGATATCTGCTCAACAATAAAGGCGAGCGTTTTATGAAAAACTACCACGAAAAGATGGAGCTTGCGCCGCGCGATGTCGTAGCTCGCGCGATCGAAACCGAGATTCGCGAGGGTAGGGGATACGGCGAGGGGCTAGGCGCATACGTGCTACTTGACGTAAGACATCTCGGAAAAGATAAAATTTTAAAAGCCCTTCCTAAGATCAGACACACCGCCATTTTGTTTGAGGGTATCGATCTAATCGAGGAACCGATTCCGATTCGTCCGACCGCACACTACTCGATGGGCGGCATCGAAGTCACAAAATTTGACGATATGAGCACTAAAATTTCGGGGCTTTACACCGCGGGCGAAGCGTCTTGCATTTCGATCCACGGCGCAAACCGCTTGGGCGGAAATTCTTTAACCGACGCAGTCGTAACGGGCAAACTCGCAGGACTAGGCGCAGCGGATTATGCCGCGAAGCAGGAGGGATTCGGCTCTGGTAAAAGAGCAAGCGAGCTCGTGCAAAAATGGCAGGCTAAATTTAAGCAGATCGCAAACGGCTCGGGCAAGGCAAACGAGATGTATGAGTTGCGCGAAGAGTTAGGCGCGCAGCTTTGGGATAATATGGGCATCTTTAGAACCGGCGAAAAGCTCGATCTGCTTTCGCAAAATTTAGAGAGTATCAGAGCGCGCTACGACGAGCTGCGCGTCGCAGATATAAATCCGGTTATGAATACCGCATTTACCGACTACGTCGAGCTTGGAAATTTAATCCTGCTTGCGCGCTGTGCGTGTTTGGCTGCGCAAAAGAGGCTTGAAAGCCGCGGCGCGCATACCAGAGAGGACTATCCGAAGCGCGACGATAAAAATTTCTTAAAGCACAGTATCGTGACGATGAACGACGCGGGAGAGCTAAGCTTGGGCTACAAAGAGGTCGTCGTTACGGAATTCTCTCTTGACGGAAGGAAACCTCAATGAAATTTATCATAGACCGCTTCGACGGAAGCAAAAATTATAAGCAAGCCTATGAGCTTAGTTTGGAGCAGATCAAAGGAAAGACCCTGCTTGGAGTTTTGCAATTTATTAAGCAAAATTTAGACATCACTTTAAATTTTACCGCAGCGTGTCGTATGGCGATATGCGGAGCCTGTGCCGTAAGGGTAAACGGACACTCATATCTTGCCTGCGATACCAAGATGGAGGCTCTGCTTGCAGAGTATGAAAACCCCGATAGTTTTACGATCTCTGCGTTAAATAATTTTCGAGTGATCTCGGATCTAGTAGTGGATTGGGAGCCTAGTATCGAAAATTTAAGAAAGATTAAACCTACTATTACTCCTAAGAAAGAATTTAGCGCAGATAAGGGCTGTAAGCAAAGCCCTGAGCAGATGGAGCGCGTAAAAAAGCAGTGGGATTGTATCCTTTGCGGATGTTGCGCTAGCGAATGCAATAAGCTTGGAGCGGACGCAAGCGATTATATGCAGCCCTTTGTTTTCACGCACGCTAACCGCGCCGCATTTGATTCAAGAAGCAAGGACGCTATGCCTCATCTAAAGCCTGCGGTTCTAAACGGATTATGGCTATGCGTACACTGCCAAGAGTGCGCCGATCGCTGCCCTAAAGGCATAAGCGCTCAAAGCGACATCACCGCACTTCGCGCTCTAGCGATGAAAAAAGGCTTAACCGCAGGAAGCGGTCCAGCTCACGCAGAGGCGTTTTTACTAGATATCGTAGAGGGAAGCGGAAGGCTAAACGAGATCAAGCTTGCTCTAAGAAGCGAAGGCGTATTTGCAAATATGGGTAAGATGGATGTAGCGGCAAATTTAATGATGGCGGGCAAGATGAATCCTCTTCATGCTTTCGGCGGCGAGGAGATCGAGGGACATGCAGGGCTCGTTAAGATGATAGAGGCCGCACGCAAAGCTCAAGCTAGCGGCGAGATAGAATAAGGAGGAGAGGATGAATAACGAATTTGCATTTTCCCGGGTTGCGTTTTAAGTCAAGCCGCAAAGGAATCTAAAATTTCACTTGAAGCGATCGCTCCGGTGCTGGGTATTAAACTTCACGAGATAAAGGGCTGGAGCTGCTGCGGGGCTAGTCAAGCTCAATGCGTCGATCCTATGGCAAGCCTGGTGGCTAATGCCAGAAACATCGCGCTAGCCGAGGGTATGAATATGCCTCTGCTAACTACCTGCTCCACCTGTATGCTAACTCTAACTAAAGCAAAGCTAGCGTTGGATAAGGGTGCTAAAAGCTATATCAATACCTTTTTAAAAGAGGGCGGCATGCAGTATCAGGGAAGTACCGAGATTACGAGCCTGCTTTGGGTGCTATATCAAAATTTAGACACGTTAAAAGCTAAAGTCGTTAGACCGCTAACAAACTTAAAAGTAGCTCTATTTTACGGCTGCCATTCATTAAGACCGGAGCGCGAGCTTAAAAAGGAAAGTTCGACCAATCCGAAAAGCTTTGAAGCGGTAGTTAGCGCACTTGGTGCTCAGATCGTGCCTTTTGAAAAACGCCTTGATTGCTGTGGTTTTCACGCTAGCTATCCAGCGGTAAAATCGGTATCTAAAATGTCAAGCGAGATCGTAAATGACGCTGCCGAGCACGGTGCCGACGTCGTAGTTACCCCTTGTCCGCTATGCCAGATGCAGCTAGATATCTATCAGGAGCGATACCAAGAAGCGATGAACTCCAAAGCAAGAAAGCCGATCATCCACTTATCTCAGCTGGTAGGCCTTGCTCTTGGGCTAAGCAACGAGCAGCTTGGACTAAATATCAATATCCAAGATGCAACGAGATTGGTAAGCTGATCTTTGGAAATTTTCTAAAGATTTAACGGGTAATTTTGCAAAAATACTTCGCTGCGGCACACAAACAGTGCGCCTGCTAGTATCGCACAAAATCATCCAACCTACGCCTGCTTTATCCTAAAATATTTTTCGCTACTATAAAATTCTTGATAAAATTTCAGCGTCTCGTAAATTTTAACGCTTCATAAAATTTAATGCTTCATAAAAATTTAATGCTTTCTCCGCTGTAATTTAACGTTTCGCCCGCCGAGCAAATTTTAATCCGCCTTTTATTTTTAAATTTAAAACCCATTAGACAACGAATAAATATAAAATTTTAATTAAATCTAACGAAATTTAAGGTGCATGAATTTTAAATTTTGATAGAATGCCATTTAAAAATATCCTAAATTTCAGGAGGACATTATGGTTGATTTAGCTCAAATTTCGGCTAGACTTGATGCCGTTGAGCGTTTGCCGCGAATAAAAGCGGAGGAAAGCATAAAAGAAAGGCTTAAGAGCAAAGGTTTTTCGCGCCGCGATTTTATGAAATGGAGCGGAGCGATGACCGCGATGCTAGGGCTTCCGGCCGCATTTGCACCGAGTGTGGCGCGAGCGGCGGAGCTTGCGGATCGCTTGCCTGTGATCTGGCTTCATATGGCGGAGTGCACGGGCTGTAGCGAGAGCTTGCTACGCACCGAGACGCCTAGCATCGACAGCCTAATATTTGATTACATCAGCCTAGAATACCACGAGACGATAATGGCTGCCGCAGGCTGGCAAGCCGAGGAAAATTTAGAGGGCGCGATCGAAAAATACAAGGGGCGCTATATCTTGATGGTAGAGGGCGGAATTCCAAGCGGCGAGAATGAATTTTTTCTAACCGTGGGTCCTGAGGGCAAAAGCGGAGCTCAGCACTGCAAGCACGCTGCCGAAGGCGCTGCGGCGATATTTGCGATCGGCACCTGTTCGAGCTTCGGCGGTATCCAAGCCGCGGCTCCGAATCCGACCGGCTCCGTAGGTTTGGATAAAATCATAAATAAGCCCGTCATCAACGTCCCGGGCTGTCCGCCTAGCGAAAAAAATATCGTCGGTAACGTGCTAAATTTCATCCTTTTCGGCACGCTTCCAAGCCTTGACGTTTATAACCGACCTAAATGGGCTTACGGGCTTCGCATCCACGATCTATGCGAGCGTCGCGGGCATTTCGACGCGGGCGAGTTTGTAGAAAGCTTCGGCGATGCGGGCGCAAAGGACGGATATTGCCTTTATAAAGTAGGCTGCAAGGGCCCTTATACGTTTAATAACTGCTCGCGCGAGCGCTTCAACTCCCACACTAGCTGGCCGGTACAGGCGGGTCACGGCTGTATAGGTTGCTCGGAACCTGATTTTTGGGATCATATGGGACCTTTTGAGGAGCCTTTGGCGGATCGCCTTTACGAAAGCGTTTTCGGCGGGCTCGGCGCTGATGCTACCGCAGATAAGATAGGTGTCGGAATTTTAGCGATCACGGGTGTTGCGGTAGCCGCACACGCGGCGATTGCGTCATTTAAGAAAGATAAAGGGGAATAATCATGTCGCAAAGAATCGTAATAGATCCGATAACCAGAATAGAGGGACATTTAAGAATAGAGGTCGTAGTGGATGATGAAAACGTCGTCCGCGAGGCTTATAGTAGCTCGACGCTATGGCGCGGGCTTGAGACTATAGTAAAAAACAGAGATCCGCGCGACGCGGGATTTTTTATGCAAAGAATTTGCGGCGTCTGCACCTTCTCGCATTATAAAGCGGGTATCGTCGCGGTAGAAAACGCCCTTGGTATCACTCCGCCGCTAAATACCTTGCTGACGCGTACGCTGATGGCTAACGCGCTATTTTTGCACGATCATCCGGTGCATTTTTATCAACTCCACGGGCTTGATTTTGTAGATGTAGTAAGTGCGCTTAGCGCCGATCCTAAAAAAGCAAGCGAAGAGGCGTTTAAATACTGCGATACCCCTTATGCGTGCGGCGCAGATAAGCTAAAAGAGGTGCAAGATCGCGTGGGTGCTTTTGTTAAGAAGGGCGCTTTGGGACCTTTTGCCAACGCCTACTTCGGCCACCCAACATATAAGCTTAGCCCGGAGCAAAATTTGATCGCTCTTTCGCACTATCTTGAGTGTTTGCGCATTCAGCGCACGGCGGCTCAGATGATGGCGATATTCGGTGCGAAGCAGCCTCATCCGCAAAGCCTCACCGTAGGTGGCGTAACCTGCGTGATGGATATCCTAAGCCCTGCAAGACTGGGTGAATATATGTCTAAATTTAAAGAGGTCGCAGACTTCGTAAATCGCGCCTACTATCCTGATCTCGTAATGGCTGCGAAGGCTTACGGCAACGAGCCTAGCGTGCTAAACGATATCGGCGTGGCAAATTTATGGACTCATCAAGAATTCCAGCTTTCAAAGAACGAATGGCTATTTCAAAGCGGCATGATACTCGACGGCGATATTAGCAAGGTTTTGGAGTTGGATGAAAACAAGATCACCGAGGAGGCAACGCATGCGTGGTATAAAAACGATGCGGCGCTTCATCCTTACGACGGCGAGCAAGAGCCGAATTATACTGGCCTTAAGGACGGACAGAGCATCGACGCGCACGGCAAAGAAGCGCATACGAAGGTGCTCGATACCCAGGGTAAATACACCTGGATTAAGGCTCCGCGATACGACGGCAAGCCGCTTCAGGTAGGACCGCTTGCAAATATCGTAGTAAATTACGCTAAGAAAAACGAGCGCGTAGTAAAGGTCGTGGATCAATTCCTAAAAGACGCCGGCTTGCCGCTTGAGACGGTATTTTCGACGCTTGGACGAACGGCGTGTCGTATGATCGAGGCTAAAGTCGTAGCCGACAACGGACTGATTGCGCTAGAAAATTTAATCGCAAACATTAAAAGCGGCGATACGCAGACCTGCGCAAAATATGTAATCGATAACTCTAAAGAGTACAAAGGTCGCTATATCGGTCACGTGCCGCGCGGCGCACTTAGCCACTGGTGCAGGATCGAAAAGGGCGTCATTAAAAACTGGCAGGCGGTCGTGCCGTCTACTTGGAACGCCACACCGAAGGATAAAGACGGCGCTATGGGCGCTTACGAATCCTGCTTGATCGGGCTTAAACTTGCCGATCTTTCCAAGCCGCTAGAGATTATCCGCCGCATCCATTCATTCGATCCTTGCATCGCCTGCGCCGTGCACGTAATGGACGCTAAAGGGGCGGAGCTTGGCTGCTATAGGGTAGATCCCAGCAAAGGATAAACGATGAAAAAAAGATTTGCGGAATACGAGTTCTCCATCGGTCTTAGACTCACGCACTGGCTGCGCGCGCTTTGCATTACGCTTTTGGTGATCACCGGATATTACATCGCCTTTGTTTTCACCGCGCCCGAGGTAAATCCCGAGCCGGTGCTTTTCATGCAGGCTAAATTTAGATTCGTACATCTGATCTTCGGCTTTGCGATGATTGGTGCGGCGATCTTTAAAACCTACCTTTTCTTCTTCGATAAAAAGAGCAGAAAAGAGCTTTTAAGCATCAAGGATTTTTTTAGCCCGCGCGTCTGGATCGCCCAGATCAAATACTATATCTTTTTGGGCGAGCACCCGCATCTTCGCGGCGTTTATAACCCATTGCAGTTCATCTCCTATCTGGGCTTTTATCTAGTGCTATTCGTGATCTGCCTAACCGGAATGATTCTATACGTTCACGTCTATCACGAAGGGTTAGGCGGCGCGCTATACGGGCTCTTGCGCCCGCTGGAAGCTGCGATGGGCGGACTAAGCGAGGTGCGAATGATTCACCATCTTTGCATGAATATCATCATAATCTTCGTGCCGATCCACGTCTATATGGCGGTCTTTAACGCCGTTAAGGGCAGGGACGGCGCAATGGATGCGATCGTAAGCGGTTATAAATTTAAAAAGGAAGAGCACGCTTGAGAGTGCTGGTACTGGGTATCGGCAACGTCATCTACGCGGACGAGGGCATAGGCGTGCACTTCGTCCGCGCGCTCGCGCAGAACTATAAATTTTATCCTAAAACCGCCGCACAAAATTCTATGTCGGGCGAGAATTTTGCGGCGCAGAATTATACGCAAAATTCCACAGAGCGCGACTCCTCGCAAAATTCTGCGAATGAAAATTCTATCTCCGAGCAAAATTTCGCAGCAGTAAATTTAGACCGAAATTCTACTTCAGAACATTCCGCCAAGCAGAATTCCGCTTCAAATTTTACTTCGCAGAATTCCCTTATATATTCCACAGTGCAAAATTCTATCAATTCGGACTTCGTCGCCGTAAATTCAGCCGTGCCGAACAGTAGCTCGGATCAGATCCGATTTATCGACGGCGGGACTTTGGCTAGCTTTTTGATGCCTACGATGGCGGAATTTGATGAAATTTTGCTCGTAGATTGTATAGACGCGGACGGCGCAGAGGGCGGCGAGGTGTATTTTTTCGACTACGAGGCGATGCCTAAGCAGATCAGCTGGAGCGGCTCGGCGCACGAGGTCGAAATGCTTCAAACCCTGCAGATGATGGATCTTTGCGGCGATCTGCCTCATGTTAAAATTCTAGCTGTCGTGCCGCGGCGCATCGAGGAGGCGAGCTTTAAGCTAAGCTCCGTGATATTAGAGTCCTCAAAAATCATGGAAAAAACGGCGCTGCAGTACCTATCGGATCTTGGTTTCGCGCATGAAAAAATCGCCGATCTTAGCGCCCAAGACATCGCGGATCGATTTGCAAAAAGGGGGCGAGATGATAGTATCATATGAGTTTAACTACCTTAATGAAAACGCGCTGATAGCGCACTTCTTGCTGTTTTATGCTCGCAAAAGCGCGCTGGAGTTTTACCTGAAAAAAGAGGCGAACTTAATAAGCCTTTTCGTGCGCGGCGGCGAGGATGAAATTTTAAAATTTAGCGACGAGGCGATGCCTCTGATTCCAAACTCCATATTTTTGGCAAAATCCTCCGTGCGCGTGGTGGACGAGGACGGCGCCGAAGCAAAAACGCTGAAATTTAACGGCACGTTTGAAGATACCTCCTCGGGCGATATAAGTAAATTTTTAGAGGATGAAATTTCAAACGCCCACAACACCGCTAGATTTAATAACTTCACTCCGCGAGTGATGAAAGAATACCTCGCTCACTCCGAGCCCTCCCAAAATGAATTCGAAATAATAAGCGGCGCCGGCGTACTTCATGACGGCAAATTTGAAGCGGTAAGCAGGGAAAATTTCGCCCGCTTGTTGGAGCTTTGCCGTCTAAGCTTGCTTCACGCAAGGCAGGTGCAGATCGAGCGCGGCGGCGCAACTTTCATGCTCAAGGCGGACGTGGATTTTAGCGCCGATTTTCTAATAGCCGCAGGGGTGGGGGCGCTGGATGGGATTTTTGTGAGCGACGAAAAGAGTAAAATCGCGCTCGCAGCCTTTGAAAAGCCGCTCATAAGCCTGAAAACCAATGCGATCTTTAGAAAAAACCACGAGGACGCGCCTAAATTTTTTGACGTAAAGCTTGCGGGCGACATATTCCTGTTTGCGCTGGGGCGCGCTTTGGCAAGCGACGGGATCTATTTTTTAAGCGCAAAATGCGAAAGCGCGGCGCAGAAAGATAAAATTTTTAAGGTCGCGCCGCTGCAAAACGGCTTTTTGATCGTGCAAAACGAGGACTTTTTAAGCGACGCCGCAAGCGCTTATCTGAAAAACTCAAAGGACAAAAACTCCGCTCTTTTTGCGCTTACGTGCCGCGAAAAGGGGCTTTTAGATGATCCTAAAAAACGGGTTTTGCGCTGCTTTTTGGGCGTGGGCGCGGACGATGAGATCGCAATTTATAGCGAAAGCTCCAAAAAAATTCTGCTTAAATTTGATCTGCCGCGCAGTTTTGACGAGCTTAAGGCGCAAATTTGCGCCGACGAAACGGGCGCTAAGCTGCTTGAAAATTTTAGCGCCAAATTTGACGTAGGCGCCGCGAAAATCGATGAAATTTTAAAAAGCGCAAACGCGGGATTTCACAGCATCTTTAGTGTCGCCGCGCAGCTTATCTGGGGGCGCGATGCGGCGTTTTTGACGGCGGCTGCGGAGGATTTTGCGGGCGGCAAAGGGGTGCGGCTTGATTTTTGCACGGACGAGCGCGGCTGCGTGCAAGCGGATAAAATTTTGCGTTCGGCGATGAGCTATGCGCTCGCAGGCGCCAATGAGAAGCTGTTTGCGTTCGGATTTTTCGATAGTTTGGGCTATTTTTTAAGCGATCTGGCGGATGAGCGCAAAGAGGATTTTGACGTTTTGATCTTCGGCGGCGCGATGTTTGGCGGACGCAAATTCGCGGATTTAATGCTTAAACTTTGCAAAAATTTTGACGCGAGTTTTAGCGACGAATTCACGCTTCAAGCTCGCTAGATTGGGCATATATGCGTATTTTTGGCAAAGCTTCAAAGCCTTATCCGCAAAACAGCGAGTTGCGCGGGCATTGCGGTGCCGATAGCTGCGCCATACGGGCTAAGCTTAGCGCAAACGAGATCGCGCGAAATTTCAAAAAAGCGGTAAAGAGCGCGGAAGCAAAGGATCAAATTTTATTAAATTTAGAGCACATTTTGCAGCGTCCGGAACGCTTTATCCGCCCGCTGCGAGCGCAACTTGCTTGCAAAATAGCTCCTGCGGCGCGCAATTTATGAAAGCACATACATGAAAGCGGCTAAATTTGAGGTTTTCGGAGCGGTGCAGGGGGTCGGGTTTCGCCCGTTCGTCTACAAGCTCGCCGTGGATTTGGGGCTGAAAGGCGAAGTTTATAACGACGGCGAGGGCGTTAAAATCATCGTTTGCGCAGACATTTTTGGGGCGCAACAGAACTCAGTCGATAAAAATTTCGCCCATTTAAATTTCGATCAACCCAATTTTAACGAAAATCAAGCACAGAAAGTATCGTTATCAGCTGCTCGGTCTTTAAATTCTGCCGAGTCGGATTCTAACGAAGCCGCAAGCTCGTCACTAAATTTTACGAGCTCAAATTTAAGCGGAAGCTCCATTTCGCCGCAAATCGCACCGAACTTACCGAACGATTCGGCCGGCTCGCTACGTGATCTAGCAAACGATTTAGCAAACCTGCCTGATTTGACGAGTTTGCCGCATGATTTGACGAGTTTGCCGCATGATTTGACGAGAGATTTGCAAGCCACAGCGAGCGAGAAATTTTTACCAAACTTATTCGAGATTGATCTAAACGAGCAGGGCTCTATTTTGCCCGCTTCGTCGGATCAAAATTTCGTCGTGCAAAATTCGTCGCAGCAGCGCGGTATGTCGCAGAATGAATCGCCGCAAGGCTTGCAAAATATTAAGCGCGACTTGCAAGGCGCGAAGGGGGATTTACAGAGCTTTAAACGCAATCCGCAAAACGCCGAGCAAGATCTGCGCGAAGAAGAAATTTTAAAAATTTTCGAGCAGCGCCTTCGCAGCGAGGCGCCGCCGCTTTGCCGAATCGATAGGATTATTCGCGCAGATATTAATACACAAGATTTTGCGCAAAATTTTACTGATTTTAAGATCACGCAATCCAAAGAGGGGCGTAAATTTAACCCGATCCTGCCCGATTTTGCGATCTGCGATCAGTGTAAAAAAGAGTTTTACGACCCGCAAAATCCGCGCTTTCATTATCCTTTTATCAACTGCACCGATTGCGGCCCGCGCCTTAGCATCATCGCCGCGCTGCCGTATGACCGCGCAAACACCACGATGAGGGAGTTTGAGATGTGCGAGTTTTGCCGCGGCGAATACACGGACCCGCTCACGCGCCGCTATCACGCCGAGCCGATCTCCTGCCCGCACTGCGGCCCGCAGCTGTTTTTATGCGGCGCGGACGGCGAAATTTTATCTAGCGGCGAGGATGCGATAGCGCGCACGGCGGAGCTTTTACGGCGCGGGCAGATCGGCGCGATCAAGGGAATGGGCGGCTTTCACATCGTCTGCGATGCGACGAACGAGCGCGCGGTACGCATGCTGCGAACGCTCAAAAAACGCCCGAGCAAGCCTTTTGCGATCATGTGTCGCGATGCAGCGCAGGCATGGCGCGCAGCGAGCCTAAGCGCAGAGGAAGAGGCGCTGATAGACTGTAACGTCAAGCCGATCGTGATTTTAAAAAAGCGCGAGTTTGTTTGGCGCACAGAGGCGGGCTTTGCGGCGGATTTCGGTACGCAAAATTTAAAAGCGCAAAGCAAAAATCCTATGTCGCCGAAATTTACTGGCGAGCAAGAAGAATCGGCGCAAGAGCAGGGCTCTGCGTTACAAAATTTACGCAATTCTGTGGAACAAAATTTTAGTACGCAAAGCGCTGAAAATTGCGCGGAGCAGGGAATATTACAGAGTGCGCAAATTTTCAGCAAAACGACGCGCCGTAATTTCGCCTGCGATGCGTCGATTGCGGGCGACTCGCGGAGCGCAGAAAACGAGCTAGAACGCGCATCGAATGGGTCTGATTTGCAGTACGCGGCTAAAAATTTGAACTCGCCGCAAGCAGAAGGCGAGCTAAAGCTGCGACATACAGCTAATGATTTAAATTTACAGTCCGCAGCGGATAGCCAAGACTTGCAATGCGCGGCGAAGAAGTCTGATTTTTGGCTTGCGACGGACGAGTCTATTTCGCAAAATTCGGCGAATATGGAGGGCTTGCGACACGCTGCAAATAAGGCAGATTTGCAGCGCTCGCCGAGCGAGCCGAGTCCGCAACAGACGATAAATTCGCAAGACTCATGCTCTGCACAGGCGTGCATGGCGGACGCGCGCGGCGCCCATTCCGATAGCGAGGGCGATTTCGTGCGTTTGCCCGCAAGCTTTTCGGCGATTTTTAGAGCAGGCGCGATTTTTATCGCTCAAAGCGTGGCGCCGAACCTTAATAAAATCGGCATTTTCCTAGCCAACACCGGCGTGCATCTGCTGCTTTTTGAATACTTTGATCGCCCGATCATCGCTACTAGCGCCAATATAAGCGGCGAGCCCATTATTTTTAGCAGCGAGCAGCTGCGCGAGAAGCTGGGCGGCGTCATCTCGTTTTACCTGGACAATAATCGCGAAATTTTAACGCCGAGCGACGATAGCATCGCCTTTTTGCCGCAGTTTGAGGCGCGTGCTTCGGCGTCCGGTTCAAAAACGGCTCATAGCTCTGGTAAAATTTCCGCACCGCTTCCGACCTGCGCCAAGACCGAAAATTTCGTGCAAAATTCCATTCTAGCGCAGAATTCCGTGATGAATTCCGCGGACGCACAAACCCTTACCGCGCCGCAAAATTTTAATGAAAATTCCGCCGCCGAAATAAATTCTGACTGCGAGACGAAATCCGCCCGCGCCGCAGGTCTAGCAAATCTCGCAAGCGCTGTAAATCTCGTAGACGCCGCAAAATCCGCAAACACTGCAAATTTAGCGAACTACACAAATCTTTCCGCCGAAGCGGACGCTTTGGATCGCGCGCTGTTTTTGCGAACATCTCGCGGAATGAATCCAAAAATTTTCCCTAGCAAATTCCGCACCAAAGGCACTTTCCTGGCGCTCGGAGCGGAGCTTAAAAATCAGTTTGCAATCTACAAAGACGGGCAAATTTTCATCTCGCCCTACATCGGCGATCTTAAAAATGTCGCCACGAATGAGCGATTTTTCGCGCTTTTGGATATGTTCGTGCGCGCCTACGAGCTGAAATTCGACGCCGTCATCGCGGATCTGCACCCGCAGTTTTCGCACACGCGATTTTTTGAGCAGCGCGGATACCCCGTGGTGCGCTACCAACACCATTTCGCGCATCTGGTATCGAATCTGGCGCAAAATGATCTTCTTTTTAGCGGCAAAAAATACCTCGGCTTTTGCTTCGACGGTACCGGCTACGGCACGGACGACACGATCTGGGGCGGCGAGGTGATGGTCTTTGATCCGCGCGGCTACCGACGCGTCGCGAAATTTGACGAAATCGCGCTTATCAGCGGCGAGAATGCGATCAAAAACATCTACAAACTTGCGCTCGCGCTCGTATTTAAATTTAATACAAAGGGCGCTGCGCGCGAGTTTTTGGCAAAATTTAGCGCAAGCGAAGTGGCAAATTTAGAAAAAATCGCGCCGCGTGCCGTCCGCTCAAGCTCGCTAGGGCGGCTATTCGACGCGTTTGCGGCGGTGATCTGCGACCTGCGAGCAGTCAGCTTTGACGGCGAGGCGGGCATGCGACTTGAAAACCTATACATCCAGGGCTGCGAGCAAAGCTATAAATTTAGGTTGAAAAAAGCGGGCGAAAATTTTATCCAAAACGCGCCGTATTTCTCTTCGCAGCAGCGGAGCGCCGATGATTTACGGCACGAAACACAGCGCGAAGCGGGGCAGGGCGGTCTGAATGCGCAAAGTCATAGCGGCGCCAAAAACAGCTGCGCGTTGCGAGGCGATTTTAAAGAGCTTGAGGGCGATGCGGCGAGCAAAGACTGGCTTGAGTGGGCGGCTCGAAACATCGCAGGCGGCGGTGAAAAGAATGCAAACGTCGCCGTAAATTCTATAGAGCAAACGTCCGCTCTAAATTTAATAAATTCTGAAAGCAAAAACGCCGCCGATGCGGATCAAATTCCGCAAAACGAAGCTTGCGCGCCGAGCCTTGGGGGCGAATGCTACGTGATCGATTATGAAGAGGCGTTTTTACAGGCTTTAAGCGATGAGCCGCGTTTGGCTGCGACGAAATTTATAAACGGCTTGGCAAACTTCATCGCAGAGTTTGCGGAGGGCTTCGGGCTCGAGGTCGTGCTAAGCGGCGGAGTCTTTCAAAACGCCACACTGCTAAATCTTACGTGCGCAAAGCTGCGCGCACGGGGCATCAAATTTCATCTAAACCGCGCCGTTCCTTGCAACGACAGCGGTATCGCATACGGACAGCTCGCGGCGTATCTAAGCGAAATTTCGCGCTAAGGTAGAATTTGCGCTGTATGCAGAAGCCCTTGTTGCGTGCGGTGCAGCTCGTTTAAGACCAACGAAAACGAAGCAGATTTAAAATTTCACTTCAAAATTTTTACAAATCGCGGCGTGAAATTTTTGCGAAATTTCTGCGCGAGCGGGCAGAATTCCAAAGCACGAGCAAAATTTAAAGCAGGGGGGCGATTAAATTTCAAAATAATTTAAACCTAGATGAAATTTGAGCGGAATTTCGGTAAAATTACGTTCAAAATACGCTAAATAGGGGGAAACTATGAAAAAAGAGGAAAAAGAGAGCGCCGTAAGATTTAGCATTTCGCTGCCGACGAAGCTTTTTGAGGATCTCGATGAGATGGTGCGCGCCAAGCAATACCTAAGCCGCAGCGAGTTTATCCGCGATCTGATCCGCGAAAAGATGGTCGAGGGCGTGCTTCACGGAGATAGCGACGAGGACTGCGTGGGCGTGCTTTGCATCGCGTATGATCATCACCAAAGCGATCTGATCGAGCAGCTCGTAGAGATCGAGCACCACGCAAACGTCACCATCATCAGTACCAGCCACTTCCACATCGACGAGCGCCACTGCTTCGAGGAGATCACGATGCGGGATAAAATTTCAAAGATCGAGCAGCTCAGCGCCAAAATCGGCGCGCTAAAAGGGGTGAAATTTTCCAAGCTCGTAAATGCGGTCATCACCGAGGCGTAGGGCTTTTACGCATTTTTAAAAACAGCGCGTCGCGCTAAATTTTCGCGTTTCTATTCGTGCGCTTCTAAATTTAAACGCAGGCTGCGCGACTTTTGCGAGTTGCGAAGAACAATTTTGCGGTCGCGTAGTAAAATTTAAAATTTAAACGTAGCGTCTGCGTTAGGCGGCAGCAAAGTTTGTTTAAATTTAGCCGCGGCGAGCGCTAGCGTGAAATTTAGAAATTTTAATCAAAAGCGCTCTTGCCGCGGGTTGAAATTTACGCACTGGCGCAAGATCGGCGCAGCTCGCGACTAAATTTTATAAGGGTCGCGCTTTAGTGCCGTATTTGTAAAGCCGAGCTAGCGCAAAATCGATATGAAAACGGCCGCCACGTTGATATTCACCACGCCGTAGAGCACGCGCGAGATTGTAGAGCGCCGGTAAAATCAGCTCGCAAGCCCTGAATTTCGCGCTTCTATCTACGGCGACTTTTTATTGTTTTGAGCCGCTGCAAAGCCGCGCAAGCCCTAAATTTACGCCGTGCGACTTGCAGTCTACGAGCAGACGATTAAATTTAAAGCAGCGTCTTTGCTCGCTAGCTTTAAATTTTGCGTTGAGTCTTTGTAAACAACGCATAAAATTTAGATAAAACTAAAGCGCGTAAATTTCAAGCCTCATTAAATTTCATAAAATTTTGCACTTCGATATAAAATTTATCAAATTTACGCAGCTTAAAGCAAAAACGTGGTATTTTACGCGCAAAATTTATTTTCCAAGGATAAAAAATGTGTAAAGATTGCGGCTGTTCAGTAGGCCATACTCACGAGGCGGGTGCTCATTCGCACGAGCATCTCCACACCCACGCGGACGGCACCGTCCACTCCCACGCTCATATGCACGAGGCGGGGATCGATCACGAGCACGACGCGCACGATCACGTCCACGCAAATGTCGCTATTAGCGACGCCAAGACGATCGAGGTGATGAGTAAAATTTTAAGCGCCAACGACGAGGAGGCCGCTCACAACAGAGCTCATTTTGACGAGGATAAAATTTTATGCTTAAATTTGATGTCGAGCCCCGGTAGCGGCAAGACTACGCTACTTGAGGCCACTATCAAAAGCGGCAAATTTAAAATCGGCGTCATCGAGGGCGACCTGGAGACCAACCGCGACGCCGATCGCATCATAAAAGCGGGCGCACAGGCCCATCAGATTAGCACCGGCGAGACCTGCCATCTGGATGCCTTTATGGTTCACGAGGGTCTTCATCATATCGATACTAAAAATTTGGATCTGGTTTTCATAGAAAACGTCGGAAACCTCGTCTGCCCGGCGGCATTTGACGTGGGTGCGCACCTGAACGTGGTGCTTCTAAGCGTACCCGAGGGCAGCGATAAAATCGCAAAATACCCCGTGATATTTCGTCGCGCAGACTGCGTCGTAATCACTAAAACCGCGCTGTTACCGCATTTTGACTTCGATATGGAGGAGGTAGTGCGCGAAGTGCACAAACTCAATCCGAAAGCCGACGTCATCGCGCTTGATAGTAAAAGCGGCGAGGGCGTGGAGAAATGGCTGAAATTCCTACAATACAAGAAGGAATTTCGTTAATGTGTCTTTCAATCCCTTCAAAAATCATCTCGATTGACGAAAATAATTTCGCGACCGTGGAGACTCTGGGCGTGCGCCGCGGCGTGAGCTTGGATCTGCTTCCCGAGCCAGCGACGGTAGGGGAGTACGTGCTGATCCACGTGGGCTTTGCGATGGAGAAGATCGATACGCAGCGAGCGAAGGAGAGTATCGAAATTTACGAGCAGATCGCAAAGCAGATGAGGGCGGAAGAGGGCTTGGTGTATGAAAGCATGGAGCCGAAAACCGGCGCAGAAAACTAAAACGCTTGCAAACCCGTAAAATTTAAGGTAAATAATGGATCTAATCAAGGATTTTAGGGATAAGGAGCTGATTTTAGCGATTAGCAAGCTGATAATTTCCAAAAGCAAAAAGCCGCTAAACATCATGGAGATTTGCGGCGGACACACGCACTCGATCATGAAATTCGGCCTTCCGAGCCTGGTCGGCAAAAATATCAAATTTATCCACGGCCCCGGCTGTCCGGTGTGCGTGATGCCGCGCAGTCGCATTGACGAGGCGATCAAGCTCGCCGCGATACCGCAGAGTATTTTTTGCACTCTAGCAGACATGCTGCGTGTGCCCGGCTCTCGCACGAGCTTGCAGAAGCTGCGCAGCGAGGGGCACGACATCAGGGCGCTTTATAGCCCGCTTGATTGCATAAAGATCGCGCAGGAAAATCCGCAAAAAACGGTGATATTTTTTGCGATCGGCTTTGAGACGACAACGCCGATGAGCGCCGTACTGATCGATAAGGCGCTAAGCTTGGGGCTAAAAAATCTCTTTTTTCACATCAACCACGTTACGGTGCCAGCGCCCGTGCGAGCGATCTTAGACGACGCGGACGTGCAGATAGACGCGTTTTTAGGGCCTAGCCACGTAAGCGTGATCACCGGCGCGAAGGTCTACGAAAGCATAGCGCGCGATTACAAAAAGCCGATCGCCGTAAGCGGATTTGAGCCGCTTGACATAATGGCGGGCGTGTTAAATTTGGTGGAGCAGCAAAACGCCGGCACCTACGAGGTTTTCAACGAATACGAGCGCGTCGTAAAAGAGGGCGGCAACCAAAAAGCGCAAGATTTGATAGATAAATATTTTGAAATTTGCGATTTTCCGTGGCGAGGGCTCGGCGAAATTCCAAAAAGCGGCATGAAGTTGCGCCCGCAGTACGCGGCGCTGGATGCCAGGGTACAGTTTGATTGCAGCGTACAGAGCGCGCCCGAGAGCAAGGCCTGTATCTGCGGCGAAATTTTACGCGGCAAAAAAAGCCCCTATGATTGCAAGGTCTTCGGCAAGAACTGCACGCCGCAAAACCCGATAGGATCGTGTATGGTCTCAAGCGAAGGCGCATGCGCAGCGTATTTCAAATACGGCAACGTCAAAAACGCGGGTTAAATTTTGCGCGCGGTATCCGGCTAGTGGAGCGTAAATTTTAAAAATAAGTCGTACTTTAAAATTTTAATCGAAGCGGAATCGTTGCGCTAAATTTGCTTTGAAATTTTGCGCGGCGCCGTAGCGGCACGGCTTGTTCGGCTGCGGAATACGGGCTTATAAATTTAAAACCGAGTGAAAAGGAAAAATTTGAACGAAACTATACTTTTAAGCCACGGCGGCGGCGGCGAGGAGATGAATAGGCTCATCAACGAGACGATCTTTGCGGCGTTTGACAATGAAATTTTACGCGCAAACAACGACAGCGCGATACTAAATTTAAATTTAGACGATTTAAATTTAGACGCCGGGGCGGGTTTTGATCGCGCGGCGAACTCCGCTTTGAATTCTACGAACCTCGGCGGCGAGCTAGCTTTCAGCACTGATAGTTTCGTGGTCACGCCGCTGTTTTTTAACGGCGGCGACATCGGCAAGATCGCCGTTTGCGGCACCATCAACGACCTTGCGATGGTAGGCGCCAAGCCGCTGTTTTTAAGCTGCGCGCTCATCATCGAGGAGGGGCTTAGCCTAGGCGAGCTGCGACGCATCCTGGACTCGATGGCAAGCACCGCGCGAAGTTGCGGCGTTCGCATCGTTTGCGGCGACACAAAGGTCGTGCCGCGCGGCAAATGCGATAAAATTTTCATAAACACTAGCGGCATCGGTCGTGTTTTGCGACCTGCGCGCGTGCAAAACATCAAAGCGGGCGCAAAAATCCTCCTTAGCGGCGATATCGGGCGGCACGGAGCGGTGATACTCGCGGCGCGCGACGAGATCGCGCTAAGCAGCGAGCTACAAAGCGACTGCAAACCGCTTTGCGCTGCGGTAGAAAAGCTGATCTTGCAAGGCGTGAAGATCCAAGCGATGCGAGATGCGACGCGCGGCGGACTTAGCGCGGTTTTAAACGAATTCGCAAGCTCCAGCGGGCTTGAATTTTTAGTGCGCGAAGAGGATATCAAAATCAGCGACGAAGTGGTGGGCGTGTGTGAGCTGCTGGGCTTCGAGCCGTACGAGCTTGCAAACGAAGGCACGTTCGTAGCGGTCGTAGAAGATGATGCCGAGGCGGATAGGGCGCTTGAGATACTGCGCGAATTTGACTCAAATGCCGCAATCATCGGCGAGGTACGCGAAGTAGGGCACGGCGGAGGCAATTTTGAGGGTACTTTGACACCAAAGCTTAGCGTGCAGGACGAATTTACGGGTGCGAGCGACGCGGGCGCAGTATCAGAAAATAGGGCGGGGCAATTTAAAGCTCCGTATGCGGCAAAAGGGCGAGTGATTTTGCAAAACGCCTATGGCTCGCAGCGATTCTTGGAACTTCCAAAGGGCGAGCTACTGCCGAGGATTTGTTAAATTTTCGTGCAAATTCGGCAAATTTAAGCCTAAATTTCAGAGCACGTTTTAAATTTACAACAAAATTTCGTATAGAATACGGCGCGGCCGTAAAATTTTAGAGGTAAAAATGCATGAACTATCGATCGTAGCGGATCTTGTGGCGCTATGCGAAAAGGCGCTAAACGCCGAAATAGCAAAGAAAAAAGGCGCGGCCGAGCAGGGCGATAAAAATCGCTGTGATATTGCCGATACCGCTAGAAATACAGACTCTGCAAATACCGACATAATAGACACCAAGAATGCCGAAAATAGGGGCATTGCGAATATGGACTCGAACGACAAAAACGGCGATTGTGCTGAAAACTTGAATACGAATCCGCAGGCGCCTTGTGATACACCTAGCGCAAAAAGTCCGCAGTTAAGGGAACTGCACGTAAAAATAGGGCGGCTAAGCGGCGTGGAAGCGCATTATTTGCAAAACTGCTATGAAGTCTTTCGCGCAGGCACCGTCTGCGAAAATGCAGATCTCATTATCCACACCCAAGAAATCGTCGTAAAATGCAAAAACTGCGGTTTTAGCGGAGATTTGGCACAGAACGACTTTTCTTGCCCGCGCTGCAAAAGCTCCGAAATCAGCGTAATCGACGGCGAAGATATGTATCTAATGCGCCTGGTTATTGAATAGAAGAGAGCCTTTTCTGGGCGCAAAACTTTCCATATTTTGAATCTAACTCCTTGCTATAAGCAAAATTTCATTTCCGCCTAATTTAGATATTTACCTCTATTTCATTCTTGCAATAATACCATCCATTATCCTGCTGATTTCATTTGAAATCACAAAATTATGAAATGTAAAAATTCTTCTAATAAAAACCATTAATAAAAACAACAAATGCGTTAAAAATACATGAAATTATTCATATAATTATACGTGAATTTCGTATTAGATTTTTACTTGAAAATTATAGTTTTCAATATAAAATACCTAGAATTATAGTGTTTTTGCTCCAAAAAATTGAAAAATGATGAACTACTGATATATATTTTCATATTAATGATTTCTATGTAGTAAACGATTTATAAAAATGATTTTTTGATTTTATTAATTTTGCATCATTTCCATAAATTTTATGAACGTATTTATTTAAATTATAATAAGCTTATTGTATCGCCCTATTTCGTATCTAAATTTGCAACATTAAATTCAATATAAATCATGCTTATATTTTGCATTAATTTAATATTGTAGTAGTATTGACAATGATTATCTCATCTGATATAATAACGCGAAAATTTTATCAGATTTTAGGAGTTAAATTTTGAAAGTTTTTACTCTCTCTCTCTCTCTCTGAAGCTGCAGCCGCCCTACTTTTATTGAGCGCCGCAAATCCAGCCATAGCCGACGAACAAACTAAACAAAGCGTAAATCTCGGCGAAGTAGAAGTTACCGCAAACAAAATAAGTGAAAATTTAAAGGATGTGCCACAAAGTATCAGCGTCGTAAGCGATACTGAGCTACAAGAACGAGAAGTCAAAAACGTCGAGGAGCTGGTAAAAACTATGCCAAACATTACCGGTGTGGGCGGGATGTACGAGGGCATCAGTACTAGAGGACTCAATCCTTCGATATATACGAGTTCTAACCCCGTCACGGTCTATGTCGGCGGCGTAGCGCAAAGTAACAAAGACGCAGCCTATATCCCCGTTACAAATATTGATCACGTCGAGGTTTTGCGAGGTCCTAGCAGTGCGATCTACGGCAAAGACTCAATCGGCGGCATCATTAATATCGTTTTAAAAGAACCGACTAACGAGTGGAGCGGCAGCGTCGGCGCCGAATACGGCTCGCACAAATACATGCTAGGTCTTTTTGAAACCAGCGGCGCGCTGATTGATGATAAACTATTTTTAGGCTTAAACGGCTCGGCGTCCAAAGAGGACGGCTGGATCATCAACGATCTAAACGGCGATAAAGCCAACGACAAGAAAAATTACAATTTCGGACTAAATTTAAAGATAGTGCCGACCGATCGTTTTACGATTAAAATTTACGGCGATCTTTTTCACCGCCAGGACGACTCGCTCGACGAGCTTTTTATCCCAAAATCGAGATTTGGCAATATCTCAAAAAGCGAAGCCAAGCATATAAACTTAGAAACTCCCGCCCGCGTAAAGCAAACCTCTAGCTCGGGAGCGTTAGATCTAAAATATGAATTTGACAAATTTGACGCGACCTCGGCTACGACCTTTCGTAGAGCCAAAAAAGACGGGCTTTACGACGAGGATTTCGGTAGTAAAATAACCTATCTCGACCCCGATCACTACGGGCTAATTACATTTTTAAATTCTAAAAATGATACCTTCTCCGAGGAACTTAGATTTAGTAGCGTAGGCGAGCAAAGCTTCAAATGGGTTGGTGGACTTTATTACGAAAACGAAAAGCAAGTCTTCGGCCCGATCGGCGACCAATACGGCGACGGCGGTAGGACGATAGTCGAGGATTGGCCTTCGGTCAATCGCGCGCAGACAGCATCGGTATTCGGTCAGATCATCTATCCGATCACGAGCAAATTTGATGCTACGCTTGGCGGCAGGTATCAGCAGATCAGAAAACACACAAAGGTCGATTACTTTTCATACGAGCTGGGACACAATCCCGGTGCGCCCGCGTTTTCGATGGACGAAAAAGCGACATTTAGGACGTTTTTGCCAAAAATCGCACTTGGATACGATATCACCGACGAGCTAAATATTTACGCGATGTATTCAAAGGGCTATCTAGCCGGCGGCTTTAATTTCTACACCACTGGCGGCAGCAGGGAGGATAATAAATTTGACGCACAGACGAGCGATGACTACGAGATCGGTGTAAAGGGTTCGTATGAGAGCTTTAGATTTTCTACCGCGCTATTTTATATGGACATCAAGGGCACGCATATATTTTATACCGACCCCAATAACCCCAACATCTACTCGACCGCAAACGCTGATAAATCAAAATCTATGGGCGTGGAATTTGAAGGCGTCGCAAAAGCAAGCAAAGAGCTTGATATAAATTTAGCCGCGAGTCTGCTAAAGACCAAATACGGAGATTACATCAACAAAGACGGCACGAACAATAAAGGCAATAAAATCGAGAAAAACCCCGAGTATAAGCTCTCTTTGGGCGCGTCATACTACGCTCCGATGGGAATTTATACAAGACTGGACGGAAATATGATAGGCAAGACCTACTTCGATGCTCAAAATAAGCTAGCCCAAAAGAGCTATTTTACGGCGGATGCAAAAGTAGGCTATCTAAAAGATGGCTTTGACGTGTATTTTTACGTCAAAAATTTGACCGACAAAGAGTACTTCTCGCACATACGCGACAGAGCGAGTAATGTCTTGATCACCTATGGCAAAGGCAGAACGCTCGGCGTCGGCGTAAGATATAGTTTTTAAATTTAGTAAATTTTACTAAAAGAAAGGATGAAAAATGAGGAAAAGTTTAGCTGTATTGGCAGTTTTAGGTGCATTTAGCGTAGCTGGCGCGCATGATTTTTGGCTTGCGGGTCAAAATGACGACAAACTGAGGGTTCAGATCGGATTTGGAGATGGATTTGCCACGTGCGAGCCGATCGATAAGCAGAGGGAGAATAATTTTGAAATCCCCGTAGTCATAGATAAAAACGGCAAAAAAATCGAGCTAAAGCGCACGAGCGAAAACTATAAATTTGAGGGCGAAAAGCAGCCGGAAGGCGTCTATATCATTACCGGGCAATATAAACCGACCTTTTGGACCGAGGATAAAAGCGGCAAATGGCATATGGGCGGCACGAAAGATACGATTAAAGACGCTAAATTTTGCCGTCGCGCCACTATGCTCGCAAAGGGCGTAATCAACACACAAGCAGGCGATCTCATAACTAAGCCCGTGGGCGAGCGACTCGAGCTCGTACCTTTAGAAAATCCGGTAAATTTCAAAGCCAATAAGCCGTTTAAAATTAAAGTGCTATTTGAAGGCAAGCCGCTTGCAAATGCCGCGGTTGAAGGTGCGCCGGATGGATTTCTGGAAGATATGAGCGCATTTTATGGTATGACCGACGATAAGGGCGAAATCGAGGTAATGGCGCTAAAGCCGGGTCCTTGGATACTAAAAGCAAGAAATAAACTCGCATTTTCGGATCCAAAGAAATGCGACGAAGAGACGATCATCGCGTCCTTTGCTTTTGAGGTAAAATAGTTTAATTTTACTCTAAATTTTACCCCGGCTTTTAAATTTAAAAGCCGGATTACGCTATGTGAGAACTTTCGCGAACTTTGTAGTTGCCGCGCGTAGGTTGCGCTTTTAACTCGTCGCGATTTACGCATTGTACTACGACAATCTTTCCTGGCAAAATTTCAATTTTAGCTTGAATACTCGCTTTTTCATAAATGCGCACATATTTTTAAAATTCAGCTTCTAGTGCCCATTTGCCTGAAACAATCCTCGTTCAAAACCAAAAGATTAAATTTAATTCAAATTTTGCTCTATTCAAAATTCCACTCGCGCCCTAAAATTTATCTAAATTTCAAACCATGCAAGTATAATCCGCCATAGATTTTAAAATTCCAAAGGCACAACTTTATGAACCCTAAAATTTTAAACGCCATAAAATTTCGCGGCATAACCTCTAGCGTTTTGGCAATCTGCACTTATCTGATCATTTGGGTTTGTTGCGAGTTTTGGCATGACGTTGAAATAAGCAAATTTTTAGGCGTTGCCGCCGTAATTGTTGCCATAATTTTCGCTTCGATGATTTTTAAACTCTCGGCAACCAAAATGATCTCGGATATCTCCGCTAGCAAGGTATTTAGGGCGTATTTGATTAACTTTATCGCCCGAGTGCTTTGGGCTATCGTATTTATTTCACTTTTACCACATTCTATGAATAATAATATTGTGAGCTTGGAGACTCTAGATATACCTTACACGAGCGAGGCGGTTCTTTCGTGGAGGCATTCTATTGCATTTTAGCGGCTATGGCCATAGGACTTAATCACTCTATAGAGATTAAAGAGACGCAATTTGTTACCATTTGGTATGTAACGATTACAGCGTTTAAGATTGTCAGCACCATAGCCCCGGCAATAGTATATTGCTACTTAGGAGAAGCCACTAAGAGTAAAATTTTTTATGCTTACGCGTGGTTATATTTTATATCTTTAGTACTTGTAGAAATCATCAATTCGTTTATTAAACTGCCGGAAATGAGTAGTGCAACTGCAGCGTACATGGTACTCGCGATAATCCTTTTATCTGAAATTTTAGAAATTATCGCTTGGATTAGGGTTAAAGGGATTTCGGGTGCGGAGCTTTGGAATAAAAGCTTATGGACGACGCCTACAAAATAAATCATAAAATCCAATCTAAAATTACGTGCGAGCCGATTAAAATTTCACAAATTTGCTTCACAAATTCCATATCGCACCGCGAAATTCTGCATGAAATTTATATGTACGATGTAAATTTTTCAAATTCGCCCTACTTTAAAATTTCATCTTTTACCTAAAATTTATCATTAAAAATCTATAATATTTCAAAGTATATTTTCTAAACGTAACCGCCTAAAAAGCGCGCAAAATAGGGCGTATTAAGAAGTATATAATCTAAATTAAAGGGAAAAACATGAGTAAGCCTCACTCTTTCGCGCTAGCTCTTGCGCTGTGCGCGAGTTCGCTTTTTGCAGACCGCGTCGTAACCGATCAACTAGGTCGCGACGTTACGCTACCCGACGAGATTAAGCGCATAGTCGTGCTTCAGCACCAAAGCCTAAACGCGCTCAACGAGCTAAACGCGCTGGATAAGGTCGTCGGCGTGCAGGAGTCGTGGGAAAAGTCGCTCGGCAAAAACTACGTCCGTCTAGCGCCGAGCCTAAAAGATATGCCCACACCGGGCGATCTGAAGGTCATCAACTACGAAGCGGTGCTTAAGCTAAAGCCCGACGTCGTGATCGTCACGAACTACATCCCGCAAGAGCACATCGACAAAATGACGGAGCTCAAAATCCCAGTCGTCGCCGTTAGCTTTCAGCGCAGCGACGCCGCCGATAAGGGCAAGCTAAATCCGACCTTCAAAGACGACGAAGCGGCCTACACCGAGGGCTTTTACGACGGGATCGAGCTTCTTGGCAAGGTCGCAAACCGCGAAAAAGAGGCCGCCGAGCTCATAAGCTTCGTCAAAACCTCGCAAGAGCAGCTAAAGGCTAAATTTAGCGACTTCATCGTGGATAAAAGTCCTAAAATTTACATGGCAAATCCGGACCTCACGACCTACGGTAGCGGCAAATACACGGGCATAATGTTTATGCGCGCAGGCGCGCAAAACGTCGCGGCAGAGAGCATCAAGGGCTACAAACAGGTATCTGCAGAGCAAGTTTTAGCGTGGGCGCCGCAGATGATCTTCGTGCAGGATCGCTACCCGCAGGTACCCGCCGAGCTCAAATCCAACCCGCAGCTTGCAAATTTAAGCGCAGCTAAAGAGGATAAAATTTACATGATGCCCGAATATGTCAAAGCGTGGGCTATCCGACTGCCGAAGCCATGGCGCTTGGCGAGTGGTGGCTAGCGATGAAGCTCTATCCGAAGTACTTTGACGAGGCAGAGTTTGACAAAAAAGTGGAGGAATTTTATCAAAAATTCTACCGCACGAGCTATAAATGAAATTTTCCGCCCTACTGCTGCTCTGGGTCCTGCTATTTGCGGTATCGCTGGGCATCGGGCAGTATCCGGTTAGCCTAGAGGAGACGGGCAAAAATTTTTACTAGCAAAATTCTGCGTAAAATCACAAAATTCCGCCTTGCAAAAGTATCTGAAATCCCTCACGACAAAATCAAATTTATATAAAAATTTATCTGGATTTTATGCCGATCGGCTATAATTCCGCTATTCTAACCCCGCATATTTTGCGGAATTTTCAAGGAGAAAAAATGCTTAAACTTCACTCAATCCTTCTTGGTGCAGCGCTTTGCGCTAGCCTGGCTTTTGCAGATCGCACGATTACCGATCAGCTCGGTCGCAAGGTCACAATCCCGGATCAAGTAAATCGTATCGTCGTGCTACACCACGAAGCACTCAATGTCTTAAACGAAATCAACGCCCAAGATAAGGTCGTAGGCATCCTAAAAAGCTGGGAGCAGCGCCTAGGCAAAGAGTATAATCGTTTGGCACCGAGTTTTAAAAACCTACCTAATCCAGGCGATATCAAAGATGTCAATTACGAAGCTCTGCTTAGTCTAAAGCCCGATGCGGTCGTAGTGGTCAACTACTTCCCTAAAGAATATATCGCTAAAATGGAGGAGTTGAAAATCCCAGTCGTAGGTATTTCATTTTTCAGCTCTGCACAAGAGGAAAAAGCTAAGCTAAATCCGACCTTTAAAGATGAGCGCGATAGCTTCGCTGCTTACGATGAGGGCTTTTACGAGGGGGTTAAAATTCTAGGCGAACTAAGCAATCACGAAAAGGATGCCGCTGAACTAATAGATTTCGTTAAAAAATCGCAAGCTGATTTAAATGCCAAATTTAGTAATTTTATCGTAGATAAAAGACCTAGAGTTTATATGGCAAATCCCGATCTTACGACCTACGGTAGCGGCAAATATACTGGCGTAATGTTAGCAAGAGCGGGTGCGACGAACGTTGCCGCTGCAGATATAAAGGGCTACAAACAGGTTTCGCCGGAGCAAATTTTAGCATGGAATCCGCAGATTATCTTAGTGCAAAACCGCTATCCTCAAGTACCTGCCGAGCTTAAAGCAAACCCTGCGCTAAAAGGTCTTAGCGCCGTGAAAGAGGATAGAATTTATCTAATGCCCGAATTCGTTAAAGCATGGGGTCATCCGACTGCCGAAGCAATGGCGCTTGGTGAGGAATGGCTTGCGATGAAACTTTATCCGCAAAATTTTAAGGACGCAAACTTTGATAAAAAAGTAGAGGAATTCTACGAGAAATTTTACCGCGTCAAATATCAAAAATAATGCTGAACCTAATCCTGCTTCTTTTTTGGGTAGTGCTGGCGCTAATCTCGCTCGCTAGCGGGCAGTTTCATATCCCGCTAGAAGAAATTTTTAAAATTCTCTTTAGCGGAGGCGGCGATGAAGCCGCCAAAAGTGTGATGATGGATGTTAGAATTCCGCGCATTCTACTCTCCAGCCTTTGCGGTGGAGCGCTTGCTATCGCGGGTTTGAGCTTGCAGGCGGTATTTAAAAACCCACTCGTTGGCCCACACATCGTAGGCGTTAGCACCGCAGCGGCATTCGGCGGCGCGCTTTGTATCTTGCTAGGATTGAGCGGCTTATGGCTTGCGGGGTTTGCATTTTGCTTCGGACTTGCGGCGCTATTTTTGCTCTATCTTTTGGCAAAATTCGTAGCACGCGCAGATATTTTCTCGCTCATTTTAGCAGGTATAGTCATTAACGGCGTATTTGCTGCACTTACGAGCTTAGTGCAGTATCTAGCAGACGATGAGGAAGTGCTGCCTAATATCGTCTTTTGGCTACTAGGAAGCTTCGTAAGCGCAGGATACGATAAGGTAATTTTGATGTGCGCGATCGCCCTGCCCGCTTCTGCAGTATTAATCGCGCTGAGATGGCGGTTTAATCTACTCAGCCTAAATGATGATGATTTGCGCGTGCTAGGCGTGGATGTTAAATTTCTGCGCTGCACGATCCTAGCGCTTTGCACCGCTCTGATCGCCGTACAAGTTAGCGTCAGCGGAAATATCGGCTGGGTAGGTCTTGTAGTGCCGCACGCCACCAGGCTCATCGCGGGCAGCGACCACGTGAAGCTAATGCCTGCCTGCTTCATCGCAGGAGCGATCTTTATGCTGGCAATCGACGATCTATCTCGCTCGCTAAGTAGCGCCGAAATTCCTTTAGGAATTCTATCTGCTCTCATCGGAAGCCCGATCTTTGCCCTACTTCTAAAAAGGAGCGCCAAAAATGCAAAATCTAATTGAGGTAAAAAACGCTGGCTTTTACTACGAGGCGGAAAAATTCTGCTTTCGCAACTTAAGCTTCAAGCTTGCCAGCTCTCAAACATTAGCGATTTTGGGCTTAAACGGGCAAGGCAAAAGCACGCTAATGTCGTGTATGATGGGGATTTTACAGCCTAAAGAAGGCGAGATCGTGCGCAAGGCAAAATTTGCTTTCTTGCCGCAGAGCTTTAACGTCGCGTTTGATTACAGCGTACTTGACATCGTACTAATGGGGCGGGTACGCGAGATCTCGCTCTTTTCAAAACCGGGCAAAAAGGATATTCAAATCTGCCTTGACGCTCTGGAAACGCTAGGCGTCGCCCATCTGCAAAAGCGCAGCTTTAACGCCCTTAGCGGCGGGCAGAGGCAGCTCGTGCTCTTTGCTAGAGCTCTAGCTAGCGGCAGCGACGTGCTGTTTTTGGACGAGCCTGCCAGCGCGCTTGATATCAAAAACCAAGACCGCGTGCTAAGCCTCATCGCAAATTTGCGCTCAAATAGCGATGCGAGCATAGTTTTCACCACTCACCAGCCTAACCACGCCCTCGCAGTCGCCGATCGCACACTGATCTTGCGAAATGATCTTAGCTACAACTACGGCGCGAGCAACGAAATTTTAACCGAAGCTGCGCTTAGCTCGCTCTATGGCGTACAGATCAAAACGGCGGAATTTGACGTTGCGGGCGAGCAAATCCCCAGCATCACGCAAATTTTCAGCGCGCAGGTAAGGTAGCGCCAAAGCGGCGGTATAAATCGGCGCGAAATTTTAAATCGCGAGATTTTATCTTGAGCGAAATTTAAATCGCAGAATTTTGCCTTGAAATTTTATCTTCGAATTCTGATTAAAATTTTATATCGAGATTTTGTCTTAGAATTCCGGTCTAAATTCCATAGTGAAATTTTACCTAGAAATTCCGATCAGAAATCTCATAGCGGAATTTTCTGTGGCTTGCCGGTTTTCTAAGCGTGCAACGAAAGCATGCCGCGCTTGAGATTTAGAATTTCATAGCAGAATTCTGCCCCGCAAATACATAGGTGAAATTCCGTTTTAAATCCCGCGGCGAAATTTTATTCTCGCTCTGGTAGGATTCCTGAAATTCCGCAGTCTGCAAACTTGACCGCGACGAAATTTTGAAATTTTAAATTTAGCTATTTAATTCCTGCTTTACATCGATTTATGTATACTTCGGGATAAATTTTTAAAGAGGCTTATTATGCAAGATCTCGTATCTCAGGCAAGAAAAGAGGGAATGATCAGCACCGGCATCGATCTGTTTTTAGCGGCAGTGCCTGCGACTTTAGTTGCGCTAGATATTGCTACTGGCGGCATGCTAGGGCTTAGCACCAACAAGACGGCTACCTATATCACTGGCGGAATTATTTTTGCTCTTTTATGTGTTTCGGTATTTTTCAGGCTAAAAGCGCTCCGCAAAATTTCAATGCTTAGCGGCATAAAAGCGGCGGCGCTTTACCGCAACTGCGTAATTGTCTGCATCTGTGCCATTGCCATAACAAGCATCTTTTTATCGATTCCTTTATCGATCTCACACAAGCATTTAGCAATGATATTGTGCATTTTGATAGCGTTTGCAGGCGCAATTTACATAGCCGTAGCGTGGTTTTGCATAAATTTTGCTCTAGCGCGCGTAAGCGGCGTGAGGATCTTTGAGACATATGTGTGGCTCTGCGTCATCCTTTTTCCATTAAATGCACTATACCATTTGATATTCCCCATAACCCTCATAATAACTAGCATCGTGCATCTGCTAGCCTGGAGCAAGATAGAAAAGATAAGCGTAAACGTTTAGAATTTCACAAATATCTTGTCGCGATAGAATTTCGATCTTGTCGGTTTAATTTATATTTTATGCTTGTTTATATATACTTCGGGTCAAATTTTTAAAAAGGGTTTATATATGCAATTCATTGTATCTCAGGCAAGAAAAGAGGGGATGATCAGCACCGGCATCGATCTATTTTTAGCGGCGCTACCTGCGGTTTTTATCGTGGTAGGATATGTCTCTTACAGCGAGCCATGGCGCCTTGATGACGAGATGACAAATTATATCGCTAGCGGAATTTTGATTGCTTTTATTTGTGTTTCGGCATTTTTCAGATTGCAGGCACTCCGAAAAATTTCAGCGCTTAGCGGCATAAAAGTGGCGACGCTTTATCGCAACTGCATAATAATCTGCGTCTGCTTTTTTGCGCTAGCACTTGTGCTCAATTACCTTTATCCGAGGGAGCCTGACGCAGACGGCGGGCAGAGCGATAATCCATTTGCGGCGATATTTGGACTAGCGCTTTTCGTAGGCGTTATTTACATAATCGTCGCATGGTTTCGCATAAATTTCTCTTTGGCGCGCGTAAGCGGCGTGGGTACCTTTCGGACTTATGTGTGGCTCTGCGTGGGACTTTTTGTGCTAAATATACTATGCAACGCAGCAATTATTGCTATAGCCATTTCCGAGCCACGGACCGAGCAGGTCTCGGCTTTGGCTATTGCCGTCGTAATGCTTAAACTGCTCCTGCCGTTCATCGCTCTTGTGATAACTAGCATCGTGCACCTACTAGCCTGGAGCAAGATAGAAAAGATAAGCGCGGAGGTTTGAAATTTCGCAAACCTCTTGTCACGATAAAATTTCGCTCTTTTCGGTTTGATTAGCGTTTTACATCTGCTTTTTGCATATTGAAATAAATTTTTAAAAGGAGTTATACGACGTGCAAGACACCGTATCTCAGGTAAGAAAAGATGGGATGATTAGCACCGGCATCGATCTGTTTTTGGCGGCGGTGCTCACGGTTTTTAAGGTGGTAGGTCTTGTTCCGGGCGGCATGTTCGTGATCGCGAGCGGAATTTTTATCGCTCTTATCTGCTCCTCGGTGATTTATAGGCTAAGAGCGCTCCGCAAAATTTCAATGCTTAGCGGCATAAAAGCGGCGGCGCTTTACCGCAACTGCGTAATTCTCTGCATATGCTTCGTGGCGCTTTTATTATTTTATCCGGCAGGTTGCTACAGAGAAGTAACGATAAAAGAGATGATAGAAGAAACTATATGGAATTTAGCGGTGCCCGCAGCCGCAATCTACATAATCGTAGCGTGGCTTCGCATAAATTTCTCTTTGGCGCGCATAAGCGGCGTGATGACCTTTCGGATCTATGTGTGGCTCTGCGCCTTCTTTTTCGCGTTAAATTGGCTATGTGGCGCAGGACCCTTCGGTTTGGCTACCTCCAAGCCGCAAATTGGCGATTCCGATGCGGTTTTAATTATCGCGTCATTGAAGGAATTTTTGCCGTTTGTCGCTCTTATAATAACCAGCATCGTGCACCTACTAGCCTGGAGCAAGATAGAAAAGCTCGCCTAAGCCGAAGCGCTTTCGTTTTGCGGCGACCGCGTGCTTTTGCAAGTCTAAACCGCAACGTCCAAAGCCGCGCTGTTATAGCAATGTCAAGCGCGCCGCCGCAGCAGCAAAGCCGCAAGATAGCGCGTAAATTTAGAAAATTCAAAGGATAAAAATGAAAGAAATTTCAAAGCAAGATCTACTTCGCAAGGCGAAATTCCGCGGAGTTTTAGGTGCCGTGATTTTGCTAGGCATCGGCATAAGCGGCACGGTGGGCGTAAGCAGCATAGACGAGGACGCGGTCGCGATTTTTAGAGTTTTAGCGCTGCTAGCGACACTAGCGATATTTTACGACTGCTTCGTTTGCCTAGAAAAGGCGCTAGGCGTGCGCTTTGTTAAGACCTATAGGCTGATAGAAAGCATCCCGATCGTCGCGATTTTGTGCTACTGCGCCATGGTAGTAGCGCTAAAAGAGGGCGCGATGCTAGGTCTACTCTACACCCTGCTCTACGTCCTTTCGACGTGCGCAGCAGTGATAATCTGGGGCGTATTAAACTGCCGCCTAGCCACACTTAGCGGCGTGGATTTATTTAAAATCTACGGCATAGTGGTGTCCGTGACGTGGCCCTGCGAAGCGGTATCGGGCGCGCTAGCTAAAATAGGCGTAATCCTCGCGCTGCCGTATCTAATCGCAGCGTCGCTGGTAACGGCGTTTTCGGGGATTTTGCTAATCATAGCATGGATAAAATTCAACCCCGCAAGGTTATGCGGCGCGGAAAATTCTAGCGAGCTTGACGGTGCCAAGCTAAGCGCGGACGGCGAAAAACCGAGCATTTACAGCAAACTCGCCGCTTTTAAGAAATCGGACGCGGACGATGCGAAAAAGCCCGCTTCCAAGGCGAGCGCAGATACCGCAAAAATGCCTGCTTCCAAAGTGAGCGCAGATGATACGACCGCCGCAAGACGCCCGGGCAACCCCGGATTTAAATTCTAACTCTACTCGCAAGACGGAATTTCGCAAAATTTTTAAAATTTAAGGCGCAAAATTTATCGCGACGCGCGGCGCATCGGGCGGAAACGCGGAATTTTGATTTAATTTTATCCGCTACGAACGCGCAAAATTTAGGGCAAATCCAAGCCAAAATTCCAGCTGAAATTCTAAACTAAAATTCCGATCTAAATCCCTAATCCAGCTTATTTCTAAAAAGCGACGCCGCAAAGCTCAACGTGCCAAGCCCGATCAGCAGCAGCGGCACGATGAGATGCCACAGCTCGCCTAGGCCCGCGCCCTCCAGATAGATCCGCCACATGCAGTTGTTGGCATAATACATCGGATCGAGGTGCGCTATGTAGTAAAACCACCGCGGCATCGCGTCCGCAGGCGTTATCAGCCCGCTTATCATAATGCACGGCAGCAGGAACAAAAACGAGCTCACGACCGATTGCAGCGAGGTTTTGCAAACGGTCGAGATCACGAGGCCGATGCCTACGTTGCAGGCGCTAAAGATCGCGATGATCGCAAAAAGATCCGCAAAGCGCCCTCGAAACGGAATTTCAAAGTAAAATACGCAGATCAAAAACAGCGCGAGCCCCTGCGCGATCGCAATCAGCACGGGCGGCGTCGCCTTGCCGATTAGCATCTCAAGCGGGTTTGCGGGCGTCATCAGCATCATATCGAAGCTCCCCTCCTCGCGCTCGCGAGAGACGCTAAACGCCGATAGCATCAGCACCTGAATCATCGAAAGCCCCAAAATCATCCCCGTCATGATCGTATAGCGCGTGATCGTGTTTTCGTTAAAAACATAGCGCGGATTTATGCTGATTAAATTAACAAAATGCTGCGAGTTGTATTCCCCCACTATGGCCTGCACAAAGCCGATGACGGTGTTTGCCAAGGTCGTATTGCGCGAATCCGCGATGATCAAAAGCTCGTGCGTGTCCTTAAAATCACTGCCGAAATAGATCCCGATGATCGCTTCGCCCTCGCTTACGGCGCGGCGTAGGCAGACTAGGTCTTTGCAGCCAAGATCTGTCTTAAACATCGGCGTAGCGGCGATGCTCTGTACCAGCGCGGTGGACGTCGCATCGCGGGCATCGTCCAAAATCGCGTAGCGCACCTGCTCGGGGGTGAAATTCGCGCCGTAGCCGAATATGATCGCCTGCACCAGCACCGGCACGATCAGCACCATGCGCGTGCCCTTGTCGCGAAACATCGCCAAAAATTCCTTTTTTATCAGCGCGCGAATTCGAAGCAGGGATTTTCGCAGAGCGTTCATCGCGCACTCCTTTCAAATTTAGCGGCGCCTTTAAATTTAACGCCATTTTCAAATTTAGCGGCGCGAGCTCGCGGCACGGAATTTAAAGCAAAATTTAAACGCACCGCGGACGCGGGTTTAAATTTGCGCAGCTCGGGCGTAAATTTTAAAATTCCAAACCGATTGCGCAGCGGTTCGGGCGTAAATTTTAAAATTTTAAATTCATTGCGCGGCACCTCGGGTTTAAATTTTAAAAACCACGCCGCCGTTTGCGAGCCAAAACAGCTCGCACCGAGAAATTTTAAAAATTTTATCGCATGCCTATTCAGAGCATAAAATTTCATTCTTTGCACTCCCCGTGAAAGCGAAGCGTTCGTCGCTTGCCCTACTTCATAGTGCGAAATTTTACCGCTTGCGGCTCGAATCAAAGCGGGGTACTTATGCAAGCAAACGGCGTAAATTTCGCTACGCCACGCTTCGTAGTTACGCCGTGTAACCGCGCTGCAAAGCTGCATCGTAAAGCGCGATTTAAAATTTAAAAGCGTGCCCGCGAGGTCAAATTTGCTAAGCTTTTCTGCGCGCCCTACTTCGTAGCCGTGCCGTGCAGCTGCGCCATAAAGTCGCACTATGCGGCACCGCATAAAATTCAAATATCCGCCCGCATGATTAAACTTAACCGCGCGCCGTTTTTCTGCTATGTCGCATCCGTGCCACGCTTCGGCTTTATCTGCTCTCGGCAAAATACGACGCGGAGCACGTAGCGGCTCGCAAACAAGCTTTAAAATTTTAAATCCACGCTGCGATATAAAATTTTGCGCTGTGTCCGCAAGACGCGCCGAAGTGCGCGTAAACTTTAAAATTCCAAACCGATTGCGCAGCGGTTCGGGCGTAAATTTTAAAATTTTAAATTCATTGCGCGGTGGCGCGGGTGTTAAATTTAAAAACCCCGTCGTCGTCGTCCGCAAGCCAAAGCTTCTCGCGGCGGTAAATTTTAAAATTTCAGATCTACGCCCTGCCGCCTGTTTATGTGAGCCAAAATGCCTCGCGTTAAGAAATTTTAAAATTTCAAATCTACGCTCCGCCGCCCGCAAGCCAAAGCTCCTCGCGTCTAGAAATTCTAAAAATTTCATCGCGTCCTCTCTTTTGGCGGCGTGAAATTCCGCCATCGATGCCTTGGGCGAAAGCGAAACGTTAATTGCGTCGATTTTTGCGGCACGAAATTTCTCCGCACAAGCGTAAAGCAAAAATAAAAATTTCATCGTGCGCCCCTTTTTACGCTAAGTACGCACAAGCTGAAAAACAAAACCGCTCCGAGCGCCTGAATGGCGAGGTTTACCCACAGCGTCGCGCTCTGTCCGCCCGATAGGAAGCAGATGCGAAAGGACTCGACTGCGTATGTAGGCGGTAGCAGGTGCCCGATGAAGTTGACCGCCGCGGGCAGTCCGCGCAGATCAAATATCATGCCGCTAAGCAGCGTCACGGGCATATAGCCGATGACGATGGCGTATTCCTGCGCTAGGAATTGATTTTTGCAGATCGCCGAGATCAGCATGCCTAGGCAGGTCATCTCCAGCACGAAGACGCACAGCGTCGCCAGCAGCATCGCCACGCTACCGCGGATCGGGATACCTAAAAGCGTCTGCCCGTAAACGAGCGTCATCGCGCCGCCCAAAAGCGCTAGGAAATAATACGCGCCGACCTTGGCAGTGACGATCTCAAGCGCGCTTGCGTTGGAGTTGTAAAGCGAGGCGATCGTGCCGCGGTCCCATTCGCGCGAGATCACGACCGCGACCATAAATAGGCAGATGAGCCCCAAAATCCCCACGTACTCGGCGGATACGAGATACCACGTCGATTCGTTGGCTTCGTTGAACCAGCTGCGATAATTCACGCTGACGGGTCTTGCGGCAGCGTTTAAATTTGCGTTCAAAAAGCCGTAATCTTGCGCCAAAACCTGCTCGATCACGCCTGCTACGTAAACATAGCTAAGAAGCGCGAGCTGCGACTGCGTGGCGTTTTGGATAAGGAAAATCTCGGCGCCGTCTTTATTCGAGCCGCTCGCGCCGCCTGCACCGCCCGCGCCGCCGCCGTTATTTGCAGCGCCGCCTGCGCTGCGAGCGCCGTTAGCGGAAGGGTTTGCATTGATGCCGCCGCCCGTATTTCCGATATCGCCTGCGCCGTCGATAAAACCAGCATTCGTATCGCCCACCCCGCCGATTAAATTTACGCCGCCTTGATCTACGCCTATGTCGCTTGCGCTGTCGCCGGAATCTACTCCACTGCCGCCGCCAAAAGAATTTGCGTTGTCGCCCGCTTCCGCGCCGTTGCGGTGCGAAATATCTCCGCTTGCGCTTGCGCCGCCCGCGGAGGTGTTTATGCCGCTTTTCATGCCGGTGTCCGCGCCTCTGTCCTCAAGCGGACGGACATTTTCGCCGCCGCTAGTATTTCGGATATCGCTTGCGCCGCCCGCGAAGGAGCTTTCGTCGATAGATAGGTTTAAATTTACGCCGCCGCCCGCGCCGCCGAGTCCGCCCAAAGTGCTTTGAAATTTCGCCGCAAAGCGCGGATCAAAATACAAAATACTCTCGATCTCGTGCGCCTTAAAATCTCTCCTCGCGCTCTCTAAGTCCGTGTAAACGCGGGTTTGTAGGTATTTTGAGCCCAAAAATCCGCCGAGTAGATCCCGCTCGATTTTGGAACCCAGATCGCTTACGAAGCCCACCTTGACGGGCTTTATGTCCATTCGCATCGCGTATCCGTAGATCACGACCAAAATTAGCGGCATCAAAAACGCGATCACGAGCGCCGATCGGTCCTTTGCGATCTGCGCAAACTCCTTTTTTACGAGGATTTTTAAAAAGGTAAAATTCATCCACCCTGCCCCTGTGCTCGGATTTTGCGACACTGCGCCGCTCGCGACGAGCCCCCGAATTTTGATCGCACAAATTCGGCGACCGTCGCGCTTTGAAATTTTAGCCGCGGGGTCGCATTCGGCGGGCTTTGGAATTTCAATCGCAAAAGTGCGGCAACCGAGATTTGAAATTTTAACGGCACAGACAGACCGCCCGCGCCCATTTCGCTCATCGCGCCCTGAAATTTTAATCGCGCGAGCACATACGGCGGGCTTTGAAATTTTAAGCGGTTGCGCGGCACGGTCTCGCTGCGGAATTTCTGACGTAAAAGCTCCGTAGCGGTGCTAAATTCGTGATGAAATTTTTGCATTAGGGCTTTAAATTTACAAGCTACTCGCAGACTGACCGCCATTTTAAATTTGCGATCTGTTTGCAGAGCGGTCGCCCTTTTAAATTTATAATCCGTTTGCGAGCCGCTCGCACTTTGAAATTTACGGCGCAGACGAAGCGGGCTCGCTTCGGCGCGGAGCTCGCGCAGTACCCATCTACTAAATCCGCGCCGCGTCCCGCCGCGCGACATTCGGTTCAGAACTTCGGCGCCGCGCAAAATTTTACGATCGTTTAAAATTCCTACACTCTTTAAAATTTCGCAACCTTTCAAAATTTTATTATCGATCCAAAATTTGCCGCCGTTTAAAATTCCGCCGCTTGGAATTTTACCGACATTAAGAGCCAAGCCGCTCAAAATCCAGCCGCCATTTAAAATTTCATCGCCCCGCATGACCCTTTCGCCGCTTAGAATTTTATCGCGCGGGCGCGCAGCTTTTCGCCCCGCCCGCATAAAATTTGGATCAAAAATCCTAGCCGCTCGCGTAAAATTTAGATCAAAAGCTCTCATCGCCCGCCTCGCTTCTAAATTTTTGCACCTCGTTTATGAAGGCCTGCTGCACGCTAAGCCGCCGCCCGTCCTGCACGCAGACCTCGTCGGGGCTGCCCAGCGCTAGGATTTTGCCGCGATCTTGGATCAAAAACCGATCGCAATACTCCGCCTCCTCCATAAAATGCGTCGTCACGACCACGCTCACGCCGGTGCGCGCCAGCGCATTTATGCGGTTCCAAAAGAGCCTGCGCGAGAGCGGATCGGCACCGCTGGTGGCCTCGTCGAGAAACAAAATCTCGGGGCGATGGATGAGCGCGCACGCCATCGAAAGGTTGCGCCCCGCGCCGAACGGCAGGTTCTGCCACGTCTCATTTCGCAGCCGCTGCAAGCCAAACTCGCTCAAAAGCTCCTCTATGCGCCGCTTCAGCGCCATGCCGCCGATGCCGTAGCTGCGGCCGAAATATTCTAAATTTTGATAGCAGCTTAGCTTTTTGTAAAGCGAAAATTTCTGCGAAACGTAGCCTATGCGCGATCTGATCGCCGATTTGGCGTAGCGCAGATCCTCGCCCATGACCGAGATCTCGCCCCCGCTCATCTCCAAAAGCGCGCAAATCATGCGAAAGGTCGTCGTCTTGCCCGCGCCGTTTGGACCCAGAAGACCGAAAATCTCGCCCTTTTTGACCTCGAAACTCGTATTTTCTACGGCGGTGAATGAGCCGAATTTTTTACTCACGTCGCGCACTTTGATGATGGTTTGAGCCGCATCGAAGCTCTTTTTTTCGTAGCTGAAGTTTGCCGCGCCGATCTCTGCTTTGTTTAAAAAAATATACGCATCCTCTAGGCTCGCCTCTCGTGGGCTCAGTTTAAATTTAGCGTTTTCGTTTTCGTTAAATTTGGCATCTCCGCTTTTACTAAATTTAGCGCCCTCGCTTTCGTTTGAAATTTTAAAATTTTCGCCGCGCCCGTTTTCGGGATCCGTGCCTTTGTCGCCCACATTTTCGCGCTCTGTATTTTCACTATCATCGCTTAGGCTGGCGTTTAAAAACTCCTGCAGATCGCGCAGGCTTATCGGCTCATCGCTTAGCAGATCGACGCTGCCGTCTCTGGGGCAGATGTCGATGAGCGGGGAGTTTTTTAAAAATCTTTGCGTCTTAAACATCAAGCAGCGCGCCAGGCTCTGATAATCCTCGCTGCATATGCGAAAGGTGCGGTCCCGCAGCGCCGCGGTGATCTTTGCGGCAGGGCTCTGCGCTATGATCTTGCCGCCGAGTAAGATCAGCGTCAGATCGGCATCCGCCGCCTCGTCGAAATACGCCGTCGAAAATATGCATTTTGCGCCGCTTTGATCCAGATACTCACGCACGATCGCCCACAACTCCCTGCGTGAGAGCGGATCGACGCCGACGGTAGGCTCATCGAGCACCAAAAGCCGCGGACGAGCTGCGATAGCGCACGCAACGCCAAGCTTTTGTTTCATTCCGCCGGAGAGCGAATCCACGGCGTAATCTTTAAAGCTCAAAAGCCCCACGCGACGCAAAAGCCCGCGCAGATACTCCGCGCCGCTTTTTAGTTCAAGCCCTTTTAGGCCTGCGAAGATATTTAAATTTTGCCAGACGCTAAGCTCCTCGTAAAGCCCCAGGCTCTGCGACATATAGCCGTTTGCGCGGACGAATTCTTTATTTTCGCCGCTAGGGGTGAAACCTGCGAATTTTATCTCGCCGCAATCGGGCGCGATGATGCCGCAGATGAGCTTTAAAAGCGTGGATTTGCCCGCGCCGTCGGGGCCCGTGAGGCTGATGAGCCGCGGCGCGTCGCCGATTCTCAAATCAAAATTTTCAAAAACGACGTTTTTGCTGCGATCCTCTCGCAGATAAAATTTCTTTAAATTTACGATATTTAGTAGATCCAAGCTTAGCTCCAAATTTTATTTACTCGCCCCGTCGCTTGGCGCGACGAACGAGACCTACGCACGCCGAAAAGGTGCTCTTTATCGCAACGCCTTGCTTCTGCAGCCGCAAAGACGTCTTGGTTTTGCGGCCGCTATGACATCTTAGTTTTGTGACAGCCGCGGCATCTCGGTTCTACAACCGCCGCGCGATTTAAATTTCGCAACGAGCGATGAAAACTATCCGCGCATAAAACGTCGCGTTCCCAAACATTGAGCGGCCCGTGAAGTATCCGCGATAAATTTGCTTCAAAACGCAAACGAAAGCGAGTTTTCAGACGCCTGGCGACCTGTGAGCGCCGAGCTCTCTATCTGCGCCGCGCCTTTCGAGGTGAAATTTACCACCACCATGTCTTTTGGCGAAATTTTACCTAGTCCCAGCTTTCCTTAGCATGGTACCGACTTCAACTACCGCGCCCTTTGGGGTAAAATTTCACTTCCGCCCGCAACCTGCATTTAATCACGCCGCTTGTTTCGTAGTGAATTTTACTACCGTCCACGCTCGGTTCAATCACCGTTCGTTTATCGCAAAACGCCTGCTCAAAACAAAACCCGATCCCGCTCTACCGCCCAGTTTTTACCTTGTCGCCGTCGTGCCACAAATTTTAAAATTTCACCCGCACTGCTTTGCAGCAAAATTTCGCCGAAATTTTACTCGCCGCGCTGCAGAATTCCGATCTTTTATCCAAAGCCGCCGCCTGCTCGCACAAAACCCGCGCGATAAAATTTACGCCGCCTTTGTACGGCTTCGTTATAAGCGTGCAGCATTTTATCGCCGCCGAGACGATGTATTTTAGGAGCGGCTCAATTTCATCGCCCTACTCTCTGCTGAACAAGCGCCGTTTAAATTTTACCTCAAAGCGCGCTTTTAAAATTTCATCAGGCCCACGCCGTACGCACGGCTCGCGCGATATTACGTAAAATTTACCGCTCGGCAAGCTTGGCTATCCAAATTTCGCCTGCAAGCGCCGCAAAAATAACTCGTAAATTCCGCGCCGTAGCAACTTGAACCATTTAAATTTTACTCGCCGTCTACGAGCGGAGCTCTCTTAAATTTCACTTGCCGCAGCGTTAGAATTTTCGCGCATCAAAGCGCGGCAGGCTCATACCGCATAAAATTTTATCGCTAGCGGAGAGCTATAAATTCCGACTCGCCGTTCTGAATGGCTCTAGACAATCGCCGCGATAAAATTTAGTTCACGGTAACTTGCGAGCTGTTTGTGTGATAAACGATAAATGCTGCTCGCCCGTTAAAAATCCACGCTGATCGGCTGCCCTAAGCGAAAGCTACCGTCATCGTCGCTGAAATCGGCGCGCGCCTCCCACACGAGATCGGCGCGCAGCTCCTCGGTCTGCACCGTGCGTGGCGTGTACATCGCGGTTTGGCTCACGTAGGCGACCTTTGCACTCGCGCTAGAGCCGTCCGCCGCGATGATCCGCACGCTCTGCCCGGCACGCAGGAAGCGGAGCTGATTTTCGCTTAGATAAAATTTCGCGCGCTTGTTTTTTACTTCGCTAAGCTCAAAAACGCCCACGCTGGGTATGCTGATGTCGCCGAGCTCTTTAAGGCGCGCTCTGATCTGCCCGCTAAATGGCGCTTTTAGCACGCTTTGCGTCTCGATTTGGTAGTTCAGATATTTCAAATTTTCCTCGCAGCTTGTCAAATTTGCGCGGGCGGCGCCGACATCCTCGCTGCGGTAGCCGCTTTGAAGCTGGCGCAGATTAGCCTGCGCGCTTTGCAGCTGGGCTTGCGTGCGCTTCATAGAATAAAACGCCTCGTCGATCTGCTGCTTGGATGCGGAGTTGGTTTTACCTAGGCTTTTTAGGCGCTCGTTCGTCAAAGTAGCGAGCTGTAGGGCGTTTTGCAGCGCGCTTACGTTCGCCGCCGCCATCTCGATCTCCTCGCTACGAAAGCCGCTTTGCAGCTTTTGCAAGCTAAATTTAAGCCCGTCGCATCTCGCGATCTGAACCTGTCTTTGAAAACTCAGATCCGCCGTATCCAGAGCCGCCAAGACGTCGCCAGCCTGCACGAAATCGCCCTCGTCGCGATAAAGCGCGCTAATGCGGCCGCTGCGCTCGAAGCTAAGCGAGCTCTGCCTGATATCGATGATGCCGTAGGCCTTGTGCGTGACCTCTTCGCGCCTATCGAGATTGAAGTAGATCGCCGCGGCGAGAGCGGCCAGCGCAAAAATGACGAAAATTAGAAGCCTTTTCATAGATCGCCTTAAATTTTGATATGCGGTTATTATAAAATAACTTTTCTAATGCGGCGCTGATATTTGAAGTTCGGGCGATGATTTTATAAATCGATCGCATTAAATTTGCCGTATTGAATTGACCGCCGCGCGAGCAGAATTGAAGCTTGGGCGGATAAAATTTAGCCTATCTACGCGATTTTAAGCGGTACGGCTTGTAAAACACAGCGACTTTTTGAATTAAAAATTTTAAAATTTTGACGAGGGAGCCCCGCTCGGAAGCAGAGCGTGAAATTTTAACGTGCGGGCGATATATAGGTGCCGCGAGCGTAATTTTGACGCGTAAGTAAAATTTTAATATGAGATTAGAATTTTAATGCGCAGGTGCTACACTGGCGCTGTGGGCGGAAATTATAGTGCATAAACAAAACATCGCAAATTAAATTTTTGCTATGTTTATAGTAATCTACGCGGCAAGTTGGAATTTACAGCCTCCGCTAGCAATAAAATTTACGCGATATGAGCTGGCGGCGCTTGGATGCGGTGAAAATTCTAACAGCGCAACGAGTAAAATTTAAGAGGGCGCCGCTTTCAAGCAAAGCGTGGAATTTAATGGGGAAATTTAACGAGCTTTAGGCTCGATGAGCCCAAATCTCGCTCGGTCGCGCAAAAGTTGAAATATTTAAAACTCGCCTTTAACCGCGGCGATCCATTTATCAGCCCTCGCCTGCCAGTGCTCGTCGCCCTTAAAATCGATCGTAAGACCTACGAATTTGCCGTTTATGAAGGCGCGCGAATGTTTAAATTTATAGCCCTCCGCGCCCCAATCGCCGATGAGATTGGCTTTTTTAAGCACCGGCAAAAACGCGCTCATGCCGCTGCAAAAATCGCTGCCGTGGCGCTCGACGTTGCCAACGCCTATGAGCGCGACCTTGCGTCCGTCAAAATCAGTTTTGTTTAAAAGCTCCAATTTGTCGTCAAATTTGGCCTGGATCTGTCCGTCGCCGTGCGTCGAAGCCGCAAAAATAAACGCGCTAGCGCCCGCCAAATCCTCCTCATTTAGCTCTTTGGCCTCCTTGATCTCAAAGCCGAGCTTTGAAGCGATGTATTCGCTCACGACCTTCGTATCGCCGCCTTTGGTGGCGTAAACTAATAGTTTTTTCATTTTCTCTCCTTAAAAATAAGAATGATTCTAACAAAATAAGATAAATTTTGAGTGAAATAAAAATTTTATAAGGCGTCCAGATACGGCACAATGCCTCGTATCCAGCTAATTTTAAGCGGCAGCGAGCCGGTAAATTTTAACGCCGCCGCTTTAACCGCTCGTATAAAAATCCATAGTATAATGCCGCCCGTAGCTCATTATAAAGGAGAAAACATGAAGAATTTCACATTATGTTTGATCGCAGCGATCGCGCTTTGTGGTTGCGCGACCCCGCAGGATCGATATGGTGGAGATGTTTATGACGCGAGCGAGACGAACCGCATGAGGCAAAGCGATCAGATCGAGATCATCGACGTCCTGCCCGCCAAAATAAACGTAGAGCGCTCCGAGGGCAATACGGGTAAAATTTTAGGCGGCGTCGCAGGCGGAACCACGGGCGCTATCATCGGGCATAAGCTCGGCAAACATAGCAGCAGCAAGCGCTTAGCCGAAACCGTAGGACTCATAGGCGGCGCAGCAGTGGGCGCAGTCGCCGGAGATGCGATCCAAAACTCCCAAAAGACGGTGCAAGGCTCCAACATCATCTATAAATTTAAAGGCAAGGAGTACTCATCGGTGCAAGCCGACCCGCCGTGTAGATTTAGGCGCGGCAAGGCCAAACTGATCCACATCGGCAACGAAACGCGGGTGCAGCCGAACTCGGGATGTTAATAGAACTCGATATGCTAAATTTAAGGTCGCCCAAAGCTTGCGATGAAATTTTAAAATTTCATCGCGACGTTTTGAATTTTACCGCGACGCTTAAAATTTCATAGCGGCATTTAAAAATTTAGAAGCAGCGTTTTGAATTCCAAAGCGGCGCGGCTTTTGAAAACGGTGCCGCTAAAATTTACGGGCGATCGAAATTTTAACTCTGCGAAATTTTAAGAGCCCGCTAAAATATTTTAATATATAATCGCCGCTTAAAAACAGGGAGCGGCGATGAAAAAAATCTATCTTAAAATTTGGCTACTTGCGTTTATAGCGGCATTTGCAGCGATCCCTGCTGCGGCAGCGGAAGGCTTGGATTATTTATTAAAAACCAAAGAGGAAAAAGATTTAGCGATCTCTTGCGATAGCGGCAATGGAAAATACAGCGCATGCACGAAACTCGTCGAAATTTTATCCAAAAAGTGCGACGGCGGAGATTATGAAAGCTGTGGATCGCTCGGCATAGCGCTTTTCGACTCCAATAGATATGAAGACTCCGCCTCCGCTTATAAAAAAGCCTGTGAGGCCGGCGTAGTAACCTACTGCTATATGCTAAGTGCGACCGAAATACACTATGGCGGAGATGTAAATTTGGTAATTAAATATCTTGGTAAGACATGTGAAGCAGCAAATAGCCTGTTTAAAAACGAAGCGTGCAAGATAAAAGAGGAATTGGAAAAATGTCTAAATGACAGCGAGTGCAATCCTATAAAAAAAGCAAGAATTTTGTTAAAAAGCGTAAGATGATGTTGTTTAAAAAGCCGCTTTATATATCAAAATTTTAAATAGGAGAGAAAATGCAGAAAATTAAATTTATAATTCTAGCTTTGATATTTTCAATATGCTCTAGTATGGCAAGACCAATGGATTCGAGCTTTTTCAAAACTTGGGAAGAAAAAGAGCTAAATTTAGAGTGCGATAGCGGCGATGGAAAATACAGCGCATGCACGAAACTAGTCGAAATTTTATCCAAAAAGTGCGACGGCGGAGATTATGAAAGCTGCGGATCGCTCGGCGCGGTGCTTTTGGTTACAATGGGTAGATATAAGGATTCCGTTTCAGCATTAAAGAAAGCTTGCGAGGCAGACATGATGTATTATTGCTTTTTGCTAGCAGGGAATGAAATATTTTACGGCGGAAATATACATAGGGCTATCGGTTACTTTGACAAGGTTTGTTACGGAAAAAACAGCGACAAGAAGGATTTTTCCTGCAAAATAAAGGAGCAATTAGAAATTTGCCTAAGCGATAGCGAGTGCAATCCTTTAAGAAAAGCGATGAGTATACTTGTACCGAAATAAAAATTTTAACAACGCGATAAATTTCATCCTTATAGCTGATGCACTTCGCAAAAAAAAGCAAGAATAAAGCCGCTAGAATATTACCGCCCGCTTCTATCGTTTCGCTGCCATAAAATTTTACTCCGTCTCCAAAACCTCTCTCGCGTATTTCATCCCCAAATCATACGCCTTTTCATTTAGCGCACGGGTTTTTTCAGGCACAGAGCGGAGCATTTGCTCTTTTACTAGCCCTGAGTCCATACAGCGACTAAGCTCTACTGCGATCGCTAGAGCCACGACACTTTGAGTGATGACATTTCCAACTTCGTATTTTGCGATAGTAATGATTGGAATTTCATAAATTTTAAAGCTTGCCCTATCCTCATCGCTCGGTGCTACTAAATTCGGCTCGATTACGATCACGCCGTCTTTTTTCACGCCATTTTTGAAAGCATCGTAGCTACTCTGCGCCGTTGCGAGCATGAAATCGATCTCGCCATCGCTCGCGTAAGGATATAGAATTTCTTCATCGCTTAAGATAATATCCACTTTCGTAGGTCCGCCGCGTACCTGAGAGGTATACGTAGATGCCTTGATTCCATAGCCGCCGTGCGCGATCTTTGCCGCAGCTAGAATTTCGCCTGCTAAAATCACGCCTTGACCGCCCACTCCCACAAATCTTAATTGATTCATCTTAGTCCTTCAAAATTTATCGCTTCGCCGCTTTGTGCCGCGTCTATCACCTTTTGATACGCCTTTGTGTATTCGGTGTGCTCATTATCTTCGTGCAAAACCCCAATCGGAAATAGCCCCGCTCGCTCATCCTCGCTAAGAGCGTCAAATTTTGCTTTAGAAATCGTTCGCGAATCAAGCCACTTTAGCATTTGCACCGCCTCGCTCATTTTATTTTTACGACCCAAATTTACGTGGCAGTTGCTAAAAATATCAAAAAAACTATAACCCTCGTGCTCAAAGCCCTTGGCTAGAAGTCGCTCGATTTTTTCGGGATTTGTCACGCTCTCGCGTCCGACAAAAGTTGCTCCAGCGGCAATCGCAAGTTTTGCCGCATCAAAGCTGGGATCGACATTGCCGTATTGTGCCGTAACCGTCCAAAATCCGCGCGGCGTCGTAGGGCTCGTCTGCGAGTTCGTAAGCCCGTAGATGAAATTGTTTACTAAAATATGATTTAGATCGATATTGCGGCGGCATCCATGGATCGTGTGATTGCCCCCTATCGCAAGCCCGTCGCCATCGCCAGTAACTACGATTACGTGTTTGCCTGGATTTGCGAGCTTGATACCCGTAGCATAAGCTATCGCACGCCCGTGCGTCGTATGGACGGTATTGCAGTCTATGTAACTAGACATCCTACCGCTACAGCCGATACCGCTTACCACGCACACATCGTCCATGCTCCAGCCTACGCGGTCAATTGCGCGGATGATCGCTTTTAAGATCACTCCGTCGCCGCAGCCCCAGCACCAAAGCGTAGGCATCTTGTCCGTTCTTAGATATTTATCGTAATCAAACGCCATTTAAAGCTCCTTTACTTTCTCGATAATCTCGCTAGGGCTGATCGGTCTGCCGTTTGCCTTAAGAAGCGTCTTAAAATCATCTCTCAAACAAGCGCGCTGCACCTCTAGCAGATACTGCCCTAAATTTAGCTCGGCGATCAAAATTTTATTAAATCTCTCCCCTAGCTCCCTTAGCTTGCGCGCTGGGCTTGGCCACAGCGTGATCGGGCGAAAAAGTCCCACACGCACGCCTTGCCCACGTAGCTTTAAAATCGCGTCTTTTGCGGCTAGACTAACGCTGCCGTAGGCGATGATGCAAGCATCAGCGTCATCTAGCATAAATTCCTCGTATTGCACGATCTCATCTTCATGCGCCGAAATTTTATTAAAAAGCCTTTTTATAGAGCGATCCACGATCTGCTCGTTTTCAGTCGGAAAGCCCTTCGCACCGTGATGCAGCCCCGTTATGTGATAGTGATATCCTCTAAAAAAGGGATTTAGCACCGCAGCCTTATCGGGCGCAGCATCGTAAGGCTCATAATCTTTCGGACTACCTTTAAATTCCGCCCTGCGCTCGATTTTTAGATCCGAAATTTCAGGGAGCACCGCCTTTGCTTGCATATGCCCAAGCGTCTCATCAAGTAGCAAAAATACCGGCGTCATAAACCGCTCGGCTATATTGAAGGCACGCACGGTTTGCGTGTAAGCCTCCTTTAGCGAGCCCGGACACAGCACGATGCTTTGAAAATCGCCGTGAGTGGGGTTGCGAGCTTGCAAAATATCGCCCTGTGCCACTCGCGTAGGAAGCCCGGTGCTAGGACCTCCGCGCATAACATTTACGATTAAAAGCGGAATTTCAGCGATGAAGCCAAGTCCAATCTGCTCTGATTTTAGCGAAATTCCAGGACCGGAGCTTGCCGTCATCGCCTTTGCACCGCTCATAGACGCGCCTAAAGCTACAGAAATGCCCGAAATTTCATCCTCCATCTGGATAAATTTACCTCCGACTTTAGGTAGCAAGCGACTCATCTCGTGCGCGATCTCGCTGCTCGGCGTGATCGGGTAGCCGCCAAAAAAATTACAGCCGCAATCAATCGCCGCACGCGCAATTAAGGCGTTGCCTGTGGAAATTACCTCTCTCATTATGCGTCCTTGGGTTTCATAAAATTATTGTTTTTGATCTTTTCTGCCATCTCTCTAGCCTGCGAGCTTAGACGAGCGAATTTAAAGCCTTTGGGCGCAACGAAAATCGCAAAATCAGGGCAGTGCAACTCGCACTCCCTACAGCCGATACAGGCGCCCTCATCCACCACGTCGATCATCATGCCCTGCACGGCGCCCTCGTCCTGTCTCATCGCGATCGCGCCGCTAGGACAGACGCTTACGCAGATATTGCACGCCTTACAGCGGCTCTCATCCGTCCAAACGGCGCGCTGGCTCTCGTTTTCGCTCATATTTTCTCCTTAATTTATCAAAATCCGCACTAAATACCGCCTCGCGATTTAAAATTTGAAATTTTGCGGCGCAAGCCTGCTTTGATCGCATTAAAGTCCTCTCGTTTTTAAATTTTGCAGAGTTTAAATTTTAAAATTTTGTGGCTTTTAAAAATTTTACGTCACGCAAAATTCTGCGCCAAAGTAAAATTTTAATCTACGAAATTTCACAGCAGGCGAAATTGCGCAAATTTTAAAATTCCGCAGCGAATGAAATTTTACGCTACACAATTCCGCGAGCTTAAATTTCTTACCAAAGTGAAATTTGATGCTGCAAATTCTATCGCAAGAATTCTGCGCTTTAAAATTTTAGCTCTGTAAATTCCGCATCGCGTCGAATTCGCTCTATATCCACTAAAACTTTAGCTCCGCTATCCGCTCACGCATCCGTTCAAGCTGCGCGTAAAACTCGCCCGAGTAGGCGAAATTTCTCTCTATCGCGCCCATTTTGCCGACGCTTACGAAGCGCCCCAAAGGCACTCCGGATCTATCCGCGACGCAGCAGGCGAGCGTGCCGCAGGTATCAAAAAGGATGTATTTTATGATCTTTACTATCCCCGCAGCGGGCGCCAAATACGCCGACGTGCCCAGTAGCTCGCCGATCTGCGCGCCGGCGCGTTTAGTGTTTTGCACCGCGCGACCAAAAATTTCATCAGAAATTTCAAATCCCAGCTCATTTTTAAGCGCGATCATCTCTTCGCTATGCGGGCCCACGATCGCGCTTCTCATCGATGAAATTTCCTTGCCGCTCGCTCGCGCGAGTTCAAATTTAAGCCGCGCGCCGTCTAGCTCGCCCGCCATGCCGATGACGCGCTCCTTTGCAAACCCGCTAGCCTGCAGCGCCGCATATACCATCATATCAAGCGGATTGGTAACGACGACGATAATGGAGCTAGGCGCGTATTTTGCGGCATCTCGCGCGCATTGTGCGACGATGGCGGCGTTGCTGCCAAACAGTTCCTCCCTGCTCTGCCCCGCCTTTCTTGCATGCCCCGCCGTGATCACGACGATGCCTGCCTCCGCTATGTCGCCGGGCTCCGTGCTGCCGCTTATGCGCAGGTCGCGCTCATAAACCGCCGCCGTATGGGCAAGATCTAAAGCCTTGCCGCGCGCGATCCGCTCTACAGCATCCACAAGCACGATGCTATCTATCTTTTGGCTCAAAGCATCGCTTACGATAAGATCGTTCGCTACCACTGCGCCGATGTTTCCGGCGCCGAATATCGCTATTTTCATTGTTATCTCCCAAATATCGGCCCGCATTTTTATAACTGCGGGGGTTAAATTTTAAAATTTAAAGACGAAATCTCGTTTTAAAATTTAAGCCGAAACGGCCTTAAATTTTACCTCTGCGCTTTTACGTTGCGCTCGTGCTCTGCTTGCGTGCGCGCAAAATCGTGAAGCCCCGTTTTTTTATTTCGCATAAAATACAGATACTCGCTCTTTGCAGGCGCGAAAACGGCGCGTATCGCATCGCGAGAGACCACGCACACGGGCTCTTTGGGAAGTCCGTCGTTGAGGTAGGTATTGTAGTGGCTGGTGTCGGTGCGGATGCGCTGCGGAGTGATCTTGACGTGCGAAAACTCGCCGTAATTCAGCGTGCCGTCCATCTGAAGGCGCATATTTTTGGCTAAGCGATTGTCGATGACGGAGGCTACGAGCGGCATTTCATCGGCGTTTGCGGCCTCTTTTTGAATGACCGAAGCCTTGATCAGCACCTGCTTCCACGCCGTGGCGTTATAGTCGCCGCTAAGCTCGCGCGACAATCCTTCGTGGAATTTTTGCGCGCTTGAGATGAGGTGGTCGATGATATTTTTTTCGCTTTCGTTTTTGCTAATTTTGTAGGTTTCAGGCACCAGAAAGCCCTCGTAAAACGGCGCTGTGGCGTTGTATTCGCGCTCAAGCTCGCTAAAGCTTAGCCCGCGATCTTTCGCCAGCTGTTTTAAAAACACGATCGTAGTCTCGCCCGGGATCAGCTTGATCTCGTTCATCACGGGTTTTGCGACACTTAATTCATATAAAAACTGATATTTGGGCAAATTTTCGCCGCTAAGCTCCAGCTCGCCGGTTTTTGCGCCGCCGTAAAAAGAAAGCAGCCTCGCGTCAAATTTCGTAAATTTTGGATAGCTCTTTGAGAGTTCGGATAAAATTTTCGTTGAGCTACCCTGACCTATCTGCACGGTTGTCGCGTTGCCGACGCGCTCGTGCAGATCAAAGCCCACGGCCAAAAGTAAAATAGCCGCAAGCTCGATACAAATGCACGCCGCTTTGATGAGCTTTATAAAGAATTTCATGCATTCCTTTCAAAATTTAGCTGAAATTATAGGCAAATAAGCCAAAATTTTGAATAAATTTCATATTATAAGCGCAGTTTTTCGGCACGCCCGCTTTGATTTTGGGGCGGAGTTTTTTGATGAGGCGATGATGTTTAGAACTTTGGCTAGATTTTTTTTGTGCATAACCATACTTTTTATAATCTGTGCGGTAGGCCTAAAACACGGTATTGCGATTTCGCAGCTGGACGTGGGCTTTGCAAAGCTCGAGGGGTTTTATCTCAAGCTAAATAAAAGCCTCGTGCTGCGCATCAAAAATCTTGAAATTACGCAAAATAATACACAAAATTTAGAGCAAAATTCCACCGATCTGCGCACGCAAAGCGAAAAAATTTTAGAATTTAGCAAAAAAATCTCGCTAATTAACTCCTTTTTCGAAGAGATCGACGTGCAAAATTTAAAGATCAAAGGCGAAAGCCTAAAGCTAAAATACAAAAGCGACGTTTTTTACGCCGATACGCGGTTTTTTAGGCTAAGCTCAAAGATCACGCCTGGCTCAAACGGACTTAGCTTTGATCCGATCGAGCTTGAGCTAAATGATTTTAATCTCACTCTGCACGGCACGGCGCGAGCAAATTTCAGAGCCGATACGTATGATTTTAACGGTACCTTCGCTTCGCACGAGATCGCGGGCGAGCTTGACGTGCACAATATCGGCTCGGAGCTAAATATCGAGATAAACCGCGCCTCGGCCTTGAGTCTGAAAAATTTTATGAATGAGCTGGGCGCACTTACGGGGCTAAATCCTCTTGCGAACGAGTGGATCTACGGCAAGGCGGTCGCGCAAAACTACTACATCGAGAATCTGCACGCCAAAATCGATCTGAAAGATCCGCGCCCGATCGCCGAAAACGTTAGCGCCACGGCTTACGCGCAGGATCTTACGATAAAATTTCAACCGCAAATCGAAGCCGTAACGGTGAAAGATGCAAACATCACGCTCAAAAACGATTATCTAAGCTTCACGCTGAACGAGCCTAAATTTAAAGGCAAAAGCCTGGAGGGAAGCGGCGTGCGTATCGGCGGGCTTTTTGAAGAGAGGCCGGTCGTGTATCTGGATCTGCGGACCAAGGAGAGTTTGGGCAAGGACCTTATAGCGATCCTGCAAAGCTACGGCATAGATGAGCCCGTATATCCGCTTGGCGGCGGGATCGATGCGCGCGTGCTGATAGACGTAGACGTCGAAAAGGAAAGCGCCAAGGTGGATGCGAACGTGACGCTAAAAGACGCCGATCTGATGATCTCCAAAGCGAAATTTCACTCCAAAGCCGCGCGGGTGCATATCACAGAAAAAAAGATCGATATCAAAGACGCAAATCTGCAAAATGAAATTTTTAACGCCACTGCAAGCGGCAGTATCGATATCGCCACGCGCAAAGCTAAATTTAACGGCGTTATTCATAGCTTCAATCTCTCCCCGAACGGCAAAGAAATTTTAAAATTTGGTGACGCGCGAGATAATATAAGCCTTGATTTTAGCGGCAAAGCGCCAGTGCTGAGCTCGCAATTTTTAGGCGCGAAGATGAGCTTCGGCGAGCGGATCGAGATCAGCTCGCCCGATATTAGCGGAATTTTGCCCTTTTCTAAGACGCTTAAAAACGCGGGCATTAGCGGCGGAGATCTTAAAATTTTAACCAGCGATTTTACAAACTTAGATATCAGCAGCAGCAATCTCATCTTTGATTTCGGTCTGCTGAACAAGGACGGAAGCCATTATAAAAACGACTCTTTCGCGCTTCGAGTGCGCGGCGGCGATCTGGAAGGCTCTAGCGGAAGCGGTAAAATTTCTCTCAAAATCAACAAAGGCGGCAACTTCGTCTCTTTAAAAGACGTGGACGTCGCGATCAATACGAGCGTGCAAACCAGCGAGTTTAATAGCGGCACAAAGGAGCGCTCGCCGATAAATTTCAGCGGGCAAAATTCTGCGATCGTGCTATCCGATCTTAATAAGACGCTTAAATTTACGCACTTTAACGGCGTGCTGGACGGTAAAAATATGAATTTAAACGCAAATTTTAAGCGCGGCGACGTGAAGTTGATCTTTAAAAAGAGCTTGCTTCAAATTTTTGCGCAAAACATCAGCGGCGAGGCGCTTAATCAATTTCTGGGCTCGCAGAGCTTCGACGGAGGGGTCTTTACGCTAAAAGCAAGCGGCATCGATCCGCGCAACTACCGCGGCGAGATCAACGTGCAAAACACCTATCTGAAGGACTACATCATCTATCAAAGGCTGCTTAGCTTTATAAACTCCGTGCCGTCGCTACTTACTTTTAAGACGCCCGATTTCAACGATCGCGGCTTTAGCGTGCAGAAGGGCAAAATTTACTTTCGCCGCAGCGGCGATAAAATTTACATAAACGCGATGAGCTTTACCGGCAGTAGCGCCGACATCGCCGGCAACGGCGAAGTGGATATGAAAAGCGGCGCGCTGAATATCGATCTGGAGCTTAAATACCTCAAAGACGCAAGCTCGATAATCTCAAAAATCCCGCTGCTAAATCATATCATCTTGGGCGAAAACAACACGATCTCCACGATCATCGAGATTCGCGGCACGACGAAAAAGCCCACCTATTCGACCGGCGTTGCGACCGACGTGCTAAAAACGCCGTATAATCTCATCAAAAACACGCTGATGCTGCCTTTCGTGATCTTCGGCGACAGCGAGGAGAGCAAATGAAATTCCCGCTCGATTATAAGGATAGCTTTGAAAAATCGCTGCTGTTTTGGCTCGTAAAATTCGTGCGCTACAAGCTAAGCGCGCTATCGAATAAGGAACTGAAAAACGACGCGCTGTTTCGCCGCGCGAGCCTGGCTCTAAATCACGAGGTAGCAAGTATCGGCGAACTCGAGCGGCTCGCAAAAGATGCGCGAAATGCGGGACTTACCGGCATCAATACCTATTTTAACCCGCTTAAAAAATTTTACGAAGCGATCATGCAGTACGGTCTTGAGAGCATGAAAAATATCGACGAGGAGCTTTTGAGCGAAATTTTAGCTTCCATTACGGGTGGACTGAGCGATGCGAGCAAAAAAAATTACCGAATCGCGCTGATAAATTTTTTCGGCTTCATCGACCGCCAAAACGAGCAGGACGGCACCTCACATAACTTCGGCATCGAGCTTAAGCACTGGGGCGGTATTAGCGGCAGCCGCGGCACGAAGCTTCCGGAGTTTATGAGCGAGGAGGAGCTGAAGCGGTTTTTGGACGCGATAAATTTAAGCGAGTTTCCCTCCTTTGCTCATCGCAACCGCCTAATCGTAAAAATAATCGTCTATACGGGTATCCGCGTGGGCGAAGCGATAAATCTCAAGCGCAAAGATATCGCGCCCGAGGGCGATCTTTTCGTAATCCGAATCCGCGGCAAGGGCAATAAATACCGCATCGTAATGATCAAGCGCCACCTAATTGAGGAGCATCTAAATGCGCTGGAGACGAACTTTGCAAACAAAGAGGGCTATCTTTTCGTCACCAAAAACGGCGCGCCGCTTACCCAAGCCTACGTCAGCGGCATCGTGGAGAAAATTTTAATGAGCGCGGGCATCCGCAAGGAAAAAAACGGCGCTCACATGCTGCGCCACACTTTCGCGACGATGCTTTACAAAAAGCAAAAAGACCTCGTGCTCGTCCAAGAAGCCCTCGGTCACGCGAGCCTAAACACTTCGCGCATCTACACCCACTTCGACAGCGACAAACTACGCCTTGCGGCAAAGGTCGCGGAGGAATTCGAGGAGTGAAATTTTAAAATTTGAGGTAGCGAGAGGCTTGCTTGAGCGAGATTTTTTGAATTTCGTTTTGAGACGGCTTTAAAATCGTTTTTATGGAATATTTTACAAGAATTTCAGAATTTTATTTTGAAAAATTCTGAAATTTGTTTTTCATACTAGCATAACAGAACCTAAAAATTTTACCTTGCGAGCTTTAGAATTTAACTAGACAAAATTTAAAATTAACGCGCGAGCCTTAGAGCTTGATCGCAAAAGAATCTAAAATTTTACTCTTTTGGAATATAGAATAATTTACTTTTTAGATTTTCTCATGCGATTTTGCCTAAAATTCCAGATAAATTTAGTATAAAATTTCATTTAAATTTTGACGATACGGGATTTCATCCGAGGATTTTATAAGCAAAAGATAAACGGCATATTAAGAGGTAGCGGATATAAAATTTATCAGCAAATTCCGCAAGGATGGAATTTCTAATTTAAAATTTAAACTCTCAAAATTTTATAGTTTGATTTACTTCCAAATTCTCATCGCACCGAATTCTCCTTAAAATTTAAAGACGCAAAAGATTGCCACCAAAGTTTGCTACGAAATTTACCGGCGCGAAGTTTGCTACGTAAATAGCGCAGGAATCATATAGGAATTTCTAATAAAATTTAAAGAGATAAAATCATCAGCATGATTATTTTAGATTTATTTTACGACAGAAATCCCGCTCTTGCGAGCAGGATTTCATTTCTTAGGGGGATAAGAAAAGGAGTTTAGGCTAAATAAATTTAGCCCGAGATTTCGTCTAACCACGGAGTCCGCAGCAAAAAGGAGCAAAAAGACGAAATCTCGCGCAAAATTTTAAGCCAAGATTTAAGCGATCGGCTCGCGACAATAAACGAGATTTGCGATGGCTTCAAAAGCTATCGCAAAAACGCCGTGCCAGCATCAAATTAAACTAGCCTTTGTTTTTTGAAATACTCGCGCGGAGCCTTGCAAAGCGGACAGGCGCCCGGGGCTTTCTTACCGCGATGAACGTGGCCGCAGACCTCGCACACCCAAACTTCCTCGTCAAAACTCTCGAAAAAGCCCTCTTCTAGCAGAATCTTTTGAAGCTCGTTGTATTCGCGCTCGTGCTCCTGCTCGACCTTGCTGATAGCGTTAAAAAGGCGCGCTACCTCTTTTTTGCCCTCTTCGGTCGCGATTTTAGCGAAGCTCGGATACATACTCTCGTGCTCGTAGCGCTCGCCGGCGGCGGCATCAAGCAGATTTTTATCCATCTTATCAAGCGGAATGCCTGCGGCTGCATGATGCGCCTTTAGCTCGGCTCTGGCATGCCATTTTTCGTTTTGGGCAGCCTCGTAAAAATGTCGTGCAATGGCGTGAAAGCCAGCTTCTTTGGCTAAATCGCCGTAAAGATCGTATTTGTTGCGCGCTTGAGACTCGCCTGCGAACGCCTTCATTAAATTTACCTGCGTCAGATCCTCGGTGATACATTTCATCGGCTCGCCACAGCAGCTAAGCGCACCGCCGCCTACTTTTTGCACCTCGACCTCCGCGCCGCACTTTTCGCATCTGTAAGTTTCGTACTGTCTCATTTTAATTCCCTATCAAAATTTTTGGGGAATGATACCACGGCTACTATTAAATCTTACTTAATAAATTTTATTCTTCTCAATAAATTTATGTTTTTGAGAAAATTTTGGCACGGAATTTCCATCCGCAAAATCTAAACTTAAGATTTTTCAAAGCAAATGAAATTTCAAGCAAAAGCGCTAACGCTTGATCGTCTAAAAATATGAAATTTAGTTTTTTGACTCATTTAGTCTACAATTTTCAAGGCGAGCCACATTATTGGAAATTTTTTAAAATTTTAAAGTTATCTCAAAAATAACTTGCTAATTTTGCCGCGCAGTCTTGTTTACGAGTATATAACAATGCTCAGTAAAAGCAGCTTTAAATGCGCCAACGAGCCGCCCGATTGTAATTATGAAGCGTTAAAAGCGTAATTAAGGGCATTGTAGCATTACCTTCTTGCCACTATGATCGGTAATATCTGAGAATTTATGAACGTCAAATTCTAAGCCGCAAATCGAACAAGGAGGAAATTTATCGACTTCCTTCTTGCCTAAAAGCGAGCAAATTCCGCCTATTGTCGGATTATGTCCAACGATAAATACGCATTCCGCGCTAGCTGCGTTAAAATTTCGCATAACATCTGTGCTAGAAATTTCCACATCATTGCAAGATAGCGCATTATTTTCGCCAATGCTAGCGGGAATTTTAGCGCTCTTAAAAGCAGAATTTTCCGCGTTTGCGTCGCGAGGTTTTTCGCTACTCAGACCAACCGCATTGTATTTTTCAACATTCACACTGCACCCAAAAAATCGTTTCTCATCCAAGCTGCGAACAAACTTTGCCAAATCCCATAAGCTTGCGTCGTATAACTCTCGCAATGACGCTACCCTTTTTGTCGCATCCAACGCATTAGCGATAAGTTGCGCCGTATGGAGTGCGCGTATAGCCGAACTTGTAATAATCAAATCAGGCATAAGTCCCAAACTACGCAGCTTTTCTCCAAGTTTATTTGCACAAAGTTCGCCCACTTGGCTTAATGCCCGTTCAAAATCGCTTTTGCCGCCGCTTTGCGCCTCGGCATGTCTTATAAAATATATCCGTTTCATCTGCATCCTTCCATAAAATTTTATGTAAAATTTAGCGTTAAATTCTACAAAATTCTAAATTTTTTCTGGATCATTCCAAAGCCATAACCGACCACGAATCCCGCTATGTGCGCATACCATGCTACATTTACGCCCATTAGTATCGGCGCAAAGCTCATTATCAAAATCGCGATAAAAATCCCGCCCGCATTGCGTTCATCAAAATAAGCAATCACGCCTAAAAGCACGCAAATAGCGCCGCTAGCGCCTACGATATTGACGATTTCTCCCATGCTCATGGCATAACGGATATAAATTAGACACAAAGCGCCACTCAGCAGCCCGCCTACGATGTAAAGTAGCGTAAATTTTATCCCACCGAACGCTCGCTCTAAAATCCCACCGAATTGATACAAAACTGCCATATTCATCACTAGATGCATCACTCCGCCGTGCATAAAAAATGAACTTAGTAGCTGCCACGGCATCCCCTCGAAAAAATATGGATTGAGCCCAAAAAATAGATAGGACTTAAAGCCGAAAAAATATTCTAATGCGAATGAAATCACGAAAAATAGGACATTCGCCACAATGATCGCGAGAGTAAATTTGCCCGATTGCATGAAACTCCTTAAATTTTTCACGCATAGTAGCGAAATTTTGATTAAATTAAAGGCGTCGTGTAATTTTACAGGCTAGAGATAAATTTATGGATAAGCGCTAGCATTAAAATTCACTAATAGTTTTAATTGCAAGCGCCTTATCAAAATAGCTGCGCTAAAATTTAGATATAGAGCTTTAAATTAAAATCTCCATAATAAAATTTAGACCATAAATCTTTTTTGAAAGTTTTACGTAATTTATAAAGTTTATCCGACGTAAATTAAAAAGCAAACACACTGTAAATTTAAAAACGATAAAATTGCAGTTATATGAAGCCATTTTGTAGAATTTTATATAAAATTATAAGTATAATTTTACTAAGAATAACAAAAATTTGAGTTTAAATTAATTTCAAAATAAATTTTAGAGTAAATAATTTTAAATCCTTATTATATTACGCGTTAAAAATGCTAATTTGACTTGCTATAACAGCATCAAAATGAGTTTTTATTGGTAAGTTTTTGCTGCAGGAGTTTAAAAACCATAAAATTCTAAAATTTGATTGGAATTTTAGGAATTTAATAAATTCTACAAAGCTAGGTTACAGCTAAAATCCCAAGCTAAATTATCTGCAAAATTTTACTTGAAATTTTAGAGCATAAATCAAACCGCCGCGAATTTTTAAAAGGTCTAGCAAAATTCCATAAAATCTAATAAATTCCAAACGTTATAAGAAATTTTTCAAAAAATACGGAAAAAAATTTTCAAAATTCTAGTTATTTACTCGTCCATACCCTGCGAAGCGATTCGATGCTAGGCAGCTTATGCGGTCTTTGCCGCAGCGCACGATATAGCTATTTTCCATCTTTTGCCCCGCTACATGGACGTTTTTCTTATTTAAATTTACGAAGTCCGCTTGATTTCTACCACGAGTATTGTGGACGAATTTCACGCGACCATCGGCATATATCTCGCGCACGATACCGATATGGCTGATTTCGTTATTGACCTTACCTTTGTTAGAACGCAAGGTGTTTTGAAAAAACACCAAATCCCCCACTCGCGGCGTATTGCTGAGTAAATTTCTACGGCTGTAATAATTATATATTGCTTGGGATTTGCGTCCGTTTGTGAAGTATTTCGGCAGATCTTTTGAGTTAAAAAATAGATCATCGTATTTATCATTTAGCACGGTGATAAATCCGCTGCAGTCCCCTCCCGCGCGAGTGCCGGTGTAATCGTCCACAGATGCGATTAGCGGGCGGTTAAACTCGCTTCCTGGCACCGAAGTTATTCCTTCTTCATAATCGTTTAAGACATACGCTTGCTGGCTGCCGGCAGACGGGGCTTTTGAGGAGCAACCGACCAGCAAAAACGCACCCAAAGCGCAAATAATTAGTTGTTTCATATAAAATCCTTATAAAATTATGTAACGGTTAAATTTAGGCGCAATTTTAGCGCCTGGCGGTAACAAAATGGTAACTTTAAAGCTAAATTCTGTATAATCGCCGAAATTTTATACGGAGAAATCATGCATTATCTACGAATTAACGGGGGCAAAAAACTAAGCGGCAGCATCAAAATAAGCGGCGCAAAAAACGCTGCACTGCCGCTCATAGCTCTATCTATCCTTTCAAAAAACGAAGTCGTAATTAAAAATTTACCTGCAGTTTCCGATATCCACACGCTAATTCGGCTGCTTTCAAATTTAGGCGCAAAGTGCGAGTTTCTTGACGCCAATATCGCCAAAATCGATCCGCGCGAGGTAAACTCGACCAAAGCGATCTACGACATAGTACGTAAAATGCGAGCTTCGATCCTGGTGCTGGGGCCGCTTTTAGCGCGGTTTAGACACTGCGAGGTAAGCCTTCCGGGGGGCTGCGCGATCGGCGCCAGACCGATCGATCTGCACCTTAGCGCGCTTGAAAAGATGGGCGCAGAGGTTAAGATCGAGCAGGGTTACGTCGTTTGCACCGCAAAAAAGGGGCTTAAGGGTGCGACTATAAATTTTGACAAAATTACCGTCACCGGCACCGAAAATATCGTAATGGCGGCGGCTTTAGCAAGCGGTACCACGCATATCATAAACGCGGCGAAAGAGCCCGAAGTAATCGCCGTTTGCAACGCATTAAAAAGCGCAGGCATCGACATAGAGGGCATCGGCACAAACGAAATCCTCATCAAAGGAAGCGGCGGCGAGCTTTTAAGCTTGGATGAAATTTCGATCATTCCCGATCGCATCGAGGCAGGCACCTATCTGTGCGCAGGCGCAATCACGGGCTCCCGTATCACGATCACGCACACCTGCGCAGCTCATCTTGGCGCCGTGCTTGCAAAATTTGAAGATATGGGTTTTAAATTTGAAATTTCAAACGGCGGCGACGAGATCACGATCCTGCCCACCTCAAAGATCAAACCCGTAGAGATCATCACGAGCGAATATCCGGGCTTTCCTACCGATATGCAGGCGCAGTTTATGGCGCTAGCATGCATCGCCTCGGGCGTCAGCACCATCGACGAGAGGCTTTTTGAAAACCGCTTCATGCATGTTAGCGAACTCTCGAGAATGGGCGCGGATATCCGTTTAAACGGACACATCGCGACGATCAGCGGCGGCAAGCTAAACGGCGCGGACGTGATGGCGACCGATCTGCGCGCCAGCTCAGCTCTCGTTTTAGCCGCCCTTGCGGCGAGCGGCGAGAGCAAAATACATAGAATTTACCATCTAGATCGTGGATATGAGAGACTGGAAGCTAAGCTTAGCGCGCTCGGCGCAGACATACATAGGCTGGAGGAATGAGGACTTCGGAATAAAAATCTTGTGCGAGCAAGTGATGCGGAATTTTATGCAAAACGTGTTCTGAAACAACACGCTGCGTAAGAGCCACGTAAATTCTATCAGCAGCAATGCATTTAAATCGCCAAAGCTAAGTGTGGCGAAATTTTAAAGGCAAATCTTGGTAGAATTTCGAAGGATGAACCCCTTAAGAATTTAAGTGGCGAGCTTTGGTAAAATTTAATGAACGATCTGTGGTGGAATTTTTTAAGCAAATGTGGGTGGAATTCCGAGGGCAAAGCGGAATTTTACGAGTGATATGCTTTGAAATTTTAAGCAACGCTCGCATTAAAATAAGGCAAGTTTGAGCCCGTGAAATTTTGCGCACTCATTTGGATAAAATTTTGCTTTGCAAACTCCGGCAAAACATAGAATTTAATACTATGTGAGATCTTAACTGCGCGAATTTAAAATGTAAAAAATGATAAAAAGGACTTAAAATGATAGGAATAAATGAGGCTATAGATTTGGCTACGGCTAAAATCACATCAAGCAGGCGGAGCGAAATGGTGCCTCTTCCCGGTGCCCTAGGTCGCATCCTTTCTAGCGATATTTCTGCGATTAAAAACCTACCCTGCTTCGATAATTCGGCGCTTGACGGCTATGCCTACGCGGCGGAATTCAAAGACGAAGAGCTAGAGATCGTAGAGCCTACGATTTTTGCAGGAGACGAAAAATTTTATGAAATCAAGGCTGCGCAGGCGCAAAAGATAATGACCGGCGCGCCAATGCCTGCAGGCGCGGACTCTGTCGCGAGGCTAGAGGATGTAAACGCGCAAGGCGGAACTCTAAAAATCCCTGCTTCCGTTCATGCTCACGACGGCTTTCGTAAAAAAGGCGAGGAAGTGCGTGCGAGCGAGCTCTTATTGCGCCGTGGCGAAATTTTAAACCCTGCCAAAATCATGCTTCTTGCCGCGCAAGGAATTTACGAAGCAAGCGTTTACGCGCGTCCTAAAATCGCCCTATTTTCCAGCGGAAACGAGCTAAAAGAGCCGTGGCAGAGTGCGAGCGAGCGCGAAATTTATAACGCCAACTCTAGCGGTATTGCTGCATTGCTACAAAAATACGGCTTTGAAAATGAGTATTTAGGGATTTTAAAGGATGATTTTAGCGCAGTATGCGAGGCGCTAGACGCTGCTACGCGTAAATTTGACGTGCTAATTACCAGCGGTGGAGCAAGTGCCGGGGAGGCGGATTTTATGCAAAGCGCTATGAGTGAACTTGGATTTTTGCAGGTTTTCGATCACATCGATATCAAGCCCGGCCGCCCCAGCAAGTGCTTCGCAAAAGACGGCAAATTCGTCTTTGCAATGGCAGGCAATCCGATGGCTGCTTTCGTGCTTACGCGCGCAGTCATACTGCCGATCCTATTTAAGCTTAGCGGCGCAAGCGAGGCTTTTAGCGCAGAAGCGGCGATCTATGCCAAGCTCGCAAGCGATCTGAAGCTAAAAAGCGGCAGAGTAAATTTAACCGTAGGCGCATATGAAGGCGGAGTTTTTACGCCTATGCCGTCGCCTTCTGGGCGCATCAGACCGCTGGCTGCGGCATCGCATTTTTTCTTGGCTGATCCCGAATGCGACAAAGTTCGCGCTGGAGAAATCGTAAAAATTTATGAAATTTAAGCGAGAAATTATTGACAAATGAAAATTTATAGGCTACAATCGCGCTTTATTTTTACCGCATGCGGGAATAGCTCAGTGGTAGAGCGCAACCTTGCCATGGTTGATGTCGCGAGTTCGACTCTCGTTTCCCGCTCCATCTTAACTTCAAATTTTAAAATTCCTTCCGTTCCGCTCACTTTTAAACCGCAAAATTTCGATATGAAAGCTTTGAAATGAAAATTTTAGTTTGCGTAAGCGGCGCCAGTTTTTGCGAGATCGGGCTTGATATGCTTAAATTTCTTGCCAGCTCACCGCATGAAATCCACGCCGTGCTTACGCAGGGCGCGCGCCGCGTTCTACGCGCTGAAAGCGGCATAGACGCGGACGAGGCTTTAAAATCTGCGGAATTTATGAGTGTAAAATTTTATCCCGACGATGATCTGGCCGCGCCGCCCGCTTCAGGCTCCTTTGGCATTGATGCAGTGATCTTTGCGCCCTGCTCTATCGGCTCTTTGGCTAAAATTTACGGCGGGCTTTGTGACAGCCTAAGCACGCGCGCCGCTGCAGTCGCGTTAAAAGAGCACAAGCGGCTGGTTCTTGGCGTGCGTGAAATGCCGCTTTCTGCGATCAGCCTGCGACAAATGAGCGAGCTAGCTGCGCTCGGCGTCATCATTGCTCCGCCTGTGATCGCAGGCTACTGCGGCGTGCAAAATTTAAAAAATTTCATAATCGGCAAGTGGTGCGACGCGCTGGGCGTGCAAAACGAGCTATTTAAAAGGTGGCAATAATGCAAAACTCAAGAAAATGTATCTATCCGGGCACTTTCGATCCTATTACGAACGGCCACCTGGACGTCATCAAGCGCGCGCTGGGGCTTTTTGATGAAGTCATCGTCGCAGTCGCGCTAAACGAGAGCAAAAAGCCCTATTTTAGCCTACAATCCAGACTAGAGATGGCGCGAGCCGCGACACGCGGACTTCGCGGCGTGAGCGTGCAAAGCTTTGATAATCTACTCGTGGATTTCGCCAGATCCTGCGGCGTGCGCTTTGTAATCCGCGGACTGCGCGCGGTTAGCGACTTTGAGTACGAGCTGCAGATCGGCTATGCAAACGCCTCGCTATGGGAGGAATTTGAGAGCGTGTATCTGATGCCGACGCTCAAAAACGCCTTCATCTCAAGCTCGATTGTCCGCTCCGTTTTGAGCCACGGCGGCGACGTTTCGCACCTGGTGCCGAGCGAAATTTTAAAATTTTTGAAAAAATGAGCTCGCAAGCGACTGAAATTTAGCCTACAGGTGCGATTAAATTTAAAATTTACAAGCTGCATAAGAGATAAAAATGAATAAGCAAATGGATGAGATAGAAAAACTGCGAGAGCTTTTTAAAAGCGCAAAAGATGGCTACGAAGCCCTAAAAAAGAGGGCCGAAGCGCAGGCCGTAAGCAGGCGCTGGGCGTCAGACGAGTATATTAATTTAGAGCCATTTTATTTTGAGTTCAACCGCTTCTCAAAGGGCAAAATTTTAAAAACTAAACCGAAAAAGATCGTAAACGCCTACGAATACGGCTTTGACGCGCAAGATCGCGTCGTTTTTGAAAGACAACATGACGGCAAAAAACATTTCTTTGAAAGCCTTTATTTTTGGGGGCGGGACGAAGTTTTAAAATATCATTTCGGTTGCTATAACAAAAAATGCTCAAGATGCTTCAATATAAAAAGATTTATCTATGAAAATGGCGCGCTAAAGTCCATCTACTCGGCCTTTGACAACAACGCCTATGGGATAGAAAATTTTACTTACGAAGGCGGCAAGCTCGCACAAAGACGGAAGTATGTAGAGCACCCTCGCGCAGGCAGAAGGAATGACGTAACAAACTATGAATTTGACGAAATGGGCGAGCTAAGCTTAATAACCGAAAATGGCTATGTGCGCTATCAAAAGCCAGATAAGAATATGAGCTACAAAAAGCTCTATGAGCTCGCCGCTCAAAGGCTGCTGCCCGCGATTAAAGAGACGATCAAAAAGCACGCGCCCGCCGGCAAACTCTACTGCATAAATTTAGCTTGCGACAATAGGAGTTTGCCGCCGATCATCGGATTCGGCTCGCAAGAGCAGCGCGTGCAGTGGCTTGCACAAAAGGATGGTTGGCTTCTTTGGCTTGTTCCTGATTACGAGTTTCGAGCCGAGGTCGAAGTAGACTACGAAACGGCGAAAATTTTTGATCTTTTCAATCAAGAAACGCAGCTAAATGATAAATATGCACAGGCTAAAAAGCTCATTTGGGAGTGCGTGAAGCAGCTCAAAGCAGGTCTTGGCGAATTTGCGCTCGATATGACGGAGGATTTTACGATCACGGCTACCGATTGCGATCTTGGCAATCTGAGGAAAGATTTCATAGCGGTAAATCCCGAACTAGCGTAAAAGGATAAAATTTAAAATTTCATCTTTCGGCGCACAGGACGAGCTTTGCGCCTTCGCTCATTGCGGCAAAATTTCATGATCTGCGGCGGCTAAAAATTTTATCGGCGCCACGATTTTATATTTTGTCATCGCACGCGGCGTCCGCCCGTCGCCGCATCTATTGCGTTATCGGACAATATACCATGCTTTATACGGCGCCCGATGCCTTCCAGACGCGCTATCTGTTTTTACTAAAAAACATACGATACCTCGCACCGCCTTCTTCACCGACGCGCCGCCTTTCGTTTATCTAGCGCCCGTTGTTCTGCCGGGCGCATACCCCGCTCCGTTTCCACCTCGCATGACGCGCGCCATGTCCCGTCTAACGCCCTACTTCGCTCGGCACGCCTGCTCTTCTGCACGAAGACATCCCGCTCCGTCTGGCGCACTCTGCTAGCTCTATCCTCTCAACGCATAGGATTTAGCTCCAATAGCTCGACCGTCCGACACCCCCGCGCCAATCCTATCCCGCTTCACCTACGCAGCACGCCGCTCCGCCGACATATACTCTCTCGCCCTACTGCGTGGCGCATTGCTTTGCTCGGTTCGATACGCCGACCCAATTTGCCCGATATGTCGTCTCGCTTCGTCCGATACATACCCTATGCGTCGCCCGACGTGCCATTCTATCCGCACGGCGCGCTGTCTTTATCGACCGGCGCCCTACTCCGCTCGGTAAATGTCCGTAAGCGTAAAATTTACTCGCTCGTTGTTATGCGACACATCCATTCGAACGCTAAATTTAACCGCGAGCCGTGTCGCAAAAAGCAAGAGCCGAGTAAGGCGCCCGATAAAATTTTACGCCAAAAGATCAAAAGCAACTCGTACAAGCTCGCGCAAAAGCCCGATTTGGAGGCGAAATTTTACGCTCAGCTGCTTAAAAAAGCGGCTATTTAGCTATAAGCTTGTAAAATAGCGCACAAATTTAAAGGCGAAAAATGTATGTAATATTCGAAGGTATCGACGGCGTGGGCAAAAGCACGCAGATAGCGCGGCTAGCGGCTGCTTTTCCGCAAGCGATCGTGACCAAGGAGCCCGGCGGCACGAAGCTCGGCGAGGCGGTGCGAAGCCTCGTTTTGGGCGAGGATTTTAAGTGGTCGCGCGGCAGCGTAAATCTACGCGAGGCCTGTGGCGAAATTTCAAAGCGTGCCGAGCTACTTTTGTTTCTCGCAGACCGCGCCGAGCACTACGAACGCGTGATAAAGGGCGGCGCGGACAGGCTCGTGCTAAGCGATCGCGGCTTCATCTCGGGGCTTGCCTATGCGCTGGCAAACGACGAAAACGCGGATCTTAGCGAGCTTATCGCGCTTAATAAATTTGCGCTTGGGGGCAAATTCGCAGATAAAATCGTGCTATTTTCGGCGGACGAACAGCTCGTCAAAAAGCGGCTTAAAACGCGCGTTAGCAGCGATATAATCGAGGCTCGCGGGCTTAAATACCTAATGCGCGTGCAAGATCTTATGGCGCAGGCATGCGCGGCGTGCGGCGTTGAGACCCTGCAAATCGACGCCGCACAGTCCGAAGAGGCGATCTGCGATCAGATAAAAAATTTCATACTTTCTTAAAATTTTAAGGCGTGGAATTTTGCCGCGGAAAAGAATTTAAGAGCTCTGCCGTGAAATTTTAGCTATAGAATTCCGCCCATAAAATTTCATCTCCTAATTTCGTTTATGGAATTTTACAGGCGCAGTTCTAGGGAAAATTTCATGGGCGGAATTTTTTTATAATTTCGCGGCAAAATTTCGCTACGGAATTCTGTCTTAAAATTCCGCCGTAGACTGAAAAGGCGCGGGATTTCATAAGCGAAATCCCGCGCGGAATTTTAATCCGCGGATTCGCAGGCGGAATTCCGCTTAAGCTTTAAATTGAAAGGATAGCGATGAAAACATTGAAGTTCGTTTTACGTAAGATTTTTAAATTTATATTTCTGTTTTGGGTGGTCATAAGCTCGCTTTTTGGCACATATATGATCGCCGATAAATTTTTCGGCCGTACCGTCGTATCATGGGCGCTCATCCGTGATTTTAGCAGCGCTTCGCTGGATCTAGAAGATTTTAGCATCAGCGCCCGCTTAAGAGCTACCACTATCGGCGGACGATCATGGCGCGACGAGCGCGAGCCGAAGCCCGACTTCTCGGACGACAACTCGACCGGCGCCCCGTATGAACTAAGTATAAATTTTGAGCACGTGAGCGTGCCCAGGATCGTGCTGAAAAATATCAAACTCGAGCAGGTGCAAAGCGGGCGTGTCGTGTTTGAAAAGGATGAGCTAGAGGTGCCGATAGAGATGGGCTATAGCGGTTACAAAAGCGGCGAATTAGAGATACCTGATCTCGATTCTGCGCATGTCAAACACAGACTGAGCGCCGAAATATGCGTGTCTGGGGGCGCTTGCACAAACTTCGTGCATTTTTTCTTGCCGTACAGGCACGTAGAGGGCACAGCGGCTCTGCGGGGTATTTTTTAGTCGCGAAAGATTCTGCGTGAAATTTAAAAGCATAAAATTTGCGGCGGCATGGGTTAATTTGGCGAAATAAACGATTAGATTATCAATGCCGCAACGCGGTATGGTTTACTCGTAAGATAGAATTTTGCCGCTTGCCGTATTTATGCGAAACGGAATTTCAAAATTTCGCGGCGCATAAAATTTATAGCACGGCGCGAAATTCTGCTATGCAAAATTTAAAGCGACGTAATTATGAAATTCCGCGCTGTGTATTTATGCGGCGGAGTAGCGCTATTTTTTACGACGCTTGCGCCATGATGAGAGTTTTTGCATGCAAGTGGAGCAAACCAGATACGAACACACGAATGCGAGCACTAAACAAGAAAAGAAATAATCCCCAAAGCCCAAAATATCGCAAATATAAAGCAATACCGCAAGCGCGATGATAAAAACGGCAGTAAAAAGCATAAGGAATATAGCAAAGTAGGTGCATGTCAAAAATATCCGTGTCAAACGAGGTGCGCGCCTTTCAATAGCGCAGACGATCGTGTAAACGTATGCCAGAATTATCATCGCAACGAGCGCAAGCCCCGCACAAGTGTAGAAAAAATCGCTTAGGTTTGGGAATGCGTCTTTTGCGAACGTAAAATAGATCGCGTAAAATACCGTCGTGACGAAAAAGATCAGACCGAACGTAATCAAAATGTCCCAAGCTAAAGATAGCGTGCGTTTTACGGCATCCAACGCGCTCAACGCAAAATCGCGGGCATATTCCAAAGGCGTTCTGCGGCGCTCGACTTCCAAGGCGACGAGGCTACCTAAATATCCCTGCTTGCAGTATTTTACGCGCACTAAATCGCCCTGCTTAAACGAGAACGCCCTGCAACGCATACGAAAGCGAACGCCGCCGATCTCAAAAAGCACGAGCGTCTCGATCTCCTGCCTAAGGACGCGGACGTACAAGTTTTCTATCCTGCCTTCGATACAGGGCTGCTTATTTTGCATAATCCTCCAAAATTAAGTTTAAATTTCGCGCCGCTTGCTAGGCGCTTGTTTGCTCGGCGCTAGAAAAACCCGCTCATCTTTCCCACAAGGCTCTGCGGCGTGACGGAATTCTACGCGACAAAATTCCGCGACTCTGAATTTCGTGCGGCAAGATGGACTAATCGCGAGCTTGATTTTAAATTTTCGCTAAATTCCGCCACGCTTATCGGCGGCAAATTTAATATGGCTAGCTTTACGCACGGTATCCGCATCGCAGACCAAGCAACATTTAAATTTAAGATCATAAAATTTAAAAATCGCCAGATATCAAATTACAAGCCGTAAATTTAAATATATAGCTCAAATTCTATCGCGCGCAGATACGAGCTTTGAGATCTTAGTAAAATTTGCCTTTTAAAATTTACGCGCAGTTTTCGCCGTATATAAATTTTGGCGCGATTTTGGAAGTATTTCTTAGACGTATTTGCTAGGCGAATTTAAGCGCAAATCCAGCGCAGTGCAACTTTTTGCTTGCGTAAAATTTTACGCAAGCAAAGCCGATTAAATTTGACCTCGAAATTTTAACGATATTTTAGCGCACAAGTTTCGTTTTGTTCTAGCGATACAAATTTCAGCTAAAATCCGCTGCTCGCAAAAATCAAAATTTTATTAAACTCGCGTTTGAACCAAAATTTACTAAATTTTGAGGCTAGCGCAGACCAAATTTCAACACACCTAAAAACAAATTTTAAACATTAAATCTAAAGTGCATCACGTCGCCGTCTTGCACGACGTAATCCTTGCCCTCAAGGCGCATTTTGCCCGCTTCTTTCGCCCTACTCTCGCCGCCGCACGCGATAAAATCGTCAAATCCGATCACCTCGGCTCTGATAAATCCGCGCTCAAAGTCGTTGTGGATCACGCTCGCGGCCTTCGGAGCCTTCCAGCCCTTCGTGATCGTCCACGCGCGCACCTCCATCTCGCCGGCGGTAAAGTAGCTGATGAGGCTGAGCTTCGCAAAGGAGCGCTTGATGATGAGCTCCAGCCCGCTTTGCTGCGCGCCTAGGCTCTGCAGCATCTCGTGCGTCTCCTCGTCGCTTAAGCCTATGAGTTCCTCTTCGATCTTGGCGCAGAGCTTGATCACCTCCGCGCCGCGGGCGTTTGCGTATTCTCTTACGCGCGCGACATATTCGTTATCCTGCGCGATTCCGTCTTCGTCCACATTTGCGCCGTAGATTACGTCCTTGGCGCTAAGCAGGCGCAGCTCGCGATTTAAAGCGATGTAGCTTTCATCCTCTTTGAGCGCGAAATTTGAAGCGGGCTTGCCGTCGTTTAGATGCGCCAAAAGCTCGTTTGCTACGGCTAGCGCCTCTTTAGCGCCCTTTTGATTTGTTTTGGCTTCCTTACTGAGACGCTCGATCTTGCGTCCAAGCTGCTCGATGTCCGCTAAAATCAGCTCGGTTTCGATGATCTCGATGTCGCGGATAGGATCGACGCAGCCTTCGACGTGGGTTATGTCGCCGCTTTCGAAGCAGCGCACGATATGAAGGATAATCTCGCACTCGCGGATATTTGAAAGAAATTTATTCCCCAGCCCCTCGCCTTTGCTAGCTCCACGCACTAGACCCGCGATATCTACAAACTCAATAGTCGAATGCACGATGCGACCGGGCTTAACGATCTCCGCCAGCTTGCCGAGCCTGGCATCGGGTACGGGCACGACCGCCTTATTAGGCTCGATCGTACAGAACGGATAGTTCTGCGCCTGTGCGTTTTGCGCGCCGCTAAGTGCGTTAAAGGTAGTGGATTTACCGACGTTCGGAAGCCCTACGATCCCTACTGAAAGCCCCATCTACGCGTCCTTTAGCTCTTTGGCTAGAGCCTGCAAGAAGTATAGGCTCGCTCTTACGCCCGCACCCGTCGCGCCTGCCGCGTAATAGCCCCACGCCTTTTCCAGATACGCAGGACCCGCGATATCGAGGTGAAGCCACCTATCTTTATACTCGTCTTTTATAAATTTATCCAAAAATAGCCCCGCGGTTATCGCGCCGCCGTACCTGCTGGAAGCGCAGTTGGAAACGTCTGCGATACTGCTTTTGATTAGCTCGCGCAGATAATCGTTAAATTCCAAAATGCTAAATAGCTCGCCGCTGCAGCTGCTAAGATCTTTAAATTTACGCTTTAGCTCCTCGCTGTTTCCCATTATACCGCTCGTGTATTCGCCCAGGCCCACGACGCAAGCGCCGGTTAGCGTCGCCATATCGATTAGCAGATCGGGGGCAAGATCCTGCGCGTAGCTTAGGCAGTCGGCAAGCACGAGCCGCCCCTCCGCGTCGGTGTTTCGAACCTCGATACTCACGCCGCTGCGGCTAAGTAGCACGTCGTCGGGCTTATACGAATCGCCGCCGATCATATTTTCGGTAGCGCCGATAACCGCGTGTATCTCAAACGGCAGCTCGAGCTCGGCAGCGCCCTTGATGATACCCATTGCAGCAAGCGCGCCGCTTTTGTCGCTTTTCATCGTAAGCATATAATCGCTCGGCTTCAAACTTAGCCCGCCGCTGTCGTAAGTAAGCCCTTTGCCCACGAAAACGACGCGCTTTAGGCAGCGCTGCGGCTTATAGATCAGATGAATTAGGCGCGGCGGATGAGCGCTGGAGCGATTGACCGCCAAAAACGCATTCATATTCTGCTCGCGCAAAAAGTCTTCGTCGTAAATTTTAACGCTCACGTCGTCGTAGTTCGAGGCTAAAATTTCAGCCTCGCTCGCCATCTTTTCGGGCGTGTAAATTTCAGGGATCTCATTGACGCCGTCGCGCGCAAAATTTGCGGCATTTGCTATCACGGTGCCCTGCTGCACGCCGTAGTTCATCTTTTGCACGTCGGGGCTACTGCCTCCGTACTCCTGCGTAGAGATTAAAATTTCGTTCAAGCTGGAGTTTTTTTTATCGCTTTTGTATTTGTTAAACTCATAGCCGCCCAGAAGCACGCCCTCGACCATCGCCATCGTGCTTCTGCGGTCGCAGCCGCATTTATAAAAGGCAATTTTGAAATTTTTGATCGCGTAGCCCTTAAGCGCGTTGTATGCGCTCGCAAGTGCTGTGCGGACGCGGTCATATTCTAACGCCTTGACGCCGACGTACAGCCGCCCACTCTCGGCAAGCAGCAGATTGCCCTCGCCTTTATAGTTAAAAAGCGCAAACTTATCCGCGTCTTTAATAAATTCGTGATTTAAATTTTTATCTACAACCAAAATAACTTCAAAATCCGCCTCTATCTCGTTAATTTTACGATCTAGCAGTTTTACTTTCATCTCGTTCCTTTCGTGAGTTCATAAAGTGATTTTCCATACGTTTAAATAACCTAAAAAATAGATATAAAATTCCGCCTATGATAGGTATCGCAAAATACCAGTGTTGCTCGATTAGCCGCAGCCCGCTCCAGATCTCCTCACCAAAATACCACGCCAAAACCATCGTCGCGCCCGACCAGCACCAAGCACTAAAAAGATTGATAATCGCAAATTTCTTTGCGCTGTAGCGAGTGATACCGATACTCATCGGGATGATGACGCGGAAGCCATACATATAGCGCTGCATTAAAATTATCGGCCAGCCGTAGCGTTGCAAAAGCAGGTGCGCGATCGCAAATTTTCGGCGCTGTGCCGCGAGCTTTTTACTGATATATTTTTTATTGTAGCGACCGATATAAAAATAAAACTGATCGCCGCAAAATGCCCCAAGCCCCGCGACAAAGATACCTAGCGGCAAATTTATATGTCCCTCGTGTGCCATGATACCGCCCAAAATCAGTGCGATTTCGCCTTCTAAAATACACCAAACGAAAAGCACGATATAGGCGTATTGGTGGTATTCTTGCAGTAAATTTTTAAGTAGCTCTTCCAAAATCACGCCTCTAAAACGCAATAAACATTTGTGCGTCGCGAAAACTCGCCTAGATCGTTTAACTCACGTAAATTTAGCAAAAAGCAGGCTTCAACGCACTTAGCCTGCGTCTGCGCGATGAGATCTAATGCCGCTCGTGCGGTGCCTCCGGTGGCGATTAGATCATCGATTAGAAGCACCTTGGCATCCTGCACGCCAGAGAATGCATCCACGTGCATCTCGACCTGATCGAAGCCATATTCAAGGCTGTATTTTTGCGAAATCGTGATATAAGGGAGCTTCTTTGGCTTTCTAATCGGCACAAAAGCGACCCTCAACCTCGCGGCAAGCGCCGCTGCAAAAATAAATCCGCGACTTTCTATGCCTACTATGTAATCAAGTCCGTAATCAGCATAGCGCTCGGCTAGATGATCAAGCAGGAAATTGAACGCCTCGCGATCGCCTACGAGCGTCGTGATATCGTAAAACAAAATACCGGGCTTTGGGAAGTCGCGCACGGTGCGGATCGAGCGAAATAAATAGCTTTTTTGCTCGCTGCTTAGACTTTTCATAGCTTACCTCTTTTCAATCTTGCGTTTTGGATTTTTAAGCTGCAGTTTTCGCTCTCCTCGTTTTGCAGAGCCTCGATGCCGAAGCGAAGGGCAGTTTTGAGCTTTTCGTTATCGCTTTTAAGCTTTGAAATTTTCTGCTCGCTTTTACGAAGAAGGGCGTAAATTTTAGAATTTTTTCGGATCGATAGAATAAGTAGCGCTGCAAAAAATAGCGCTAAAACGCCTAATACTACGCTCATTGCTCGCCTCCTTTATTTGAATTTGCAAAGCGCATAGTAGTGGAGGTTGCGCTAAAATAGGCAGAATTTATGCTCCTAAAATACGCACTAGAAATATTTGCTCCCTTTAAATTTACGCTCGTAATAGCAGAATTCTCATCTGTTAAACCCGCACTAGCGCAATTTGCGTTTTCTGGCTTAACGCTCATGCAGAAGGAATTTGTAGCCTTGAAATTTATAATTGTGGGGTTCAAACTGACAAAATATTTGCGGCTAGCTTTTTGAGCGAAATTTTTCTTGCAAACGCTCTCGCGCGTAAAATTTAACGTAGAATTTGTGCTAGTGGAATTTTTACCCAATGGATTTTTCTCATTAAAGATTATCTTTGCGTGCGTAGAATCTAAATTTATATGACGTGCACCGCAAAAGCTTATCAAGGGATTCTTGCCGGTAAAGAAGGAATTTTTATCGTTAAAGCTCCGTGCACAATTTAATTCGGAATCCGTGCCGATAGGATTTTTGCAAGAAGGGGTTTTACCACCGAAGTTTAATTTGGAATTCCGCCCATTTAAATTAGCGCCACTGCTTTGTTCCGCAAAATTTTGAGCGTAATTCTGCATGGAATTCTCCCCATCAAATCCATACGCGCAATTCGCACTACCGCAAGCGCCTAGCTTTGCGACGCGCTTAATGTGCCTACCGCCCGCAAAATCGGTATTAAAAAATGCCCTAATCATATCTTCAATCACCAGCGCGCCCATTAATCGCTCGCCGAAGGCTAGGACGTTGGCGTCGTTGTGCTCTCTGGCTAATCTAGCGCTCGTTGCGTCATGACACAGCGCGCAGCGGATGTGAGCGTGGCGATTTGCAGCGATGCTGATACCGATGCCCGTACCGCAAATCAAAACGCCGTAAATGCCGTAGTCGGTGGAATTTAAAATTTTATCCTTGCTCGCGTTTGCGGCAGCTATGCTTGCGCAGGCAGTCGTATTTGCGTCCGCATCAAAATTCTTGCCGTCGCCGTTCTTGACGGCGTTAAAATTTTTATCTTTCTCGCCGTGCTGCGTGGTAGCGCTAAAATTCCCGCTACCGTTTATACTTGCGCCGAAATTTTCACTGCCGCCCGCTTCGGAATTTTCCGTGGCTGCAGCGGAATTTATGCCGTCGTTTTCTTTAAAATTTTCACTTCGCGCGCAGGCTTCACATTCGGCTAAAATTTTATCCGCCAACGTGTCCGCAAAATCGGGATAGTCCACGCTCGCTTCGGCACTATGCGTGCCAAGATCGACCGCTTCGTAACCTAAAGCGGCAAGCGCTTTTTTGGCTTGCTCTTTGGCATGAAAGCCCGCATGATCGCTCGCTATGAAAATTTTATTTATTTGCATTGCCGCTCCTTATTTTTGCTCGTAAATTAGGCTCTCATCGTTTTGTAAGGTATCGACGAAGCGCCCGATTCGCTCCCAGCGGATCTTGCGATCGGCGTCAATACTAAAATAGGTAAACCATGGCTTGCCGACGATCAGACGATAAGGTACCGGACCCCAGAAGCGGCTATCGGCGGAATTATTTCGATTATCGCCTATCATAAAATACTCATCCTGCGGCACTTTGATGTAAAAGGCATTGAAGCTTATCCCCGCAGCTTCGAAGCTATGAGGAATTTCGCTTAGGCTAATGGGTTTCATAGAAAATTCACCCTTCTCAAGTGCGATTTTGACATTTGTTAGCATTGAGTTTCTAGCATTAGGGTCGTAGTGAATGCCCTTAAATTTATACGGCTCTTTGACATATTTTTCGCCACCTAAAATCACAATGTCGCGAGCATCATAGTTCGCAGCAATGAACTCGTCGCCTTCATGCGGACGAAGGTAGAAATTATTCAGATCAAATATCACCTCGTCGCCGCCTACGGCAAAATTTCGCTTTACAAAGTGCATTTTTTCATTAAGCGGATAGCGAAAAACCACGATATCACCGCGCTTTGGACCCTCGCCGCGGATGATATGTCCATCTCCGTCGCTATCCGGAGCCACCTGCCACTCTACAAATGGAATATGTGGGGTCGGGATGCCGTAGCTAAATTTTTTAACGAATAAAAAATCGCCCTCCAAAAGCGTAGTGCGCATCGATCCGCTGGGGATCACGAAGGCTTGCGCCACAAAAAGAATGACGAATAAAACGACGATGACCGTCCCCGTCCAACTCGATAAAAATTTATAAATTTTGCTTAGTATTTTCATTTAGGCTCTTTGTCTTAAGCGATTTTTCGCCGATTTTATCGTATTGCTCAAAAGCATCGCAATCGTCATCGGCCCCACGCCTCCGGGCACGGGCGTGATGAACGAGCATTTTGGCGCGACCGCATCAAAATCGACGTCGCCTCTTAGTTTGCCGTCGCCGCCGCGATTAATCCCCACATCGATCACCACCGCACCTTGTTTTATCATATCGGCGCCCACAAAATGCGCCCTACCGACCGCCGCGACCAAAATGTCGGCGTCTGCGCAAAGCCACTTTAAATTTTTCGTCTTGCTATGAGTGATAGTGACGGTGGCGTCGGCATTTAGAAGCAGGCTCGCCATCGGCTTTCCGACGATATTGCTGCGACCTAGCACGACGGCATTTTTGCCCGAGATCTGCACGCCGTATTCCTCAAGCAGGCGCATCACGCCAAGCGGAGTGCAAGGCACAAAACCGTCCGAAAGCCCGCTAGTAAGCTTGCCTACGTTTATCGCACTAAATCCGTCCACGTCCTTTTGCGGGTTTATTTTTTCTAAAATTTTATTCGTATCAATGTGCCTTGGAAGCGGCAGCTGCACTAAGATGCCGTCGATACTTTCGTCATCGTTTAAATTTTCTATCAGTTCTAAAAGCGCCGCCTCGCTCACATCGGAACTCAAGCGGTGCGCTACGGAGCGGATCCCACAGGCGGCGCAGGCTTTTTCCTTGCTCGCGACATAGGTCTTGCTAGCCGCGTCCTCGCCTACCAAAATCACCGCCAGCGCGGGCTCTACACCCTTTGCAGCAAGGTTTGAAGCGACCGATTTGATCTCCTCTTTTACCTTTGCGCTTATGCTTTTGCCGTCGATTAAAGTCATTTAAAGCCTTTTTGAGAAATAGGGAATGTTACCCTAAAATTTATAAAATTTAGATTTATTCAGCGGGATTTTATGGGAATTTGAAAGAATTTTAAAAAGAATTTCGTCCTAAATTTAAGCCTATTTAAATAAGCCTAAATTTTATCGTTATTATAGACGGATAAACGCCTTGGCGCCGCTACGCTCAGGCCGAGACGCTGCTAAGGCTCGTATTGCAGGCTTGAGAGCTTTTGTCCACGAATGAGCAAAAACTACAATGTTTCCATTTTCTCGCCGTTAAACGTCTCGTATCGCCGCCCGCTGCTCAATATACGCTATGCATAATAGTAGCCTGTATAATGGTGGCTCGGTGCCTTATTTTGCTTTGGCTTTGGAACATCTTGCGGTCCGCTCCTAGAGCAGCTGCATAGAAACAACGCCGCACACAGAAATAAAACGATCTTTTGCACCATAGATCCTTTCAAAATCTTTATGATTTTATCTTTGAGTGGTTTTGAAATTTTACAAAATTTAGAAAAGCGCTCTAAAAATTTGCTCCACTTTGGAATTTAAAATTTTGGCGAATTCCAAAGACATAAATTTTGTCAAAATTTAGGCTTCGCGCAGCTTACAATCTCGCGAAAAAATTAAAATTCTGGCGATGCGAGCCGTATTAATGCGACATCCACGCGACGTGCGCCGTGTAAGATTGCGCAGCCTCCGCCCCGCTCGCCGAAATAGCGCGCTAAATATAGCCGCGCCGCTTTGGAATTTTAAAATTTCGCCGAATTTTTAAGGCGCCGCATTTAAATTTACTCGTTGCGCAGTGTTTGCAGAACGTCGATCTGCGTGGCTTTTTTGGCCGGGTACCATGACGAGAGCGCCACGATAAGCACCGCGCCGATCAAAATCATCGCCAAATCGCCTAGCGAGAGCTCCATCGGCAGCTTTGAGCTTCCGTAAACGTCGGCAGGTAGATTTACGATGTCGAAGCTTCCGAGTAGCCACACGCCAAATAAGCCCAAAATGAGCCCGAATATGATGCCGCCGCCGCCGATCGTGGCTCCGAGCGCAAAAAAGGTTCTCTTAACCTCCTTTTTGCTGGCACCCAGGCTAAGTAAAAGCGCGATCTCTTGGCGGCGGTTCATCACGGTCATCAGAAGCGAACTTACGATATTTAGGCTCGCAACCAGGATTATTAGCATCAGCACGATGAAAAGCGCGCGTTTTTCAAGCGCAAGGGCGCTGAAAAAATTGCCGTTTTGCTGCCACCAGCCCACGGCGTTAGCGCCGCCGGGAAGGCTTTTTTTGATGCGCTCCAGGTCTTTAAACGGATCGTTTGAAAAAACATGCACGCCGTCGAAGGTCCCCTCGTCGTAGCCTAAAATTTTGGCTAGATCGCTCGCGTCCGCGTAAGAATACGCCTTGTCGTAGGCGATCAGCCCAGAGCTGAATTCCGCGCGCACATCGAAGCGCTTCATCTTAGGGATCAGCGCAAAGCCGCCAGGATCGCTCTTCGTAAAGATCATCGTGATCTTGCCGCCCTCATCCAGCATAAACTCATCTTTGATCCCGCGCCCTATCATGATGCCGTAGTCCGTTAGATTGGCGTCTTTAGCGCCTGCTGCGACGACGGAGTTGATGCGCTTTTCATCGTTTAAATTTACGCCGAAAATCAGTCCGCCCTCGAGCTTCTCGCCGCTTTTGGCGATGACTTGCGAGCTAATATAAGGACTAAAGATCAGATCGGGAAAGTCCGCCCGCAGTCCCTCCACGTCGTCTTTTGAAATGCCACCGCGAAAGTGGCTGTGGATCGTGATCGGGTAGTTCATCGTAAAGAGCTTGCGCTCGAATTCTTTATCAAAGCCGTTCATTATCGCCATCGCGACGATCAGCACCGTAAGCCCCACGCCGACGCCCAAAAACGCAAGCAGCGCCGAAAGCGTAATAAAGGGCTGAGAGCGGTCGAATCTGAGATATTTAAATAATAAATACTTTACCAAAAAGCCGTCCTTGTAAAATTTCACATAAAATTTAGCGTTAAATTCTATGTGAAATTTTAAGTATTTTGGAATTTTAAAATTCCAAAAATAGGTTCCACGCCTTGGAATACTAAGTTTTAACTAAATAGAATTTTACCTAGGTGTGAACTATAATCTTAAACACTCTTGAAATGTTTCAAATCCCAACGGGACAAAATTGAAGTTAAATTTAAAGATAGTGGAAAATGAGCTTTAACTCCCAACGGGATAGAATTCTACTCTATTGTTTCTTGCACTTTGCTTGATTGCTAGCCGGTTTCAAACCGCAGCGAGTTTTAAAAATTTAAAATCGCACCTAAATCTATTTATACACAATGAAATTCGCCCCCAAGATATCCGATACGGCAAATCAAACAGACCTCTTTACCAAAACTTTGAAATTTTAAACCCGAATTCTAAATTTTAAAATTTAAAATGCCTCGAAACTTTAAAATTTTAGAAATTTTAAAATTTTTTAGAATTTTGAAATTCTTAAAATTTAAGGCTGATTTCGCTTGTAAGCTCGCCCGCGTCGCATAAATTTAAAATTTCAAATGCCGCGCAGTATCCTAGCTGCGCACTAAATTTAAGTATCACGCGCTGATTGGCTTGCGTTTTGCCGCACGGTGCACCGCAACAGCGCTATGAAAAATATGCGACAAGGCATTGGGCGCGTTTTGAAATTTTAAAACCAAAATTCCGCCCCATCGCGCAGCTTTGCGCACCGTTCGTGCCGCCTCGCGAACAAGCTCTTTTAAAATTTCTGTCCACGCCGCCTCGCGATTAAGCCTCTTTTAAAATTTTATAACGCCTTTCGCCCTTAACCGCTCTTTTAAATACAAAAATAAATCAAGGTCAAGAAGCGCCGATTGCGCAATGCTCGCAATCGAAATCACCGATCGCGCGATACTTACGACCGAGCGCCGCGCCTACCTCGCAAAACCGCCTTTTTTCGGACCGCCCTTGCCGTGGCAGTCTTTGTATTTTTTGCCGCTGCCGCAAGGGCAAGGATCGTTTCGCTTAGGTTTTTTGTCGCCGAACTCGTCTGAGCCTTTTAGCTGCGCTTCATTCGTGTTTGCGGCGGCAAGCTCTTTGGCGTTTGAGCTCTCCATACGCTCCTGCATCGCGCGCTGCTCGGCTTCGATCTCCTCCTGTGATTTGAACTGAATCGAGTGCAGCAAGCGGATACTGTCGGATTTGAGGCGCATTACAAGCTCCATAAAAAGATTGTAGCTCTCCTTTTTATACTCGGTAAGCGGGTCTTTGTGGTTGTAGCCGCGAAGTCCGATGCCCGCTTTTAGGATATCCATCTGATACAGATGCTCCCGCCAGTCGCGATCGACGATCTGCAAATAAAGCATCTTTTCGATACTTTTGCGCTGCTGCGGATCGATCGGCGCCATCTTGTTTTCATACGAAACGGCAAGCGCGCCGATGATCTTTTCTTTCAGCTCTTTGAAATCATCGACCTTTTCAAGTTCGCTGTTTTCGAGCACCTCGCCCGTTTCTTGAGCGATTTTAGCGACGATCGGGAATTTATCGACCTCTTTGATATTTGCGCCGTCGAAAATTTCAAGCTCCTCAAGCACGCTAGAGATGTACTCCTCGCGGTTTTGGATGATTTTATCTTTCAGATCGTAGTCGGGGTCCAAAAGCTCGTTGCGATATTTATAGATCGTCTTGCGCTGCTCGTTTGCGACGTCGTCGTATTCTAGGATATTTTTACGTGCTTCAAAGTGCAAGCTCTCGACCTTTTTCTGTGCATTTTCTACGGCGCGCGAAACCATGCCTGATTCGATATGTTCGCCGTCTTTTAAACCCAAGCGATCCATGATATTTTTGATCTTGTCGCTGCCAAAAATTCTAAGCAGATTATCCTCCAAGCTTAAGAAAAACCTACTCTCGCCCGGATCGCCCTGTCGCCCGCTTCGTCCGCGGAGCTGATTATCGATGCGGCGGCTTTCGTGGCGCTCGGTACCTAAAATATACAGCCCGCCCAAAGCGCGCACTTCATCGTCTATACGGATATCCACGCCACGTCCCGCCATATTCGTAGCGATCGTAACTGCGCCCTTTACGCCTGCGTCTTTGATGATCTGCGCCTCGCGCTCGTGATTTTTGGCGTTTAGCACGGAGTGCGCGATGTTTTCTTTGACCAAAAGCTCGTGCAGCTTCTCGCTCTTTTCAATCGACGCCGTGCCCACGAGTACGGGCTGACCTTTAGAATTTAGCCGCTTGATCTCATTGATGACGGCGTCAAATTTCTCGCGCTCGGTTTTGTAGATAAGATCGTTTTGATCCTTTCTGATTACCGGCACATTCGTAGGGATAGAGACCACTTCGAGTTTGTAAATTTGAGAAAATTCCGTTGCCTCCGTCTGCGCCGTACCCGTCATACCAGCGAGTTTTTCGTAAAGACGGAAGTAGTTTTGAAAGGTAATGTCGGCAAGAGTTTGGCTCTCCTCCTGGATCTGCACGCCCTCTTTAGCTTCAAGAGCCTGATGGAGCCCTTCGCTGAATCTGCGACCCTCGCTAAGACGACCCGTAAATTCATCCACGATTATGACCTGTCCGTCGCGCACGACGTAGTGCACGTCCTTTTCAAAAAGATAATTCGCCTTAAGTGCTTGATCAAGGTAGTGGCTAAGCACGGCATTTTCGAGACTATAGAGGTTATCGACGCCAAAAAGCTTCTCGGCTTTTGAAATTCCTGCCTCCGTGATCAAAACGGCGCGGTTTTTCTCATCTACGGTAAAATCGCCCGTCGCCTTGCCTTTTGGATCGGCTGGCGCCTCGCCGCGGATCATTTGGCGAGCTACTTCGTTTGCCTTGATGTAACCATCTAGAGTGCGGTTCGTAGGACCTGAGATGATTAGCGGCGTCCTAGCTTCGTCGATTAAAATACTATCAACTTCATCGACGATTACGAAATGATGCCCGCGCTGCACCTTTTCATCCGCGCTAAATTTCATATTATCGCGCAGATAGTCAAAGCCGAACTCGTTGTTTGTGCCATAAGTGATGTCGCACGCGTATGCAGCCTTGCGCTTGGCGTCATCGTATTCGCCGCCCACGATCACACCGGTGCTAAGTCCTAAAAATTCATATAGCTCGCCCATCTGCGCGGCATCGCGCTTAGCTAGGTAGTCGTTTACGGTCACGACATGAACGCCTTTACCCTCCATCGCATTTAGCACTACCGCCAAGGTCGCTACGAGGGTCTTTCCTTCGCCCGTTTTCATCTCGGCAATCGCGCCGTCGTTTAGCACCAAACCGCCTATTAGTTGAACGTCGAAGTGGCGCATATTTAGCACTCTTTTGCCCACCTCTCGTACGATAGCAAACACTTCGTTAAGCACGTCATCCGTGCTCTTTTCGCCCGCGCGAACTTGCGCTCTTAACGCTTCAAATTCCGCCTTAAGCGTCGCATCGTCCATCGCCGCGTAGTTTTCTTCAAGCGCACTGATCTGCGCCGCGCGCTTGGCGTATTGTTTGACGATCCTATCGTTTTTAGTACCGAAAATCCCGTGGATGACCTTTTTAAACATCTCAAACCTTAGTTTTAAAATTTTAACCGCACATATTAACATATTTTTAGTTTCTATTTAATTAAATCCTAGAAAAACGGCTATAATACGCGCAAAATTTCAAATAATAAAGGCAAAATTTATGAAAAAAACTCTTATTTCTTTAGCGGCAAGCTGCGTTTTTGCGTTTGCGGGCGGAATAGAATTTAACACGCTGAGTGCAAATTTTTCGCAAACCGTGCAGAGCGACGATGCGAAAATCAGCTACGGCGGCGATTTTAGCGCCACGAAAGAGCACGCCGTATGGCATTACAAAACCCCTACGATAAAAAATATATTTTTTAGCTTCACAAAGGTCGTCGTAATCGAGCCCGAACTTGAGCAAGCTATCATCACGAATATCAAAGAAACGCCGAATTTAACAGCGATCCTAGCGAACGCAAAGCCAAATAAAAACGGCGTTTATGAGGCGAGCTTCGACGATGTGAAATATCTCATCGAGCTAAAGGGCGATTTGCCGAGCAAGATCAGCTATACCGATAAAATGGACAATAAAGTCGTCATAAATCTAAGCAATGTCCGCAAAAACGCACCGGTAAACGAGGCTATCTTTAAGCCCTCGATCCCCAAAAACTACGACATCATTACGCAGTAGGCGCGCGTGAGGCTACTTTTTGTATGTCACGGCAACATCTGCCGCTCACCGATGGCGCAGTCCGTGATGCAAAATTTTATTAATCAAAGCGGCCTAAGTGCGCGCGTGAGCGTAGATTCTGCAGCGACACACACCGACGAGATCGGCTCGCCGCCCTACTACGAAACGCAGCGCGTGCTAAAAAAGCAAAAGGTGCCGCTCGTAGCGCATCGCGCCGTGCAGGTCACGCCCGCAGACTACGAGCGCTACGATCTCATACTTTGCATGGATGATGAAAATATGCGCTCGCTGGGGCGAATTTTTCGCGGCAAGGATATGGCTAAGGTAAAATTTCTTTTGGAATTTGGAGGGAAAAATTTTACAGACTGCGATGCGCGAAATTCCAAAGGCTCGGCAAAACAAACCGGCTTAAATTTAAAAGGCGCCGGTTCAAATTTAACCCATCCCGAACACCTACAAATCGCCGATCCATACTACACGCGCGATTTTGAGCGCTGCTACGCAGATATCAAACGCGGCTGCGAGGGACTCTTGCGATACATTAAAAATTCAGACGGAATTTGCTAAAATCCGCGATTAAATTTTAGCGTCTTTGAAAAGGCGCGGCTTAAAGCGATAATTCAAGGAAAAATATGTTTAGGCTTTTGATCGTTCCGTATCTGATAATTGAGGCATTTACGACCTATTATTTCGTAAGCGCAAACGGATTTGCGGCGTATGCGGTGGAGATCGTCATAAGCGCGATTTTAGGCGGTTACGTCGTGGCAAATCGCTCGTGGATGGGCTTTTTTAATCTAATGAAAATCTCGCCGAAAGAAATTTTAAGCGGCGTGGGCTTCGTCGTAGGCGGCGTTTTTCTCATTGCACCGGGCATTTTCGGCGATATTTTAGGCGTTTGCATAATTACCGCGTCATTTTACTGCGTCACCAGCGACGTGCCTAAATTTAACGCTAGCAGCGAAAATTCCGAAAAAAGAGAGCGAAAATTTTGGCGACGCAGCCGCACAAGCGACGACGTAATCGACGTTGAGGTGATCGAAGAGAACGAAATCGAGATTCGAAAAAGCATAGGAGAGAAAAAATGAAAAATTTGATCATCGCTACTCGCGGCAGCGTACTTGCGCTGTGGCAGAGCAAACATATCGCATCGCTGCTTGAAGTTAGCGGCATCCAAGCGCAGCTAAAAAGCATGAAAACCAAAGGCGATAAAATTTTAGACACGCCGCTTGCAAAGATCGGCGGCAAGGGACTTTTTACGAAGGAGCTTGAGGAAAGCATGCTTCGCGGCGAAGCACACATCGCCGTACATAGCCTAAAAGACGTGCCCGTGGAGTTTCCGCAGGGGCTAGTGCTAGCGGCGATCTGCGCGCGCGAGGATGTGCGCGATGCGATGATCAGCGAAAAATACTCTAAATTCGGCGAGCTACCCCGCCGCGCAAAAGTCGGTACCACGAGTCTTCGCCGCAAGATGCAGCTGCTTAGCATGCGCCCCGATTTAGAGGTTATATCCTTGCGCGGCAACGTCCAAACCCGCCTGCGAAGGCTAAAAGACGGGGAATTCGACGCGATCATCTTAGCGATGGCGGGCATCAACCGATTAAATTTACGCGCCGAGATAAAGCACGTAGCGCCCTTCGAAATCTCGCAGATGATCCCTGCGATGGGGCAAGGAGCGCTCGGCATCGAGGCAGTGGACGAGCCGCAAATTCTACGCGCGATAGAATTTTTAAAAGATGAACGCGCGATCATCGAAACGACCGTGGAACGGGATTTCGTCAGGGTTTTGGAGGGCGGCTGCCAGGTGCCGATCGGTATCAACGCGCGCCTTGACGGCGAAAATATCCACATCAGCGCGATAGTGGGCCTGCCCGACGGCAGCGAGAGTATCCGTCAAAGCATAGTCGCGCAAAAAAACAAGTGGCAAAGCGTAGGCGCGGAGCTTGCGCGCGTTTTTATCAAAAAGGGCGCAAAGCAGCTCCTCGCGCGCGCCGAAGCGATGGCGAGCCTATAAGAAGCCCTAATGCAAAAAGAGCAAATGCCGCTTTTTATAATCAAAGATTATTGGATCAGGATTTATATCGATCTGGGCGCTACTTCGTCCATCGTCATGCTTGTTTTTGAACTCGTCACTAGGGGTATTCACTGGCATTACTGGGTTGGGGTTTGGATTTTAACCTTAATAGGTCTTTTAGGGATAAATAAAAACAAATTTTTAAGCTTCTATCCCGGCAGAATAGAATATAACAAATCCTCTGCAAACTATCAAGAAACGATAGTTACAAAAAAATCTATCGACATAGCGCGTATTGATAAGGTAGCGATTTATAAATTCGTAGATTTTGCGGTAGAAGAATTTAGCTATGATAAAAATATTGGCACCTTTAAAAAGCTTATTTTAATGGCTTTTTCGTGGATATTGTATTTGATGGATTTGATATGCTTTGCCGTTTTGCGGCTAAGGGGTAGGATAAAAAGTATAAATTTATATGTCTTGATATTTTTAGACAGCGAAAATGGGGTATTCGTCAGTATCCCACTTGCGATGTTAAGCGATTTTGAACGAAAAAATTTAGAAAAATATTTAAAAGATGAACTCGATCTAAACCTGGAGGATATCGAGGTTAGAGATAGGCTTTTGAATATAAATTTTATGTAACGCCGCTAGCTTACGTGACGATGTAGAATTTTACGTCGATATGAAATTTCTGAGATTTATACGGCAAGATGCTAGATAAATCTGAAAGCAGCGAAGTAGCGTATAAATTCTGAAATTTATACGGTAACAATGCAAAAATTTAATGCTGCTCATCGGCGGGTAACTCCGTGGGCTTTTTGCGGGTGCAAGATGAAGCAGACCTGCCGTAAATGAGTCCTAGCGAGTTTATAATGATAGAAAAAATTGCGCCGAATTGGTATCTTTTTAAAACCACATAAAAAGCCGCGCCGCAAGCGGGGTTGAAGCCTTGCGGTGATCTAAATTTAAAAGCGCTACCCGCGCCTTAACCATACCGCCGATCAAGAATCGCGCGAATTTTAAATTTAAAAAGACGATCTGTAAATTCCGCACGCCATAACTTTTGAGAGAAATTTTAAAAATTTTTTGAAGTCTAAATTTAAACAAAGCGTCGCCAAAACGCGCCGCGATAAATTTAAACATGGCGCGAAAGAGACTTAAACATAGCGCTCACAAGCAATACGCTTAAAAACGCCGACCCAGCCCAGGCTTAAACTGCGCAAAGTCCACTCCCGTCGCGTCTAAAACCGCCCGCGAATAAAAATAGAGGCTGTAAAATAGCTCATCGTCGTAAAAGTGCTCCTCCCAGAGCTCCTCGTCATTCTCATCGCTCTGCGGCCACAGATATTTTTCCGCAAGCATATCCGAAAAGTTCGCCAGCGGCGCTGCGTGCGAGATTTTATCGGCATCATCGCAAATCTCAATCATAAACGCAAAAAATCCGCCGAGCCGCGATAAAGCTCGCCGTTTCGTTTTCACAGTTTTCGTCTTTGTCGTTTTTACTTGCCGCATCGTTTTGCTTTTTGCCCGCCACAGCGCGCGCATACATAAAGATGCGCGCCAAAAAGAGCAGCGCAAAAGGGGTTGCGTGCCAAAACGAGCTTTGATGTTCTATCTCGTTAAAAATCTTACTAAGCGCGTCCTGAAGGGCCTTGGCGTCAAATTTCTCCCGCTCTCTCGCATCCGAGCTCTTATCCGCCGCGCTCGTTTTAAATTTACTCGCCTGGCTCGCTTTAAATTTTATCGCCGCGCTATCCACACTCTTAAATTCCGCCTCGCCGCACTTCGCCGTATCCGTTTTAAGCTCCGCTTCTCCGCCCGCTTTAAATTCCGCCGCCTCGTTATCCGCCTTTTTAAATTTAGACTCACTCTTTTGCGCTAAATTTACGGAATTTTGCGCCGCGCCGCATCTTGCCGCATCCGTAGAATTTTGCCCGCAACCGGACTTGCTTTTTAAATTTTGCTCGCCGCCCGAACTGCGCGCCGCATCACAAGCTTCGATTGCCCGCGCGAGTTTCTCAAAAATTTTGGGAAACTCGCTCGCCCTGCCGTAAGCGGTCGTGAGCCTACTCCACGGCACGTCCTGCGCTTTTAAATTTGCGATATATCTCAAATTTTGCTCATTCATCCGCGCTCCTTGCAAATATTTTTAAATTTAAGCTCTGTGAGCCGTTAAAATTTGCGCTCTCGGTTCAAATTTAGCCTCTTTCGCACGCAAATTTAAACCGAGCCCAGGCGCAAATTCTACCTCGTAAGCTCTCTGCTCTGCTCGATTAGATCCTCGATCTGTTCGCGCGGCACCGCATCAAGGCAGACGCTGATCCAGTGCTTTTTATTCATATGATAGGCTGCAAAAATTCCCTTTTCATCACGCAAAATTGCCGCCAAATCGGGCGAAACTTTTAAATTTATCACATCGCTTGAGCCAGGAAGTGCGCGACCGAGCTTTTCATTAGCAAGCCCGCGCATCAGAAGTGCAAACCACTTGCGCTTCCCTCCTGCGTGACGAAAAACCGCGAAATTCGGATATCCATCCCACAGATACTCGCCATCCGCGCCGTAGCGCTGCTTCATTAGTTTTAGGACGCTGCTGAAGTTCATTCTCGTTCCTTAATATCGATCTTTTCTTTGCGCAATCGCGCCAGCCACTCATCCAGCGTCTTTTCAAAGCCGATCCCCTTGCTTTCGTAAAATTTTGCCGCCTCGCTCATATAAGCCTGCTCGACCCAGCCGCCGAAGTCGTGCGGGTATTTGTAGTCTGCGATCTGCTTGTCCGAGTTGATGAGATAGCGCGGCGTAGGCAGCGGTGCAGCGGAGCGGACGAACTTCAAAGCGGCGTTGATGCCCAAATACGCGGCGTTTGATTTGGGACTGTGCGCCAGATAGATCGCGCATTGTCCTAAGATAATGCGAGCCTCGGGGTAGCCGATCTTGCTGACGGCGCTTAGCGTGCTGGCGGCGATATTTAGGGCGTTTGGATTGGCATTGCCGATGTCCTCGCTAGCTAGGATCACCATCCTGCGCGCGATAAAATCCGCGCTCTCGCCCGCATCTATCAGCCTCGCGACATAATACAGCGCGGCGTCGGCGTCGCTTCCGCGCAGGCTTTTTATCATTGCGCTTGCTAGCTCGTAATGCACGTCGTCGCTGCTAACGCCTGCAGCTACGGCATTTGCGCGCAGCGTGCGAAGCGTATCTAGCGTAATGGCGCTGTCTGCCAAAAGCGCAAATTCTAGCAAATTTAACATGCTCCTTGCATCGCCGCTACTGGAGTTTAGCAGGTATTTTCGCGCCTCCTCGTCCATCTCAAAGCCGATCTCTCCCTGCACCCGCGCCAAAAGCGCCTCCAAATCCTCGTAGCTAAGCGGCTCGAACTCAAAGATCATCGAGCGCGAGCGGATACCGCTACTTAGCACGAACTGCGGATTTTCCGTCGTCGCGCCGATGATGATTGCGGCGTAGTTCTCCATCGGGATGAGCAGCACCTCCTGCTGCGTCTTGCTGAGGCGGTGGATCTCGTCGATGAAAATGAGCGGCTTTATGAGCGAGCCGGCGTGCGAGGATAGAATTTTGCGAATATCCTCGACCTTCAGGCTCGTGGCGTCAAGCTCGTAAAAATCGTAATTCAGCTCGCTTGCGATCACGCGCGCCATCGTCGTTTTGCCGCTGCCTGCGGCGCCGAAAAATATACTGTGCGGGATACTGCCTGCAGCGACGAATTTTTTAAAAACCGCTACGATCTTGCCCTGCCCCACGATCTGCTCTAAGCTTTTGGGGCGAAATTTCAAGCTCAAACTCATTTTGCAACCTTAAAAATTTTGCCCCGATGATAGCGTTTTTATGATTAAATTTTGAAATTCGGCTAAATTTAAAGAGCGGTTTAGGTTTTACATACGGCGAGGGTTTGAAATTTATACACGGCGCGGGTTTGAAATTTGCGCCGCGCAGCGAACTTTAAAATTTCAGATTATGATTTTAAAATTTTGTGCCGCATATGCGGACGGCGATATAAAATTTTGCGGCAAGAACGGATCGCGCAGATTTGGCGGGCTTGGCGGTTTTAAAATTTAATGCCTTGCTATGCGGCAAGCGCCGTCATACATAGCGCGCCCAAAAATTATTGTCTGTGAGCGAGGCGAAATTTTAAAATTTAACCCTATTTTGGAGCTAAATTTTATCTCGCAGCGAGCCGCTAAATTAGTAAATCAATAAATCGCAAAATCGACGAAGCTAAAAATCGTCTCGCTCTCATAAAGTCATCGCGCGACCATCGCGACTATCGCCTCATCCGCGCAGAAACTATCATATTAATTCTCGCGCCTACGTAACGCAAAAAATGTAAAATATAGTTTCGCAATCGTCGCAATAACCCGCGCGATCGCGCAAAACTCATCGTGCCAATTTCGGCGCCTGCGTAAAATTTAATCTCGCGAAGCTGCGCGTCCGCGTAAAATGCGTAAAATTACCGCGCTAACGCCGCACTGGCGCAAAACTGCTGTCTATTTAAAAAGCTCGGTAGAAAGATACCTTTCGCCGGTATCGCAGAGGATCGTAACGATCACTTTGCCCTTGTTTTCGGGCTTGGCGGCGATCTGCGCGGCTGCGTAAACGTTCGCACCGCTTGAGATGCCCACGAGCAAGCCCTCTTTTTGTGCCAGCTGTCTAGCTGCCGCAAACGCATCGTCGTTTTCGACGCTCAAAAAGCCGTCGATGACGCTTCTATCAAGATTATCAGGGATAAAATTTGCGCCGATGCCCTGGATTTTATGGCCGCCCGCACTACCGCACGTAAGAAGCGGCGAGCTAGCAGGCTCCACGCCGTAGGCTTTTAGGTTTGGATTTTTAGATTTTAAAAATTTCGCCGTGCCGCTGAGCGTGCCGCCGGTGCCAAATCCCGCGACTAAAATATCTACCTTACTGCCGCTTTGCTCCCAAATTTCAGGTCCAGTGCTTTGAAAATGCGCTTTTGGATTGCTCGGGTTATCAAATTGGCTCGGGATAAAGCTATTTGGGGTGCTCGATGCTAGCTCATTTGCCCTATCTACCGCGCCTTTCATTCCGAATTTTGGATCGGTTAGCTCGATTTTGGCGCCAAATGCGGCTATGAGCTTTTGGCGCTCGATACTCATCGAGCTTGGCATCGTTAGAATGAGCTTCATACCGAGCTTTGCTGCGATCATCGCAAGCCCTACGCCCGTGTTTCCGCTGGTAGGCTCTATCAAAACGCTATTTTTGTCGATTTTGCCCGAGCTTAGCGCATCTTTTACGATCTGCCACGCGATGCGATCTTTGACCGAGTGGCTCGGATTTAAAAATTCCGCCTTGGCTAGGATGATGGCATTTTTGCCAAACGTATTGATTCTGACTAACGGAGTATTGCCGATGAGCTCCGTAACATCGTTTGCTATTTTCATATTTTTCCTTTAAATGCTGAAATTTAAATACTGGACGCTTCGCGCCATCATCTCCTCATAGCTGCTTAGAGGCTCGTTAAATATCTCTGCCAGCTTGACGTCAAATTTTTCAAAAAACGCCCGCAGTCCGGGATCACTCATCTGAATGCTAGTCATCCGCAGATCCTTTTCAAGAGCGGTAAAAATCTCACCGAAAGAAATCTCGCTAGCATCTCTGGCTAGGTGATAGCCGCCGTTTTTACCTTTGATGCTACACACTAGCTTCTCGTTTCTAAGGGTATTTAGAATTTGCTCCAAATAATTCTTAGAAACTCCCGTACGCTCGGCGATCTCTTTTATACTTATCGGCGCTACTTCGCTAGCTTTGGCGATCTGCAAAATCGCAGCCAGCCCATAAACGCCCTTTGTGCTTAAAAGTGCCATTATTTCAGTGCCTCACTAAGATCGGAAATCAAATCATTCGCGTCCTCTATACCCACACTTAGGCGGATTAGGCTCGCAGGCACGCCAGCGCGGTTTAGTTGCTCCTCGTTTAGCTGCGAATGCGTCGTGCTCGCAGGATGAGTGATGATCGACTTCGTATCGCCGATATTTGCTACGACGGAGAAAATTTTAACCTTGCTAACCGCCTTTAGCGCTGTTTCTTCGCTATCTACGATGAAACTCATCAGACTGCTTGCATAGCCGTTTTTAAATTTTGCTTTGATTGCGGCATTAAATGGCGAGCTTGCAAGCCCTGGATAATTAACCTGCTTTACCTTCGGATGATTTTGCAAAAATTCTGCTATCTTTAGCGCGTTTTGCGAGTGTTTTTGCATGCGAAGCGGCAGTGTTTCAAGCCCCTGGATGAGCTGAAACGCGTTAAACGGCGATAGCGTCGCACCAATATCGCGAAGCAGGGACAAACGAATCCTAAGCGTGTAAATGTCGAAATTATCTACTAAATCCGCATAAACTAGGCCGTGGTAGCTCTCATCAGGCTCGTTAAAATGTGCGTAACGCGGATTGCCTTTGAGTTTAGAATTTAATCCTTTGCCCGCAACGATCGCACCTGCAATGCTAAGCCCCTGCCCGCTTATGTATTTGCTAGCGCTGTGGATTACGACATCGGCGCCGTCATCAAGCGGATTGTAAAGCGCAGGACTTGGGATCGTGTTATCTGCAATCGTTACTACGCCGTGCTTATTTGCGATTGTAGCGATTTTAGCGGTATTTGCAACTGAAATTTGAGGATTTGAAAGCGTCTCAAAAAAGATCGCTCTAGTCTTATCGTCGATTAAACCTTCCAAATTATCTGCCGTTTCGGAGTCAAAAACCCTAGCTTCGATGCCGAAACGCTTGATCGTATGCGCCAAAAGCGTAGTCGCGCCGCCGTAAATTTTCTCCGCGATGATGATATTTTCGCCCGCCGCGGCTAAATTTGCCACCGCAAAAAATATCGCCGCCTGCCCACTAGAGACCGCGATTGCGGCTTTGCCGTTTTCCAGCGCCGCAAGTCGCGCCTCAAAAACATCAGTAGTAGGATTTGTCAAACGTCCATAAATCGGCCCTAGATCACGCAGCGCGAAGCGATCGGCGGCCTTTTTGCTAGAACCGAAGTTAAACGCGGTGCTTTGATAAATGGGAACTGCCATCGTGCCGTAGCCGGCGACGGAGTCGTAACCAAAATGAGTTGCGAGGGTTTCTTTTTGCATTTTTGTCCTTTGTAAAAAATTTGGCGAATAATAGCTAAATTTTAAAATAAAGTCAAGTATTTTTATATGGTTTTAAAATGCCTATAATAACGGGATTTATAGAAAAAATGTTATTAAAATATAGTTTTACAATATGCGTAATTTTGCCAAAATTTCGAATTTTGCTATAATGCGCGCTTTAATTAAGGAAAAATCATGCAAATCAAAGAAAAAGATGAGCGCGTTAAATATATCCGCGCACTAGAACGCTTCGTAAAATCCGCCGTAGCACTGCTAAAGCGCGAGGATTTCGACGCAGAGCTTTTTGCGAAGCGAATAGCTAAAAACTACGAAATTTTATCTAAAACGGCCGCCGTAAATTTAGATAGCCCCTACACCAAAGCGCTTGAGAGCTTTGCCAAAAACGTCCTTGATGCTAGCGAGGCAGGACAGATCAGCGATGCTGCGTTTAGATCGGCGCTACAGCATGAAGCAAACGCCTTGCAAAAGCTCAAAAACAATAAGAGTTACAAAAAAGACAAGCACAAAATCGATTTTTTAAAGGATTATTAGATGAAAACCGTGATTTTTGATATGGATGGCACGCTACTCGACTCCTCGCGCGCGATCGAAATCAGCGTCAATAACACTCGCCGCGAGCTCTACGGCCTAGCACCGCTGCAAAAGAATTTCATCGTCCACACCATCAACGATCCTAGCAAAAACGCCTTTTTGGAATTTTACGGCAAAACCGAAGCGAGCGCCGAAGAGCTTGCTTTTTTCGAGAAGGAATTTGTAAGCAATTACCGCGATTTCGCCATGCTTTACGATGGTATCGAAGATCTTTTGCACTCGTGCAAAAAAGTAGGATTTTTTCTCGCAGTCGCCTCCAATGCACCTTCCTATACCCTAAGCGCGATCTTAGAAAAAACGGGCGTGCGCAGGCTATTTGATCTGGTCGTAGGCGCGGACGAGCAGATGCCATCAAAGCCCAACCCTGCGATGCTGCTACACGTAATCGCACGCTCGCCGCACAAAAACGCGATTTTTTTAGGTGATAGCAAAAAAGATGAGCTAGCCGCACTCCGTGGCGCGGAATTTTTACAAAATTTAGAATTCCAAGGCGGCAATGACGATGAGAGCTTAAATGCTAGCCGTGACACGAGTAGAGAGAATTTCGGCGCTAGCAGCGGAAGCTTAAGCTCTTGCGGCGAGAATCTTAACGCGGATGAAAAATTTCGCCCTAACGACACAGATGCTGACGGAGCGGCAACGCTAAGCTTTAAAGGCGCTAAAATTGCCGCAAAAGCAGAAGCGACGGAAGACTCACAAGCTGCGGCAGCACGATGCTTTCAAGCAAATTTGGCAGATCTAAAAGGCGCAAAACTTGAGTATTTGCAGGTATGCTGGGGGTTTGGCGAGCCTAGCAAACTAAGCCGCAATGCCCTAAGCATCGCACAGGCGCGCGAAATCATCGGCGGAATTTAAAGCAGCCTGGCTTTTTAGGCATAGCTAAATTAAAAGCAGTATTGCAGCATGGCAAAATCACGCTTAACTCTTAAAACGGAGCAAATTCCGTCCTCGCGTGCAACGCAAGCGAAATTAAAATTTAAAAATAATCCTTGCGCGAAAAATTCCGCTAGCACGAGAAATCGGGATTTCATCTGCGCGAGTGGAATTTAAAATTTTAAAAGTAGCTTTTGTAGTGCGCGATTTTATCTGCGCGAAAAATGAAATTCTATCTGTAAAAGGTGGCGAAATTTTAAAATTTAAAGACACCTCTCGCGGATTAATTTAAAATTTGCCTCAAAATATAGTTTAAAAATTTAATGCCAAACGCGATTTTGGAATTTTACTGCGTCCATGGAGTTTCAAATTCTCGTAAAGCGGCGGAATTTTAAAATTTTAAGAAGCCTGATGCGTGTTGCGCGTACGATTAGATTTTGTACGAGTAAATTTTTCCACCGCGCAGAAATCAAGATTTTACCGCACAAGCAAAGCGAAAACTATCTCCGTCTACGCAAAATTCAAGAATTTTACCGCTTAAACAAAGCAGAATTCTATCCACTCACAAGAAATCTAAAATTTTACTCGCGCCACAAAATTTTAAAATTTCCGCAAAAATCAAGCCGCTTATCTACAAATTTAAAATTCCGCCTATCTACAAAGCTTCGCGTTTAATCCGCCACGCGACCAAGATTAAATTTTTAAATTCCGCTCACTCTGCCTATCTCGCAAACAAGTAAAATTTTAAAATTTATGAGATTCAAAGCCCAAAATCCCGCGCTTAAGCTTAAAATTTACCGCACGCAAGTGCAAAATCTGCGTAATTACTCATGTTTAAAAGCCCCCGATAGTTTGCCGCGTCCTAACCTAAATTAAATTTTACATTTGCTATAATCGCGAAATTTTAAGGAAGGTAAATGGATATTTTTGAAGGCAGCCCAAGAGAGAAATTTTTTGAAATTTTATCCGCTGCAAGCCCTACTTTGGTGCAAAACGAAATCGAAGAAGCTCTAATCCGCCTAATCGCCTGTGAGCGGCTCTGCGAAGCGCGCGGCATTAGCGAGCGCGAGATCGAAAGCTTCATCGCGCAGCAGGATCTACAAGACGAGCTAAACGACAAATTTTTGCAAATAAGCGGAAATATCCTAAGCAACGACGAGTAAAATGCTAGATCAAATTGATTTAATTATGAAAAGTTTCATCGCAGACTGCGGATATGAGCCCGCTAGCGAGATGTTTGATAGGCTAAGCCCCGGCAAAAAACTGCGCTCCAAGCTACTGCTAAACATCGCGCAAAAGGATGAAAAATCGCTGCGTCTGTGCGCGATCATCGAGCTCATTCAAGCCGCAAGCCTGCTGCACGACGACGTCATCGACGAAAGCTCGGTGCGCCGCGGCAAGCCCTCGATAAACGCCACCTACGGCTCCAAAAACGCCGTGATGCTGGGCGACATACTCTATTCCAAGGCATACTTCGAGCTTAGCAAATTTGAAAGCCGCATCGCCGCCGCGCTTTCGGGCGCTGTCACGAAGCTTGCCGTGGGCGAGCTGATGGACGTGAGCTTAAGCAACGATTTCAACGACGATGCGAGCAAATATCTGCAAATGATCTATCTAAAAACCTCCGCTCTCATAGAGGAAGTCGCGCGCTGCGGGGCGTTTTTAAAATTCGACGGCGCGGAAAATCGCGGCGAAATTTCAGATATGAGCGGCACAAAAAACGAAGTCGAAATTTCAAGCTCTAGCACCGCGAAAGATCATGATAAAATTTCAAGCGCGAGCGTAAAATTCGGCGAATACGGCAAAAACCTTGGGCTTGCGTTTCAGATCATCGACGACATCTTAGACGTGACGCAAAGCTCAGAAGCGCTGGGTAAGCCGAGCCTGAGCGATTTTGCGGAGGGCAAAACCACCCTGCCCTACATCTATTTATACGAAAATTTAGATGATGCGCAGCGGCAAAAGCTAAAATCGTTTTTTAAAAAGCAGCTTTGCCAGAGCGAAATTTCATGGATCAAGGCAAAGCTTAGCGAGCACGGCATCATCGAGCGCTGTATAAACGAAGCTCGCGCCTACGGGCAGAAGGCGCTTGAAGCCGTGGCGGAATTTAAAAACGACAAGCTGGAGCAAATCGTGCGAGATATGATAGATAGGGAGTTTTGATGGCGTATATGAGCGTGAGCTTCACCCACAAAAACACGGACATCACGGTGCGCGAGAAACTTTCGTTTTCAAACGACGTGCGTAAGAAAGAAATTTTGCGTCTTTTAGCTTCAAACTCTGCAATAGAGGAGTGTTTGGTGCTAAGCACCTGCAACCGCGTAGAAATTTTTACCGTCGTAAGCGACTTTGATGAAGCGCAAAAGTTCGTGCTTTTGGCACTTTCGCGCATTAGCGGCGTGAGCTACGACGAGCTAGCCGAGCGTGCCGATATTTACGAAGATTACGGCGCGATACACCACCTTTTCGCCGTCGCAGCCTCTCTTGATAGCCTCGTAGTGGGCGAAACGCAGATCGTAGGCCAGCTCAAAGACGCCTATAAATTCGCGATGCAAAACGCTCGCGCCGGCGCGCAGATCGCAAGAGCGATAGATGAAGCGCTAAAGTGCGCGGCGCGCATCCGCAACCAAACCGAAATTTCAAAAAATCCGATCTCGGTCTCAAGCGTCGCCGTGGCGATGGCAAAGGATAGGCTGGGCTCCTTGCAGGGCGCGGACGCCGTGGTAGTGGGCGCGGGAGAGATGAGCGAGCTAGCGTGCAAACACCTGCTCGCAAACGGCGCTAATATCACGATCTTAAATCGAAATTTAGCCGGCGCGCAGAGGCTGGCCGCCTCGCTACTTGGCGAGAATTCCTTGTATGCGAAAAATTGCGCGGATGAAAATCCCGGCACAGGAAAAAATTCAGACGGCTTAAATTCCGGAAATGTCGCGAATTTCGCGGGCGAAAATCCCACGCAAAAACAAAATTCCAAAGACGGCGTAAATTTTAATAAAGAGACTTTTACAGACAGCAATGAATCTCGCATAGCAGGCGAAAATCCCAAGGACGATAAAAATTCCACCGCCTGCGCAAATTCCTCCGCGCAGGTACAATCCCGTATTAAAATCGATAGCCTTGATAATCTCAAAAAATATCTGAACGTAAATAGCCTATTTTTCAGCGCTACGGGCTCGCAAGAGCCGATCATTACCGATAACTTACTTGAGCCCAAAAGCTTTAAGCGATATTTTTTCGATATCGCCGTGCCGCGCGACGTGGAGCTTAGCCAGAGCGAGGATCTTGAAGTTTACAGCGTCGATGATCTGGAGGAGATCGTAAAGAAAAATTTGCTGCTTCGCGAGGAGCAGGCACAGATCGCTTACTCGATCGTAGCAAAATGCACGAATGAATTTTTCAAATGGCTGAGGGCGGCGGCATCCACGCCGATCATCAAGGCTTTGCGCCAAAGCGCAAAACAAGTAGCCGAGCTAGAACTAGCCAAGGCGCTTAAAAAGGGCTATCTAAAACACAGCGATGCAGAAGAAGCACGCAAGCTTATCCATCAGGTTTTTAAAGCGTTCCTGCACGCTCCGACGGTAAATTTAAAAAACCTTGGCGAAGCGGACGATGCTGACGGCACGGTAAATGCGCTGGTCGAAATTTTTGAACTGCAAGAAAACTACGAAAAATTTTTAAATCAAGAAAACGAGAAAAAGGACAGACAAAATGAAATTTAGCAAGCTTTTCGCTCCGAGCCTAAAAGAGGCCCCCAGAGACGCGGTACTACCTAGCCACGCGCTTTTGATCCGCGCGGGATTTATCGAGCAGCTGGGCAGCGGGCTTTATAATTTTTTGCCGCTAGGAAAGATAGTGCTAGAGCGGATCTGCGCCGTCATCAGGCAGGAGATGGACGCTGCGGGCGCGCAGGAGGTTTCTTTTAGCGTCGTGACGTCCGCGGATGCATGGAAAAAAAGCGGCCGCTACGCCAAATACGGCAAGGAGCTGCTGCGTTTCAAAGACCGCAAGGATAACGACTTCGTGTTAAGCCCTACCAACGAGGAGGCGGCGGTTTTGATGATCGCGGATAAGATCACGAGCTACAAGCAGCTGCCGCTAAATATCTATCAGATCAATACGAAATTCCGCGACGAGGCACGCCCTCGCTTTGGGCTTCTGCGCGGCCGTGAGTTTACGATGAAGGACGCCTATAGCTTCCACGCGGACGCTGCGGATATGAAGCGCGAGTTTGAGGTGATGAGGCAGGCGTACTCGCGGATTTTTACGCGACTGGGGTTAAATTTTAGAGCGGTCGATGCAGACAGCGGCGCGATCGGCGGCAGCGGTAGCAAGGAGTTTATGGTACTAGCGGATAACGGCGAGGACGATATCGTCGTGTGCAAGCGCTGTGAGTATGCCGCAAACATCGAGGCTGCGCGCCGTGCGCCAAAAACCACGAACGCCGCCTCGCCCGAAACCGACGGCATGATGAAATTTAAAACCCCCGCGATGAAAACGATCGATGCGGTCGCGGAATTTTTTAAAGTGGATAAATTCTACACCGTCAAAGCGGTGATCAAAAAAGCGCTATACGAGGATCGTAGCGAGATCGTAGCGTTTTTTATCCGCGGCTGCGACGAGCTGCAAGAGACCAAGGCGCAAAATGCCTGCGGTGCGCTGGAGCTAATCGATACTAGTGAGGAGGAGATCGCGCGAGCTGGCTTTACGGCGGGCTTTTGTGGACCTTTCGGGCTCGGCGAAGGGGCGAAATTTTATATCGACGTCGAGCTAAAAGGAGCGCGCGAGATGATCGCGGGCGCGAACGAGCCGGATTACCACTACGTGGGTGCTAGCGTGATAAATTTTAACGAATCACGCTTCGCGGATCTTACCGCCGTGAGCGAAGGCGACGCGTGTCCGTGCTGCGGCGGCGAGCTTGGCATCACGAAAGGCATTGAGGTGGGTCATATCTTTCAGCTCGGCACGCGCTATTCCGAGCCGATGGGGGCGCGATTTTTGGACGCAAACGGCAAGGCTCGTGCGTTTTACATGGGCTGCTACGGCATCGGCGCAAGCCGCCTAATCGCCGTGGCGATCGAAAGCAGCCACGATGAGCAAGGCTGCGTGTGGCCGCGCGAGCTAGCGCCTTTCGAGCTTGAGATCATCATCTCAAATCACAAAGACGCCGCGGCAGTAGAATTTGCCGAGAAACTATACGAGCAGTGCCGTGCGCGCGGAGTTCGCGTGCTGCTCGACGATCGCGTGGAGCGTTTCGGCGTGAAGATGAACGACTTCGAGCTAATGGGCTTTCCGTACGCGGTGCTCGCGGGCAAAGCCTTAGCGGAGGGAAGCGTCGAGTTCATCACTCGCGCAGGCCTAAAGCGGCAGAGCGTAAGCGCGGATGAAATTTTAAAACTTATCGAGAAGAAATTAATCGAGAAAAATTAGAAGCGCATGAAATTTAGCCCTAAATTTGGGCTAAATTTTGCCGCCATATTTTGAAATTTGCGAGCTGATTTTGCTACACGGCGCGGCGTGAATTTTATAAATTTACCGCACTAGCCGCAGCAAAAACAGGTTTTGAAACTCAAACAGAGCATAAATTTTATAAATTTACTATGTTGCCGCGCAAAGATACCGCCGAGGCGCAACGATAAAATTTACGCTTAAGCTGCACTGCCATTTCACTAAAGCTAAATTTTAAAGTATGAGTTTGTGACTAAGATTACATCGACAGCCAAACCGCTGTTTCAAGGCGAGAATTTAAAGTACCAACTTGACCGCGCAAGTAAAAAATAAAGAGCGTGCGCTTCTGTCGCTCCCCGCAAGAGTTGCCAAAAACAAAATTCCGTGATAAAACTCTGGTCTCTACCCGCCGTTTTCAAAACGATTTTAAAAAGTAAAATTTAAACCGCGATTTCACTTTTCTGATTTCGCTATTTAAATTTAAGATTTAAATTTCGCGGCGTAACTGGCACATAAATTTAATCAGCGCGCAAAAGCCGATCAGAAATTTTACCGGGTTAAAATTTTGCCTAAATTTATTCGGCGACGACCGATTTTAAATTTTATTCGTAGGTTTTTCGTAGTAACCCCATTTGGCGCGGCATTTTCTCCTCGCTATCCGAGTCAAAACGATCTGAACGATCAAAAACGCAAGCGCACCGCTGCCCCATTTCAAATATGTGATTTTATAGGAATCGGATATGGTATTGTAATAAAATCTGGCTGCAAAAGCATAATCGTATTTTAAAACCATTTGCCCGTCTTTAAGGGCGATCTGCCGTGCAAGGTCGGTATCGCCCCCGATCCTTTGGTACCAAATTTTTACATCCTTGTCGTATATCGCAGCCCTGTATCCGTCTATCTGTGTACCGGTAAACATCTAAAGAAAAACGCCTCTGCTTAAGCTCGCTATCCACTAAATTTAACCTATAGTAACTAGCTCCTCTGCTCTTATTCGTTTGCACATATATGACGCGCCCCTCTATGGTCTGCAAATCCTCTGGGCTAGACGGTAGCACCGCGGTGTAGGACATATACAGCGCCGCACCCGCGCCAAGGATAAAAAACAGCAGCACGCATCTTAAAAGCGTATTCATCTGATTAAAGCTAGCAATCTTTTTTTTCATCGTATTTTGTATCAAAAAACATCGAATTCTCTTTTGTTTAAATTTTATTTCGGCGCTTCATCCTGGCGCGCCGTAGCGGCAGAAAAGCAGAGCTGCGTCGCTATAAGCTATCGCGATCTTTAAATCCGCACTTCTGCAGCTAATACGGCTCGGTTTTTTCCAGTGCTGTGCGCAATACAAGGCGCCGCTTTTGCCGAAATTTAGCTTGGATTTTCATTCATTTTCATTCGACAAAGAGTAAATTTAAAAGCTAAATTTAAAAAGCGCGCGAAAGAAATATTTCTCTTTTTAAATTCCACTAAAATTTCATCCAAAATGCGGCAAGCTCGTAGCCGCGCACGCTCAAGCTTTCAAACGCAAGCGTAACGCCGCTGCTTAAGCTTAGCTTCAAACCCTCATCCGTTGCGCGCTCGCGATACTCGATATGCTCGCGATTTAAAGCGCCTTTTGCCGCCGCAAGATCGATAGGAGCAGGACAGCCCGATAATATCCAAGGCTCTATTTCGATTTGCCCCGCCCTTGCGCCGCCGAAATCCAAAGGCTCGCTTCTGAAATGACCCGAAAAGATCATAAAAATTTCGTCCCGAAAAAAAGTGAAACCCAAAAGGCGCCATATCTTAAAATTTCAGCTCCAGCACTCTTAAAGCTCGCGCCCGCAGGGCCGAACATCGCGATGGTCTGCGCGCGGCTCAAGCCCCTTTCTACGCCTGCAAACTCGCCCGAGCGAAAGAATTTAAGCATATCGATTTTTAGCATCTCTTCCCCTGTAAATAAACATCGCACCTCTTAAAGCCACTAGCAGCACAAACGGCACGCTAATAGTTACACGAGCCAGCCATCGCGCTATCCATGCTTAGGCACTCGCTGACATGGCACTAACGAGCAACGGCAAGCCAGACGCGTACATCACATAAAAGTGCGCCGCGTAAAATTTTATCTCGCGCCGAGCTAAAATACAGCGCATTTGCAAAATTTAAAACGATCGCAAAATGCCACGTCGTTTCGCAAGTTTTATTTCACACAGACTTAAAAGCTGCGACAGCCGTATGAAATTTTATATAGTGACTGCATAAATCGCGCGCCGCAAGACTCGAAATTTCACGCCGCAACGCCGCAAATTTCACACCTCCTGCACATCACGCAGTGTCAGTCAGCCGAGCAAAGCTCGAATCTCGCGATTTACGAAAACCTCGCGCGTCGCAAGCCACACTCGAACAAGTACTGCTTGGCATTATTTTAAAATTTCACAAACGACGTAATATCCGGCTTAAGAAGCGATCTTATAAATCCGCTTTAGCTCATCTGGCGCTGTATTGCGAGTAGATAAACTCGTTTGAGTCCGTCAAGGCTAGCCGAAAACCATTTTTAGATGCGCTTCGTAATCTCTCATAAAACGCTCTACATCAGGGTTTTTAACGACGTCGTTGCACATAAAAGTAGGTAGCCTTTTCGTGCCTAAAAACTCGTTGGCTTTATGAAAATGCAGATAAACGCCGTCCACGCCCACGCCTTCAAAAAAATCGCCTGGCTTGTCAAACGCTTGAAGCGGCGCATTCCAAGTGACGCTTAGCATGTGCGATTTGCCCTTTATCAGTCCGCCCGTGCCGTAGCCGTCGTTTGCCACTATCTTGCCTATGCCGCCTATAAACACCTCGTCTACGTACTTTTTGACTAGCCAAGGCTCGCCCATCCACCACGCGGGCATCTGCCAGATCACGGCATCCATCCATAAAAATTTTTCTACCTCGCCCTCTATATCGTAGCCCTCATGTATCGTGGTCTCGCGCGTTTCGTGCCCTAGGGCTTGTAGCGTCTTTTTGGCTAGCTCGTGCAAAGTTTTGTTTAGCTTGCCGCCTTTGCCGTTAAAAGGTGCTCCGCCATTGATAAGTAATATTTTCATTTTGATCCTTTGATTAAATTTATTCGTTAGCGACTCGCTGCACCTAAGTTAAAATTTCACCTCGTAGCCCTATGCGAAAATATAAGCGTAAATTTTACGAAGCGTTTAATTACTAAATTTTACTTTCGCGCCGCAGTTTCGCGCCCTAAAATTTCAAATTTATCGCCGTGCACCGCGATCGCCTCGGTGTTGTTTATCGGCGCCAAATTTAGCTTGCCGCCGTAAATTTTTAAAATTTCAGCCGCGCTTTGCACGAACGGCTCCTCGCCGTAGTGCGGCACGGGGTAAAATTTCACCAGATCAAGCCCCGTTTGCGCCGCCGCCCCGTAGTCGCCAGCATCGTCCATCAAACTCGCGTACTCCACGCTAGGAGCCGCGATCATCGCGCCCGCCGACTCGCCCACGTAGATGAGCTCGCCGCTTCGGACGCGATCTGCGATGAGGGCTACCAGATCCTTCTTTTTAAGCTCGCGCAAAAGATAAAAGGTGTTGCCGCCGCTTACGTAAAGCACCTGCGCCGCGCCGATTTTTGCTTTCGCTTCGGTCTCGCTCGCTTTGGAAACGTCTAAAATTTGAACCTCAAAGCCCATTTTGGCAAACGCCTCTTTCGCCTCGTCCACGTAGTCTCGGTACTCCTCGACGTTTGCCGCAGTCGGGATAAAAAGTACCTCCTTGGCACGGATATTTTGCCTCGCATAGTCCTCAAAAAGCGTCGCCGCGCCCGCAAAATAGGAGCATAAAAACATCTCCATCATCGTTTTTCCTTTAATTAAATTTGCGCTGATTTAAAGCGCTCGTAAAGCTTTGCCGCAATGACTGCGAGCAATGCGACCCAAACTAGCAGAGTAAATTCTACCGCGCCCACAAAGCAAGCGCATGACAAAAAATGGTGCGGGCGGAATTCTACCGATAAAATGGTAAAAATTTATCGCCGCGGCGGTCGCAAGCTACGCTGAAGCCTAGGCTAGATGGCAGCGCAAACCGCCCCATAATCACCAACTGCCTGACGGTTTTAAACTTCACTAAAACGACGCGAGCCTGCTAGATTAAGCTAGCTAGAGGAGTCGATCAGAGCGAACGATCAAAACGATCAAATCAAACCGATCGACCGAACCGATCAAGGCAAGTCAGGCTAGTGCTTTTTATCTTTAAAAAATCTAACGATCTTAGCCTGCAGCTTGAACCACTCGCTAAGCTCCATTATAGGATGCCCCGCGTAGTTTTTACCGCCCGCTAAATCCTTGCTTATGCCACCGCGCGCCGCGATCTGCACGAAATCACCCACGCTTACGTGCCCGCCGCTTCCGCTCTGTCCGCCCATCACGACGTTGCGTCCGAGCGTCGTCGAGCCCGCAAGCCCCACCTGAGAGACGATGAGGCAGTTTTGCCCAAGCTCGCAGTTGTGCCCGATCTGAACGAGATTGTCGATCTTGCTGCCGCGCTTAACGATCGTCGAGCCGAACACCGCGCGGTCGATCGTCGTGCACGCGCCGATTTCGACCTCGTCTTGCAGCACGACGTTGCCGTTGTGATAAATTTTAACGTGCTCGCCCATTTTGGTGTGCGCGTAACCGAAGCCGTCGCTTCCGATGACGGCGTTTGCGTGGATTATGCAGCGCTCGCCGATGATCGCGTCATTGTAGATGACGGCGTTTGCGTGGATCACGCAGCCGCTTCCGATATGCACGTCATCGCCGATATACGCGCCGCTTAAAATGACGCAATCCTCGCCGATCGTAGAATTTGCGCCGATATGCACGTTCTGCCCGATCTGCGCACTAGCGGCGATCTTTGCGGGCGCACCGCTGCGAATGAGGGGCTTGGCAAAATGCGCGCTTAAGATCGCAAAAGCTAGATGCGGATTTTCGCACTCCAGCGCTCGCACGCCGCTTGGAACCGCGGTGCCGCACTTTACCAATACGGCGGCCGCTTTGGTGGCGGATAAAAATTTCTCGTTTTTGTCGCTATCGCAGTAGCTCAGCTCGCTTTGCCTTGCGTTTTGAAGCGAATTTATCGCGGTAATCTCCGCATCCGCTCCGCTAAGCTCTATGTTTAAAATTTCGGCAATTTTTGATAATTTCATTTGCGCTCCTTTGATTAAATTTTATCGCCGCTTACATATCCAGTGCGACGCTGCCGCCGCGTACAATGTCGATCGGATTGTATTTTTTTATCGTCTTTAAAAATCCGTCGATGCGGTCTGCGTCGTCGCACGCCATAATGACGATCTTGCTGTCGTCGCTGTTTGCGATGCTACCGTTGTAGGCTTTTAAAACGGCATCAAGCCCCGCTAAATTTTCGCTCAGCGCGATCTTTACCAAAACCATCTCCTTTTCGACAAATTTTGCATCCTCAATGACCTTGTAGACGGGGATCAGTTTATGAAGCTGCTTAGTGATCTGCTCTATGACGCGCTCGTCGCCCGAAGTGACGATGCTAAGGCGCGATAGACCGGTATTTGGGATCGGTGCAACGGTAAGGCTGTCGATATTATAGCCGCGCCCCGCAAAAAGCCCCGAGATCCGCGACAAAACGCCGTGCTCATCGGTAACGACGACCGATATTACTCTTCTTATGCTATTCATCTTTACGACTCCTGCTCAAAAATCATATTATAAAGCGCGCCGCCTGCGGGCACCATCGGCCAGACGTTTTCGAAGCGATCGATCTTAGCCTCGATGACGCTTACTTTCTTACTCGCAAGAGCCTGCTTCAGCGCATCTTCAAATTCCGCTTTTGTGCTAACGCTAAAGCCCACGCCGCCGAAGCCCTCGACAAGCTTTACGAAATCGGGCTGCGAGCTAAGATCGGTCGATGAGAAGCGCTGCCCGTAAAATAAGCTCTGCCACTGCCGTACCATGCCTAAGAAATTGTTGTTTAATACGATATTTACGACGTTTAGGCCGCTCGCGCTAGCAGTCATCAGCTCTTGGATATTCATCAAAATCGAGCCGTCGCCGCTGAAATTTATAACCGGTCTATCTTCCGTATAAGCCTTCGCGCCCAATGCCGCAGGAAGGCCGTATCCCATCGTGCCCTGCCCACCGCTACTTAGTAGAGTGCGCGGCTTGCAAAACGGATAAAACTGCGCGACCCACATCTGATGCTGTCCCACGTCCGTAGCGATAATAGCGTCCTCGCCCGCGATTTTTGCGGTACTTTGGATAACCCACTGCGGCTTTAAAATTTCATCGCTGTCGTTAAATTTAAGCGGGTGAATTTCATCGTATTTGCGGATGAGCTCGCGCCACTGCTCGAAATTTTTAGGGCTGACCTCGCTTTTAATGCGCGGCAGCATCTCCTCTAGCACCGACTTCACGTCGCCAACGATCGGATAATCCGCGTTTATAATCTTTGAGATCGAGCTAGGATCGATATCGACGTGGATGATCTTGGCGTTTTTGCCGAATTCGCTAAGCTTGCCGGTGACGCGATCGTCAAATCTCGCGCCCAAGCAAATTATCAGATCAGACTCGCTAAGCGCCATATTTGCGGCATAGCTGCCGTGCATTCCTACCATACCGAGGCAGTTTTTATTATCGCTTCGCACGGCTCCCAGCGCCATAAGTGTTTCAACGACCGGAATCTGCGCAAACTCGCTAAGCTCGCGAACCAGCTCGCTTGCGCCCGCGCTGATGACGCCGCCGCCGATGTAGAGGATAGGTTTTTTGGAATTAGCGATTAGCTCGACGGCTTTTTTGATCTGTTTAGAATTGCCCTTATAGTTCGGCTTGTAAGTCTGCATCTTGATTTCGCTAGGATATTCAAAAACACCAAGCTTCGCCGTTACGTCTTTGGGAATATCGACGTGCACGGGTCCAGGTCTGCCGCTGCGAGCGATGTAAAAAGCCTCTTTTAAAATTCTAGGCAGCTCTTCGATCGTCTTAACTAGATAGTTATGTTTGACGCAGGGGCGTGAAATTCCAATCGCATCGATCTCTTGAAAAGCGTCGGTACCGATGAGCGAGGTCGCCACCTGCCCGCTGATAAGCACGATCGGGATGCTATCGCTATACGCCGTAGCAAGCCCTGTAAGTGCGTTCGTAAATCCAGGACCGCTCGTGACGACGGCCACGCCGACCTTGCCGCTAGCGCGCGCATATCCGTCCGCAGCCATCGCCGCGGCCTGCTCGTGGCGCACCAAAATATGTCTGAAGTATTTTTGTTTGTAAATTTCATCATAAATGTTTAGCGCCGCGCCGCCCGGATAGCCGAAAACAACCTCTACCCCTTCCTGCCGCAACGCCTCCACGATCATCTGCGATCCGCTAATTTCTTTCATACGCCCATCCTGTTTCGTTGGAATAATTTTGTGATTATATTATTTTGTAAATTAAATTTCACGAATTTTAGGCGTTAAATCGGGTCGAATTTCAAATTTAATAACGGCGCAGACTGGGGCAAAATTTCGGAATTTAGAAAGAGTGAAAAGGCAAATTTAAAATTTAGCCATAAATTTAAAACGGACGGGATGTTCGGATTTAAAATTTTAAAGTGCAGATTTGTTTCGACCAAACGCGGCACGGAACTTTTAACGTAAAATTTTAGCTTGAAATTTTACCACGCAAGCTGCTGATTAAATTTATAAAATTTTTTGGAATTTTATCGTAGCGCAAAGCGATGCCAGCGTAAATTTGAAATTCCATAGCTACGAAATTTTAAAATTTAGCCGTAAATTTAGGGCGGGCGGAATCTCGATTATAAAATTATAAAATCCCGCCTGCGTAAAATTAAATTTTAAAACCCTTATTGCACGCCGACGCTAACGCAGTCGCCGCTTTGCGGATCGCAATTGCCGAAGCTTGTGACGCTACTGGATCTTTTTGAGCGGATCGTTCCCATATGCATAGGCACCGGCATGTTACGGCGCGAGCTTCCGCCAATCTCGCTATCGCTCATACTGTCAGAACTTCTCTTGCGAGAATAATCATCACGCGGAGGTGGCGGTGGAGGAGGTGGTTTTATACCTCCGTGCGGAGGTGGTGGCATGCCGCCAGGAGGCGGGGGAGGAGGCGGCATCATGCCGCCGTGCCCACCATATCCTCGAGGAGGAGGTGGCGGAAAAGTGCCGGTCTCTGTGATCGTGATGCCGTTTCCGTAATTTTCCACGCGCCTATAAGTAGAGCCTCCATAAACCGTGCGGGTGCGGGTCTTTTCGACCACGACTATATCGCGATCAGGCTGCACCGGCTGCTGCACGTTAGCTCTAGGCGATATTTCAAAGCTCTTCTGCAATTTGGCGGTATCGTAACTTGCAAAGCCGTTGATGCCCTTTAGCTCATCTGCACTTGAAATTTCGCGCTTTTGGCGGTATTGCATAAGCATATCCGCCCTACCCGCATCAAGTCCGCCGATCGTCATCAGCTCGTAGCGACTAGCTTCGTTTATGTTGATTTTCGCCAAGGCGAGGCTCACTAAAAGAGCCAAAATCACTAAATTTTTCATGTGCGCTCCTTTGTTGAAAGTTACCAAATTCTAAACCCTCACGATAAATCTTTGATTAACACGCAAGCAAAATTTTGCTACAATTGCCTATCTTATTTCAAAGGATCAACCGATGAACGGAATTTTGCTCCTATGCGACGAACCCGCCGCCTATCAATCCGAGCTAAAAAAACTAGATAAAATTTTATCCATGAGCTTTCACAACGTTTTGCAACTTTGCATCGCTGGCGACAATGCCCTTTTTAGCAGGAGTGAGCTTGAAAAAGCACTCGCGGACGGGCAGGATGAGCGCGTGCGAAAGGCGGCGATAGAGCGCTTTGCACAGATTTTAAAGCAGTGTAATTTTGTGCTGGTTCGCGGCGTAGCGGGAGCCGATCTGCGCGAGCTAAATTTACAAATCGCAAAGGATCTAAATATCCCCGTTTGCGGATTTTATCCTAACGAAATTGCCGCGCGCATCGGCACGCACTCGATCGCCGCAGCAAAAGCGGTAAGCTTTGCCAGCATATATGAGGATAAAATTTCATTTTCCGCGCTAAGACCTGCACAAGAGGGTGCAAATTCTAAAAAATCGGAGCTTTGCGGCAAAAATTCCGCTTGCGAAAGTGATGCAAAATTTCACGACGAAAATTCCGCTTGTCAAAGCGGCGCGATAGAGCTTGATAAAGTCGTTGCCGACAAAAGCTACTTCACTGACGCCGCAAACTCCACGCGCTGTGAAATTCTAACCCCGTTGAAATTTGAAAGCAAGCTCTACGCCAAGGCTCGCGCGAACGTTAAAACAGTCGTGCTTCCAGAAAGCGACGATGAGAGAATTCTGCGCGCAGCCGCGATCATAAAGCAAAGCGGCGCGGCAAATTTGATCCTTTTAGGGCGCAAAGACGAAGTGCAAAAAAGCGCAAACAAGCTAGGTCTCGATCTAAGCGGCGTTAAAATTTTAGATCCGCAGACGGATGCGAGCTTGGAAAAATTTGCGCGCGATCTATATGAGCTTCGCAAGGCAAAGGGCATGAGCGAGGCTCAGGCGCGCGATCTCATTCGCGATCGCACCTACTTCGGCACGATGCTCGTGTATGAAGGGCTAGCCGATGCGATGGTAAGCGGCGCAAGCACGACTACTGCTGAGACGATCCGCCCCGCGCTTCAGATAATCAAGACAAAGCCCGGCATCGCAAGCGTCAGCGGCGCATTTATAATGTGCCTGGATACGCAGGCTATGCTTTTTGCGGACTGCGCCGTAGCGCCGAGCCCGAGCGCAGAGTATCTGGCAGGTATCGCGATCTCAAGCGCCGCGACCGCAAAGGCGTTCGGGTTTGAGCCGCGTGTGGCGATGCTAAGCTACTCCAGCGGCGACAGCGGTAGCGGTGAAAACGTGGAATTCATAAAAACTGCAACGCAAAAAGCGCGCGAAAAGGCGCCGGAGCTTTTAATCGACGGACCGCTGCAATTCGACGCAGCGGTTGATGCGGCGGTAGCTAAGAAAAAGATGCCAGGCTCCGCGGTCGCAGGGCGCGCGAACGTATTTATCTTCCCTGATCTTAACTGCGGAAATATCTGTTACAAAGCCGTGCAGCGCACCGCAGGCGCCGTGGCGATTGGACCGATCTTGCAGGGCTTAAAAAAGCCGGTAAACGATCTAAGCCGCGGCTGCAAGGTCGCCGATATCGTAAACACGATACTTATCAGCGCCATTCAAGCAGGAGGGAATTAATGGATATCCTAGTCATAAATTCCGGCTCGAGCTCGGTTAAATTTAAATTCCACGATATGCTAAATCACGCCTGCATCGCAAGTGGGCTCATCGAGGAGATCGGCTCTACGCACGCAAGCGGAAGTATCAATTGCGCCAATGGACGAAACATAAAGGTTGAAAACGAGCAAATTCCAAATCACGAAACCGCGATCGCAATCGCGATTGATCTTTTAAAACAAAGCGGAGTAATCAAAGATCTAACTCAAGTAGGCGGCATCGGACACCGCATCGTTCAGGGCGCGGATTATTTCGACGCTCCTGCGCTCATAGATGAGGATGTAATGGCTAAAATAGCCGAGCTTGCGCCGCTTGCACCGCTACACAATCCCGCGAATTTAGCAGGCATCAAATCCTGCCTAAAGATCGCTCCTAAAATTCCAAACGTCGCGGTTTTCGATACAATATTTCATCAAAGTATCCCACCGTATGCGTATATGTACGCGCTGCCGTATGAATTCTACGAAAAATATAAGGTTCGCCGCTACGGCGCGCACGGCACATCGCATTGGTTCGTCTCGACGATGGGAGCGAAATTTTTGCGTAAAAAATACGAAAACTTCAACGCCATTACGCTACATCTTGGCAACGGCTCGAGCGTGAGCGCCATAGAAAACGGCAAATGCATCGACACCTCAATGGGGCTAACGCCGCTTGAAGGCATCATCATGGGCACCAGATGCGGCTCGATCGATCCCGCTATCATCCCATACATCGAGCGCGTCGCGGGCTACAACGCGCAGGATATGGACGCCATAATGAACAAAAAAAGCGGGCTTCTGGGCATCTGCGGTGCGAGCGATCTGCGAAAGGTCTATGAAAAGATGGAGGGCGGCGAGCCACGCGCGAAACTCGCGTTTGAGATGCTCGTGTACAGCGTCGTTAAGATGATCGGGGCGTATTATGCCGTGCTCGGGCGAGTGGACGCTTTGATCTTTACCGGCGGTATCGGCGAGAATGCACCGCATTTTAGACAAAATGTCTGCGAGAAGCTCGCTCATATCGGCATCGAAATCGATGCGACAAAAAACGCCAAAAATACCGGCTCGATTAGAAATTTAAGCGCGGCGGATAGTAAAATCAAAACGCTCGTAATCCCCACCAACGAGGAACTTGCGATCGCTGAAGCTACGGTCGATACGATCAACAAAAACTCCGCGCAGATCGACTATCAGAAATACTCGGAATTTTAAATTCTATCTAGTGAGGTTCTGCGGTTATTTTGCGAGCAGCAACGCCAACTTGCCTTTTTCGTTAGGCAATTAAATTTTAGGTTTTGGCTGCGAGCTTGCGTGAAATGAAAGGGCTTTCTTTATTTTAGTGGCTTTCTGGCTAAGACGATACGAGAAATTGCTACGCTACGCGCGGGTTTAAATTTTATTTGTCGCTTCCGATAAGGCTTAAATTCTTTCTCGGAAGAGGCGGAGCGGAAGGGGCTATACTTGCGAAGCTCCCTTTTACTTTGCTTCGGCTAGCAACCGCAAGCAGGTCTGCCGCCCAAACCCCGCCTAGATCACTGCGCGTTAGAAGCGGCGAGACTTTGTTTGTAAAAAAGCATTGCTCGGTTAAATTTAATAAATTTTATTTCAAATTTGACCGCGAAATTCCAAAGCAAGTCCTCGTCGTGAAATTTTACCGAATGATAAGGCACAAAATTTTAAAATTTAGCGCAAGCCGGGTTTTGACACGCAAATTTTATTAAAGGAGCGAACGATGAGCGATTTGCTAAATTCACAAGGCGCGTAAGAGCAAGAGGCGCCATATCCCGATACGAAATTTACTAAATTTTTCGGGCGACTTTACGTGGCGGTTTTTGCGCTATTTGCGATCACGGCGCTTAGCGTATTCGTGCTACCTGAAAACATTTTGGACGTAAGCGCAGCATGCGCGGACTTCGTTGGATTTATGAAGCAGTTTTTTCCAAACATCGCCGCAATCGGCAAAATAAGCCCGCATACGCAGCTTGCGGAATTTTACGTCGCAGCGATGTGGGTACCTATTTTAACGGCTTTCGCGCTAAGCTGCGTGTATTGTCCGATCGCCACATTCTTATACAAAAAAGAGCTTCCCGCCGTCAAGACGCAGCTATTTGTGATATTGCTCGCTATACCTTTTGCTTACTGGGCATTAAACAATTATTTCTACGCCGATTTTGCCATAAACGGCATCCCACACAGAGTAGGCAGCGGACGGATATTTCCTACTTTTGCGAGCAGAGAGAGCCTATTTGGCTGGATATCGTTTTTCACAGCCACCTCGATGTTTATGAGTATGCTTGTCGTGATTTCGCTTAGCGATATAGTCCACTGGATATATCTATCGAGAAATAAAAACTAAATTTTATAAAATCGCGGACGAATAAAATTCCGCACCAATAACTTTCAGGGTCATTTTACGAGCGCAAAGCGGACGGGCGATAAAATTCTGCGCTCCGTTTTAGAACAAAAACAAGCGACGATTAAATTTAAACGCTCCAGCAATTAGAGCTTTTTTGCGCGGAATTTAAGCGACCAAACTACGATTAAATTTAAACCGCAAGCGACCGCTTTTAAATTTTAAATTTCACTAAATTTTAAAATTTTACTCTCGCCACGTAAGGCGAAAGGTCGTTATCTCGCCCGGCACGCTGTCGTAGGAGATAGAAAAGGAGTATTTTTTGCAGACCTCGCTTACGATGCTAAGCCCGATTCCAAAGCCGCCCTCGCTTGAGTTAAAGCGCGCAAAGCGCCTGAAAATTTCATCGCCCCTTTTCCTATCGATCCCTTCACCGCTATTTGAGATCGCTAGCTCGCCGTGCCTTAGCCGCACATCCACGTAGCCGCCTGCATCGGCGTATTTTACGGCATTACTTAGCAAATTGTCGATCAGGCGCGAAATTTCATAAATATTTGCGTTCATGCTCGCATCCGAAAGATCGGTTTTAAGGCTTAGTCTGCGCTTTTGAATAAACGGCGCGAAGTATTCGCAGCGCGAAGCGACGAGGCTCTTTAGATCGATTAAGCTAATCTCGCCCTCCTTATTCATACCGAAGGTTAAAAACACGAGATCCTCGTAGATGCGCGAAAGCGTCTTGGCGGCAAGATCGATATTAGCGACGCGCTTGGCGTTGTATTCTCCAAGCTCTGCGTGCCGCATCGTCTCGACGCTCATAGAGATAATGCTAAGCGGAGTGTTGATCTCGTGCGTGCTATCCTTGATGAAGCGATTTAGCGTGTCAATCTTATCGTAAAGCGGCTTTGTGCCTAGCCGCACCAGATAAAACGCCACGGCTAATATCACGCTCAAAAGCGCTATCATCATCGCTGCTGTTTTGATACGAAGCGTTAAAATTTCGCCCTGCACGCTACTTCCAAGCAGAATGATTTTAGCCTTGGAAAAGGCGTTTCGCTCCTCCATATTTTGCAGATTCTCATAAATTCCTAGCCTTCCGCCACTTATAAATTCCGCCTTTAGCTTCGCTTTATCAAGTGCGCCAAGTTCGCCGTCACAGCCGTAAATTTCATCAGAGTTTGGCTTAAATATACACGCGCTTACACCCTTTTCGCGCTCGAAGTCCGCTAGTGATTCCAGCCCGTCCATGCTCGCTTTCATATAGATCATCATTTTGATCTCTTTTAGCTCTTTTATCCTGTGCGAAAGTAGCGCGGCTTCGTTCATACTGTAATTTATCTTGAAAAAATATCCTAAAAATAACGCGCTTGAAATGAGATATAAAGATAGAATTTTAAGCGTTAAAGCAGTCTTTTCAGACATACAGATACCCTGCGTTGCGGCGATTTATGATGTGCTCTTCGCCTAGGACGCGGCGTAGATTTTTGATATAAGTTCGTAGCGCTTCTTCACTAGGCGTTTCATCAAAAGCGTAGATCGCGGAGAAAATTTCATCCTTGCTCAAAAGCCTATTTTTATTTTGCAAAAAAAGCGCCAGCAGCTCGCGCTCTTTGTTTGAAAGCGTGACGGGCACGCCCGATCTGCGTAGCTCTTTGCTTGCAAAGTAAAATTTAAACTCGTCGTCAATAGTTACAAAATCACCAAAATTGTGGCTGAAGTTTCGCTTTATGAGTGAATTAACACGCAGTAGTAGCTCTTTTAGTTCATAAGGTTTTTTGAGATAATCATCGCAGCCGCTTTTAAAACCGACCTCAAGGTCATCAAGTGTATTTAGCGAGGTGGCAAATATCGCGGGGGTGCGATCTCCGCTCTTGCGCAGCTCTTTTAAAAGTGAGAATCCGTCGCCTTTGGGGATCTTTACGTCAAATATAAAAAGATCGAATTTTTGTTCATAAGCAAGATCCGCGGCGCTTTGAGCGTCGCTGCAAACGCATACGTCAAAGCCCGCGTCTTTTAGATATTCACCGATGAGATCGCAAAGCGTCTCATCGTCATCTACGAGTAAAATTTTACTCACTACATCTCTTTTTTCATCTCTTTTTTCATTTCGCCTTTCATCTCATCCTTCATATGTTTACCCTCTTTCATAGCATCCTTGTGCATATCCTTCATGTCGCCTTTCATCTCTTTCGCACCATTATGCATTGATGTATTGGCGTCCTTCATCTCATCTTTCATGCCCATGTCAGCAGCTACGGCAAAAGTGCCAGCAAATAGCGCACTAAGCGCAAACAAAGTAAGTTTTTTCATTACGTACTCCTTAAAAGAAATTAGCGGAATTATACTTCCGCAAAAGTGAAGTATGTGTGAAATTCCAAAAAATTCAAATTTAAATTTAAACGCCTGTAATTTCAAACGCGGCGCGGCTTAAATGCGCTCGGTCGGTCGCGATCTCTGAAATTTAAACCATCTCGCTATGGCTAGTCAAATTCTAAACGCGAATCAAAGCTAGCCAGAGCGCACGCCAACAGCGCATCACCGAGCTTGCTTTACCGCGGCGAGATAGAAATTTAAACCTCCAGCGAAACTGATTAAATTTATAATGCCACGGCTCGGTCATTAAATTTAAAACGCCGCGCGAGCTTTTAAATTTGCAGCATCGCGCGAGCTTTTAAATTCGCTATACCGCGTAAGCCCTTAAATTTAGTGCGGCGCAAGCGCACAGGGCGCGAAATCGCACCTAGATCGCGGCGCAGCTTTTGATCTCATCCTCGCTTACGATCTCGTAGATCACGCCCGCGTTTTTGATAAACTCCTCCACGCGCGCGACGTGTGAGGGCTCCACGTTGATCACGAGGCTTCCGACGACGTTTTTATCAAGCCGCTCGAGCTTGCCCCAGACGATATTAAAATTTATCTCCAAAGCGCGCGCCATATGCGTGATCACGCTGTCAAACGCAACCGCGGGCGGGAAAAAGAGCCTGATATTCACGCCGCTTGCGGGCAGCACCTCCTCCTCGCCCAAAAATTCCTTCATATTCTCATCCGGGTGCAGAAACAGCGAGACGATATCGCCAGAATTGCTCACGCGCCCGCCCTTAAGCAGGATCGCGCGCTGCGCGATACCCTTTACGACCTCCATCTCGTGCGTGACGAGCACGATCGTGATGCCTAGCTCGCGATTGATGCGGCGCAGAAGCGATAAAATTTGCGCGGTGGTATTGGGATCAAGCGCCGAGGTCGCCTCGTCGGAAAGCAAAATTTTAGGGCTTAATGCAAGCGCGCGCGCAATCGCCACGCGCTGCTTCTGTCCGCCGCTAAGCTCGCTAGGATAGGCATTTGCTTTATCCGCAAGCCCCACGAGCTCCAAAAGCTCGGCTACGCGCCGCTTCGTGTGATCCTTCGAATACCCCCAAAATGCTAACGGCGTGGCGACGTTTTGCGCGACGCTGCGGCGGCTCATAAGCGCGAAGTGCTGAAAAATCATACCGATATTTTTGCGCAACTCGCGGATCTGAGCGCCGCTTAGCTCTCTTACCTCCCTGCCCTCTACCTTAAGGCTTCCTTCTTGATAGTCCTCAAGGCCGTTTATGCAGCGCAGCAGAGTACTTTTACCCGCGCCGCTGCGACCGACGATGGCAAAAATTTCGCCCTGTTTCACCTCCAGGCTCACATCGTCGATCACGCAGGTTTTTCCGTAAAATTTCTTTAAATTTTCTATCTTTATCACTTAGATTTCCTCGTTCATAATTCCGCCGAAACGCCCCAGAAATTTATAAAATTTCGCGCCTTAGCTCATCTGCGCTCTTTGGCGAAAGAAGCGCCGGAGCGATGTCAAATACGCTAAATGCGCCACGCTCGCCCCTTTTTACTAGGCGGTACGCCGCGCGGGCGTAGGCTACGAGCACGCTTGCGGTAAATTCTGGATTTGAGTCGAGTTTTAGCGAAAACTCGATCAGGTGCTTGTTTTCGCCGCTCTCGCCCGTCGCTCCGCTTCGCAAAACGAATCCTCCGTGAGGGATGCCGCCGTGCTCTTTTTTAAGCGTTGCAAGACCCACGAAATGCACGCTCGTGTCGTAGTCGGCAAAGTAGTTTGGCATAGTTTTTATCTCTTGCTCGATGCGTGCTTTATCGGCGCCCTCTTCGGCTACGACGTAGCACTCGCGCAGGTGCTTTTCGCGCGTAGTTAAATTTGGGTTTTCGCCCGCACGGACTCGCTCTAAGGCGCTTTCTATCGGCACGGTGTATTGGCGCGCATCCACGACGCCCTCGATCCTGCGGATAGCGTCGGAGTGGCCTTGGCTCACGCCTTTACCCCAAAACGTATAACTGCTGCCGTTTTGCAGCACACTCTCGCCGAACAGTCTATTTAGCGAAAACAGACCCGGATCCCAACCAACGGCGATGATACCTACGTTTCCACCTTTTTTGGCGGCGGCGTCTACCGCGGCGAAGTGCTCAGGTATTTTTGCGTGCGTATCGAAGCTATCTACGACGTTAAAGCTCTGCGCAAACTCGGGCGTCTGCGTCGGCAGATCCGTCGCGCTACCGCCGCAAAGCACCAAAACGTCAAATTTGTCCTTGTGTGATAAAATTTCATCCACGCTAAACACCGGCGCGCCGTATGTTTTTACCTCGCTTGGATTTCTGCGACTAAAAACCGCCGAAAGCTGCAGATCCTTGCTATTTCGCGCTGCAAGCTCTACGCCGCGACCTAAATTTCCGTATCCCAAAACCGCTATTTTTATTTTTTCGCTCATTTTTTATCCTTGATAAATTTTAAAATTTAGCGCGTAAAACGGCGCGCCGCCGATGAAATTTTACCTCAGTAGGAAATAATAAATCACGTATAACCAACTTAAAAATCCGTGGATTATCGCCCACATTATGCTTTTATTAGCTCCCCACGATAGTGCGACGGCTATGACCGTGCCTAACGTAAATCCACCGATACTACCTTTTGACATATTTTTCTCCTTGATTTAAATTTAGACTCAAACGAGCGGACTACTCGCCAAACGCCTTTAATTCGTCGCATACTTTGGCGAATTTTTCCTGCGCGCTTTGCAACGCTTCGCGGTTTGCGGCGACGACGTCAGCGGGCGCGGAGGAGATAAATTTTTCATTGCCAAGCATTGCAGAGAGCTTTTCGATCTCTTTTTGCAGCTTGGCTTTTTGCGCGCTAAGGCGCGAAATCACGCCGCTAAGATCGACTCCCTCAAGTGGCACGAAAGTTTCCAACCTCTCGCTTACGTCGCGAGCGGAATTTGCAATATTTTGCTGCGTAAATTCCACTTCATCTACCTTGGCAAGCGTTTTAATGTAGTCTGCGGCGGCGCTTAGATCGACTGCGGATTTAACGTAGGCTTTTGCTACGCGCGCATTGCCGAGCTCGATCGTCGCCTTTGCGCGGCGAATACTAACGATCGCTTCGGTAAGAAGCGAAAATAGCTCCTCGATCCGCTCATCGCGCCCACCCGGCTGCGGGTATCGCATCACCATGATGGAGCGCGCGTCTTGCAGCTTCGTGCCGCTTAGCTCCTGATACAGATACTCGCTTAGAAACGGCATAAACGGGCTTAGCAGCTTCATCGCTTCTTTAAAAATCATCCCCAGCTCGCCTATCGCGGCCTTGTCCGCTTTGCTAAGCTCGATGCCCCAGTCGCAAAACTCGTCCCAAAAAAACTTATAAAGCTCGGTCGCAGCGTCGTTGAAGCGGTATTCGTCCAAATTTTCCCGCACCGCACCCACGCAGCAGCTAAAGCGCGAAAGCATATATTTGCCGAGGCTCGTTTTGATCTGCGCCGCATCTAAATCGTCGAATTTAGAAGCGTTTAAAAGCAAAAATTTGCTCGCGTTATAAAGCTTATTCGTAAAATTTCGATATATCAATAGCTTGTCGTCGCTAAGGCGCAGATCGCGCCCCTGCACGCACAAAATTGTAAGCGTAAAGCGCAAAATATCTGCGCTAAATTCATCTATCTTTAGCAGCGGATCGACTACGTTTTTGCTCGATTTGCTCATCTTTTTGCCGTCTTTGTCCTTAACCAAGGCATGCAGATAGATGTCGCGAAACGGCAGCTCGCCCATGGCGTTTTGGCACTGAAACATCATGCGCGCGACCCAGAAAAACAAAATGTCAAAGCCCGTAATTAGCATGGTGTTTGGATAAAATTCGCTCAAATCCTCTTCGAACCACTTCTCGTTTTTCAATGCCTCGCCATTGCCCCAGCCAAGCGTGCTGATCGGCCAAAGACCGCTTGAAAACCATGTATCGAGCACGTCGGGATCTTGAGTAAAATTTTTGCCGCCGCATTTCGGGCAGACATCAGGGCTCTCGCGCTCATCTGCCCACTGATGGCCGCAGTCGCAGTAAAAAACGGGAATTCTATGCCCCCACCACAGCTGGCGGCTGATACACCAGTCCTTCAGCTCACGCATCCAGGCGTTGAAGCTATTAATCCAGTGCTTCGGGAAAAATTCCGCCTCGCCGGAATTTACCTTAGAGATCGCCTCTTTTGCGATATCTGCGCGCACGAACCACTGCTGCGAGATGTACGGCTCGACGACGTTTTTGCAGCGGTAGCAGTAGCCGACTTGATTTTCGTAGTCCTCGATTTTTTCGATAAAGCCCAGCCGTTCGAGCTCCGCTACGATCTGATCGCGCGCGGTTAGTCGCTCTAAGCCTCTGAATTTACCGCACTGCTCGTTTAAAATTCCTTTTTCGTCAAATACCGTGATAAATTCCAGCTCGTGGCGCTTGCCGACCTCGTAGTCGTTGGTGTCGTGCGCTGGCGTGACCTTCACGGCACCCGTTCCGAAGCTCATATCGACGTATTCGTCGGCGATGATCTCTATCTCGCGGCCGATTAGCGGCAGCACGACTTTTTTGCCGATCAAATTTTTATAGCGTTCGTCCGCGGGATTTACCATGACGGCGGTGTCGCCGAAATAGGTCTCGGGGCGCGTAGTAGCCACTACGATAAATTTATCTTGCTCGTCCGCGAAGTAATAACGCAAATAATAAAGCTTGCCCTTGTTCTCCTTGTGCTCGACCTCTACATCGCTTAGCGCGCCGTCGTGCGTGCACCAATTTACCATGTAGTTTCCGCGCACGATGAGCCCCGCGTTGTATAAGTTTACGAAGGCTTTGCGCACGGCGTTTTTAAGCCCTTCATCCATCGTAAATCGCTGCCTGCTCCACGCAGGCGTGACGCCAAGGCGCTTCATCTGCTTTACGATCTGCCCGCCGCTTTGCTCCTTCCAGCGCCAAACGTGCTTTAAAAACTCTTCGCGCCCGATCGCTTCTTTTTTAATCCCTTGCGCCAAAAGCTCGCGCTCGACGACATTTTGCGTCGCGATACCTGCGTGATCTAACCCCGGCTGCCACAGCGTTTTGTAACCGTCCATTCGCTTGTATCGCGTCATTATGTCTTGTAGCGTAAAAGTGAGAGAATGCCCGATATGAAGCACTCCAGTGACGTTTGGAGGGGGCATCATAATGCAAAAGTTTTTACCTTTTTGCTGGATATCTTTATTGCCGTCGATCTCGAAATAACCGCGCTGCTCCCAAATTTTATAAAAGCTCTCCTCTACGGCTTTCGCGTCGTAAAAATCTGCCATTTTCAGCCCTTTTTTAAAATTTTAAATTTTGCGATTTTAGCGGAATTTATGTAAAGCGCTCATTAAAGCGTGCCAATTCTGCATTATACAATAAAATGTAGTATTTAAATATATATAGAAATATCGAATTTTAGAATATTTTAGATAAAATTTTAAAAAATCATATAAAAATACTTGACATTAAAAATTCTACCTGCTATAATACCGCGAAATTTTAACCAAAAGGATTAAATATGAAGAAATTTCTTCTCGCTTCGCTTCTTAGCGCTAGCGTCGTCAGCTTCGCTCTTGCCGAAAAAATCGTAGTCGCCGCTACTCCGATACCGCATGCCGAAATTTTAGAGCAGATCAAGCCCGATCTAAAAGCCCAAGGCTACGATCTTGAAGTAAAAGTTTTCAACGACTACGTAACCCCGAACCTCGCTACCGACAGCGGCGACGTGGATGCGGGATTTTTCCAGCACGTGCCGTATATGGAGGAATTTAACGCCAATAAAGGCACGAAGTTAAAAGCGACCGTGGGCGTGCATTTAGAGCCGATGGGCATCTACAGCCATAAGATTAAAAATTTAAAAGATCTTAAAAACGGTGCTAAAGTTGCCGTGCCAAACGATCCGACTAACGAAAGCCGCGCTCTTGATCTACTCGTAGCCGCGGGGCTCATCGAAGTTGATCAAAATGCCAAGCTTCGCACGCCGTTAGATGTCACGAAAAACCCTAAAAATTTAGAAATTTTAGAGCTTGAGGGCGCCGCACTTCCACGCACTCTGGGCGATGTAGATATTGCGGTTATCAACTCAAATTTTGCCTTTAACGCAAATTTAAACCCGATCAAAGATTCGCTATTTTTAGAAAAGGCTGAGGGCAACCCTTATACAAATGTTATTAGCGTTAAAGAAGGCAACGAAAACAGCCCTAAGATCAAGGCGCTAGATAAAGCGATTCAAAGCGAGAAAGTGAAAAAATTTATCGAGACGCAATATAAAGGCGCAATCATCCCGTCGTTTTAACTCCCCTCTTTTTAAAATTCGGCGCAGGATTCGCGCCGAATTTGCTGGCATTCGCTATTTTGTTTACTATCTTTTTTTATAATTGCGCGAAATTTACCGAATAAAGGAAAAATAATGAAAAGAATTTTATCTTTCAGCTTTGTTGCCGCTATGGCTATATCTTCGCTTAATGCAGGCGTTTTGGCTACTGCAAAAGACGCAAATATCACTATTACGGATGAGGATGTTGCACCGTTTTTGGCTCAAGGTATGCAGCACGGCGGACAGGAACCAACCGCCGATGAGAAGAAAAAACTAATCGACGATCTGATCAAATACAAACTTCTAATCGCAGAGGCGAAAAAATCAGGTATTGAAAACAGCGACGAATATAAACATCAGCTAGAGCTAGCTAAAGATGGCATAGCATTTAATCTATGGCAACGCGAACAGGCTAAAGACGTAAGCATCAGCGACGAGGAAGCTAAAAAAATTTATGATGAAAATAAACAGAATTTCATGCAACCAGATTCCGTTACTGCAAGCCATATCTTAGTAGCAGACGAAAAGGCTGCTAAAAACGCGATTGCGAAGCTATCAAAAGTCAAAAAAGAGAATTTAAAAGAGGAATTTAATAAGCTAGCTAAAGAAATTTCAATCGATCCAAGTGCGAAAGAAAATGGTGGCGATTTGGGCTCTTTTGGCAAAGGCATGATGGTGCCGGAGTTTGAAAAAGCGGCGTTTGCGCTAAAAGATGGTGAGATGAGCAAAACGCCGGTAAAGACGCAATTCGGATATCATATAATCTACAAAGAAAGCAGCAAAAAGGCTGAGACTATGCCGTTTGAAAAGGTAAAAGATCTCATCAAAAATCAATTACTTCCAAGCAAAGTAAATAAAAAAATCGATGACAAGGCTAATGAGCTATTCGGCAAACTAAACATCGAATACGCAAAATAGTTTTAATTTTAAGGCGCGAGGCTATTAAATTTATAATGCAAGTTCGCTACGGTGGCAACTTGCAGGGATAAATTTTAGTCCGCGCCTTTGTTTTATATGCGCTAAATTTCGCGAAATTTTAAGCTCACTCTTATATTGCTGGGTTGTTAAATTTCAAACTTATTTACTTTGCTGATGCTAAATTCCGCGAAATTTTAAGCGTATCCGGTTTTTTACATTAAATCAAGGAATTCAAATGCTTTCTAATATCGTAAATTTTATCGTAGAATTTGTCGCAGGTTGGGGATACCTTGGCATTTTTGTGATGATGTTTTTAGAAAGCAGCTTCTTTCCCTTCCCAAGTGAAGTAGTGATGATCCCTGCAGGCTATCTGGCCTCAAAATCGCAGATGAGCTTTGCTCTAGCATTTGTTTGTGGGCTTGGCGGCAGCATCACCGGCGCGCTGTTTAATTACTATCTATGCTACTTTTTTGGACGTAAGATTATCGCTAAATACGGCAAATACGTAGGCATCACCGAGGAGAAATTTGCAAAATTCGAAGCTTTTTTTAACCGCCATGGCGAAATTTCAACGTTTAACTGCCGCCTAATCCCTGGCATCCGTCAATACATCAGCCTTCCTGCGGGGCTTGCAAAGATGAATGTCGCGCGCTTCGTGCTATTTACCGGGCTTGGAGCTGCGATTTGGACACTAATACTGATGAGCTTAGGATATTTCATCGGCGAAAACGAGGAGCTAATCAAGCAAGATCTGCATCTAATTACGATCGCTCTGTTCGCTGTCGTCATTATAATCTCGCTCCTATATATTTATTTTATAAAACGCAAAAAATAGCTCCACTCTAGTAAATACAAATACAATAAAAAATTCCATTTTGCCGCCTTTAACTTTAAATTTTTCAAATTATAATTTAAGCTAAACAAGAATTTTTATAATTTCACTTTCATAATCCGCGTGCGATACGATATTTCTATTAAAGTGTAATTATACCTTAGTAGCGAATTCCAAAATATTTTTTAAGTAAAATTATATTTAAAGCCTTAAACAATCATACTAATTTCTAAATTTTAATTTTTCGTTACGTTTTAAGCTGCTTTTAATACTAAAAGCTTTAAAATTCCATTAACAATTTCAACGAAAGGACTTATTATGGCAAAGACCAGAAAAGAACACGATTTCATCGGGGAATTAGAAATTTCCGACGATTTTTACTACGGTGTGCAAACATTTAGGGCACTAGAGAACTTCCACCTAAGCGGACGAGCGCTCAAAGACTATCCATTTTTTATCAAGGCATTTGCACAAATCAAAAAAGCAGCTGCACTAGCCAATAAAGAGGTCGGAGTCCTAGACGCGCAAAAAGCCGATGCGATTGCAAAAGCTTGCGACAGGCTCATCGCAGGAGAGTTCAGAGATCAATTCGTAGTCGATATGATCCAAGGCGGCGCCGGAACTTCGACGAATATGAATACCAACGAGGTCATTACCAATATAGCTTTGGAGAGCATGGGACATAAAAAGGGCGAATACCAATACCTCCATCCAAACGATCACACAAATTTGGGTCAAAGCACCAACGATACCTATCCTAGCTCGATCAAAGTCGCCGCTTACGCCAAGCTAACCGATCTATTAAAAGCTATGGAAAATTTGAAAAAAGAGCTTGAAGTTAAAGCCAAAGAATACAAAGATGTCATCAAAATGGGAAGGACGGAGCTTGAGGACGCCGTTCCTACTACTCTTGGAAACACTTTCAATGCTTTTGCTACCTACATCAAAACCGATATCGCACTTATCAAAGCTGCTAGAGAGTCGATGACTTACCTAAATATGGGCGCTACGGCGATTGGTACGGGCATCAACTGCCACCCTGATTACAAAAACGTAGTCGAGAAAAAACTGGGCGAGATCACCGGCGTTAAATTTAAAGCCGCAGAGGACTTCATCGCCGCCACACAAGACACTGCGGACTTCGTCCACGTTAGCGGCGCGTTAAAAACAGCAGCCGTCCGCCTAAGTAAAATCGCAAACGACCTACGTCTTATGAACTCCGGTCCTAGATGCGGTCTAGGCGAAATCGAGCTTCCTAAGATGCAACCGGGCAGCTCCATCATGCCGGGCAAAGTAAACCCAGTCATCGCTGAGGTTGTAGGCGAGGCTTGCTATGAGGTAATCGGCAACGACGTTACGATTATGCTTTGCTCCGAGCGCGGAGAATTCGAGCTTAATGCGTTTGAGCCTGGCATCGCATATGCGTTATTTAACTCGATCGTGCTTTTGGAAAATGCGATGAATACACTAGCTGAAAAAGCTATCAAACATCTAAAAGCAAATCCTGAAGCTTGCCTAAAATCGGTGCTAAATTCCGTCGGTATCGTTACTGCATTCAATCCTTACATCGGCTACGAAAAATCTGCAAGTATCGCCAAAGAGGCACTTCAGACCGGAAAATCCGTCGGCGAAATCTGCCTAGAGCGCGGATATTTAAAAAAAGAGGAGATCGATAAGATCCTAGAGCCTAAATCTATGCTCAACCCACATATGAGCAAAAAATAGTTTCAAACTAGGTGCGGCGCGGAATTTCGTCGGTTAATTTAATAGGCGAAATTCCGCAAAGTAGAATTCTAAATAGATAAAATTGATCGTGCAGAATTCCGTAGATGCAGAATTTCATCAAGTTAGATTTAGCTTCCGTGGAGTAAAATTCCACTTGCGAAATTTTAGGATAAAATTCCGCATAGAATTCCGACCACTGAATTATAAAGATAATTCGGATTTTACCTGCTGAAATCTTTAGAATTCTGCGCGCCGTTAAAAAAATTACTTTATAAGGAGTTTTGCAATGGACTTTATGGTGATATTGCAATTTATCGTGTTGCTAGGCGGCATCTACCTAGGCGTTAAGCTAGGCGGCATGGGCGTCGGTTATGCAGGCGGCTTGGGCGTTGTCGTCCTAGCCATTTTGGGCATGAAGGTCGATATGAAGGATATCCCGATTGACGTTATCCTAATTATCGCATCGGTAATCTCCGCGATTACGGCGCTACAAGTCGCAGGCGGACTTGATTATTTGGTTCAGGTTGCATCTAAAATTTTAAGGAAAAATCCTAAGCAGATCAACTTCCTAGCGCCTATCGTTACCTATCTACTTACGATACTTGCGGGTACCGGACATACTGCGTTTTCTATGATCCCTGTTATCGTAGAGGTCGCAAAGACGCAGAACATCAAGCCTTCCGCTCCTCTTGCGCTTTCGGTCGTCTCGTCTCAGGTAGCGATCACTGCGAGCCCTATTTCGGCGGCATTCGTCGCTATGAGCGGTCTGTGCGAGAAGCTAGGCGTTAGCTATCCTAAGCTTTTGTTTATCTGCATCTCTACTACCTTCGTAGCTATGATCATCACGGCTTTCATCGTAAATAAATTCTACGATCTCGATCTTTCAAAAGACCCTGTTTACAAAGAGAGACTTTCAAAAGGTCTCGTAGCCGAGATCAAAGCCGAGGAGTATAAAGAGCCGAAGCCTTATGCGAAAAGATCGGTTGCGATATTTGCTGTCGGCGTTTTGATCGTCGTTTGCTATGCGCTTGCGATCTCAAAGAGCGTCGGTTTGGTGGAAAAACCAATCCTTTCAAGAGATAGTGCGATCATCAGCTTTATGCTAACTATCGGCTTTCTTATCGCTGTTTTGTGCAAGATCGATACGGGCAAACTGCTCTCTACCAGCACTTTCCAAAGCGGTATGAATGCGTGCATCTGCGTCATCGGTATCGCATGGCTCGGTACTACTTTCGTAAACGGTCACATCGACAGCATCAAAGAGGTAGCTAAAAACGTCGTTACGCAGTATCCTTTCGTACTAGCCGTCGCGCTATATTTCCTAAGCTGCTTGCTATACTCGCAGGCTGCAACCACAAAGGTTATGATGCCTGCCGTTGCTGCCGCGCTTGGAATGACTAGCCCTGAAAATTCCGGTCAAATTTGGATCTTAGTCGCATCGTTCGCAGCCGTTTCAGGCTTGTTCGTGCTCCCTACCTATCCTACGACGCTCGGCGCGATCGCGATGGACGATACTGGAACAACCAGAGTCGGTAAATTTGTATTTAACCACTCGTTTTTCCTTCCGGGAACCATTATGGTTGCGCTTTCGGTTGCTCTAGGATTTTTAGTAGCTCCTGCGCTAATCTAAGATTAGTATTCCTTTCATTTGCGCCGAATTTTTCGGCGCATTTTTCATACCATTTAAAATTTTTAATACAATTTAATAGATAAAATTCTATCGATTTTGGGATCTGCCATATTTGCTTATAAATTTAACTTCTAATCGCATGCAAAAAACTACAAGTCTTCCGGTAGTATTTGGGTGGAAGTAAAATTTTATTTGAAATTTCATACCCATATTATGCTAGATGATAAATCAAAATTTCAGCCAAAAAACATATAATGTAAGAAATTTAAAACAAGGATAAAATATGAAAAACCTAATCATCATCGCTCATCCCGATATGGCAAGCTCGCACGCAAACAAGGCGTGGCGCGAGGTAGCCAAAAAGCAAGCGGATAAATTTGATATTCACGAAATTTACGCTGCTTATCCGAACGGCAAAATCGATGTTGCGCGCGAACAGGAGTTACTTTTAAGCCACGATAAAATTATCATTCAGTTTCCACTTTATTGGTACAGCTATCCGCCGCTTTTAAAGCGATGGTTCGACGATGTATTTGCCTACGGCTGGGCTTACGGCAGCACCGGCGACAAGCTAAAAGGTAAAGAATTTGCCCTAGCGATCACTATCGGCGACGAGCAAAATAACTATAAAAAAGACGGCACGATCGGATTTTGCATAGAAGAAGTTATCACACCTTTTAAATGCGCTATGAATTTTACGGGTGCTAAACTGCTGCCGTGCCACTTCGGCTATGGATTTTCATTTCATCCAGATAGCGAATATATCGCAAAAAGTGCAGAAAAATACGAAGAATTTTTAGCAAAATTTTAAAATTTACAAAGGCAAAATCGCTTTTTAGTCGAGAAATTTTATTTTAAAAAGTGACGGATGAAAATCATCTTTTCATCCACACTACTCGATACGCTTCCTGTATCGCTATTTTTTGCGTTGCACACGCAGCCTGCTGACATAATCCCCCGCTCTTTTGATCGTAAAATTTTACTCCCTTCTCTTCTCCCCTAAATGGGCAAAGTTTACGTTAAAAATTTATACGAAATTTTTCTGTATGAAGCATGCTTTAGTACAACCATATAAAAATCAATGAGCATAAAATTTTACCTAAAAATTTGCACCCGCTCGCAATAATACTCGTTTTAAATTTACATAAGACGTTAAAAAACTATGTATGTCCCGTCATAGCTACTGCTTCAAACTCTCCGTTAAAATTATATTAAACTCGTAAAGTCGCGCGTTCACTATACACTACCGGGCTTGTATTGCACTCACCAAGCTCATCCTCATCAATGCTAAACAGCATTAATCATATTGCTAGAAAGTGCGTCAGCTGGCAGGTATCAAGGAGAGTTACTGCGAAAGCGGTGCAAAATACGATACCTCCGCGCCGAGCTGCTTAGTGCTTGCTGCTCTGTGCGCGCAAACCCAAGATCCAAAAAGAGATTTAAAGTAAAGTAGCGCCTGCCACCTACGCGCGTGCAAACAGCTCAAAGCTGCCAAAAAGTTTGCGCTCACTTCGCCACTGAGCGCAATTTACCTATTGCACAATTATTAATGCTTTCAGATTTTAACTTGTTCGCTTTTACTTTCCGTCTTTTAAATGCCTGCGCGCAGCTAGCTGCAAAGACGTATTCGCTGGATATACCTTATAGCTCGCCCCCCCATGCCCTCGATAAAAATCCGTCGTAATTTATACGGATATTTGACAGCAGGATCGTTTGGATGCGATCTTTCATATGAAGCCTAAAAGCGCTACGCCGATACAGATGCTCGCGCCATTTTTTTGCTCTGAGCGCGCTGCCTGCGTCGCTGCGGTCACAATTTTTCTGATACGACATTTAAAGACAACCTATCGCCAAAACTGCCGAAAAGCTTTTAGCCTTGTTTTTTTTGCCTTAGAATTTAAGTATCAATCAGTTCTTTGCTAAACCGGCAAGGCTTCCATATGTTTGGCATATCAGCTCATCCACGCGGAATTTAGCTAAATTTATTTGGATTCCTAAAGACGCGGCAACTTACATCGCACCCGCATTTCAGATCACTGCGAAATTTCGCCGCTACACTGCAAAGAGTTAAATTCTATCGAGCAAATTTATTAAAAATTTTAAAAGTATCAGAAGTAGTAATAGATGATTAATGCTTTTCTATATAGATACCGCCGCCAAATTTTAATAAAAAGATATCCATTAAATTTACGCTCTTTAAATTAGCCAGTAAAAGCTTAAATTTCAAGGTTTCCTACGCAAATAGGGTCCAAAACACTTCATTAAACGGCGCAAAAGCCGCTTTAATTTCACTCTGCGACGCGATTTACCCAGATCAAAAACTCGTCGCTCGGGTTCTCGTCGTCTAGATGCGCGGGCGCGACGAGCTCAAGCGCAGTTTGCGGGATCGTCGTTTTAAACATCTGTGTTACCCGCTGCTGAAATTTCTCGTTTGGATGCACGATAAAATCGTCATCCTCGCTGTTTGGCGGCGCGCTAAAATCCTCATCCCAGCAGATCTCGTCGTATCCGATCGCAAGCAATCGCAAAAAATCAAGCCCGCTGTTAGCCAAAACGCAGGTCATCGTCGAGCCCGAGCCGGAGCCCATGTGCACGATCTTCGTCTCGCCCGCATCGTCCAGCCACAGCGCGCACATCGAGCCCTCCGAGCCGCTGCCCGCGAACACGCAAAGCCGCTGCTTGATCTCCGCGGCAAGCTCGCGATCCTCGCCGTAAAACCAATACCTTAGCTCCTCGTCGCGATTTTTCGGCTCATCCGTGAAAAATACGATGTCCGTGCCGCCCTCGCGCTCATCGCCGCTCCAGCTCTGCCGTAGCCGATCCTGCGGGTAGAGATAGCCGCGTCTGCGCCCGCCAACGTCGTCATAAAAGCTGTTTGCTTCGATCCACGCATAAAGCGCCTCAAGTTCGCTTGGCACGCGCATGCCCTGCGGTAGCGCTTCGCGCAGCTGCGCCAGTAATAAATTTTCCACGATCGCTCCTTTTGTTAAATTTGCCGCTCGAATTTTACTGCGTTTCGGATAAATTTACGGATATTTTGTCTGATATCTGCGGCATTTTACGCGCCCCGTCGCCGCAAACGCAAATCGAGCTCTTTAAATTTAGCCGATTTGATTGCGATACGCACGCGGCAGCGATATGAGCGCATATTTGAAAAAGAGTATGAGAATTTTCAGTAGAAAAATGCGTAAAATTTTACGACCTGAATTTTACTATTTTAAGGTTTCTTTGCTTTTTTGCAGAAATTTACGGTTTTAAATTTAGCTCGCCGCAAAGAGTAAAATTTTAGCGATACCTATAAATTTAAAATTTCCCGCGCCTTTTGCTTGCACGCCTCAAATTTTTGCTCAAATTCCGCGCGCCTTTGCAGCTCGTTTTTTGCCCTCATTTTGGTGTATCCCGAGCCTCGCCCCAGAAAATATACATAGCCCATATTATAAAATTTCGTTATCAACGGCACTTTGTCATTATTAAATTTACAAATTTTGCCGCCGTCTGACTAACGGGCGAAATTTCGTCTAAATTCCAAGCTCGGCTCTTACGAGTGCCTCGTTTTGCGGCGTCAAAAAGCCTGCGATATCCTGCCACATGGAGTGAAAGCCGTATCCGCCGTCTATCATCTCGCTGCGCGCGGCATCCAGGCTCCATCCCTGATAGATCACGCGGTACATCGCCACCACAAGCCCAGTGCGATCGGCTCCGTGATAGCAGTGCACGAGCACGGCGCCCTCCTTTTGGCGCTCGCGAATGGTGCGCAAGACGTCCGCGATCTGCGCGGGCTTTATCTCCCAGCTTTGAAGCGGCTTGCTTGCGAGCCAAAATTGATTCCCAAACGCCCTTTTGTCGCCGTCTCTGCTAAAATGGCGCAAATTTACGATGCTTTTGATACCAAGCTCATGCAGCTTTGCGGCGTAGCTTCCATCAAGCTGAGCGCTACGAAACAGCAGCTCGTCCACGCGGTAGAAATTTTTCGCTTCGTCGATGAGGGTCGCTTTTTGCGATGAGTTTGGGTTTGCACCGCGCACTGCGGTATCTGCGCTTTTAAAATGCGCGTTTTGAAATTTGGCGTCTTTTGCGTCCGCGAGATTTTGTTCCGCGCCTCTCGTTTTTCTAAAATTTATGGAATTCGCTTCTGTCGTGAGCTCGGCGTTTGCGCTCGTCACAAAGAAAAATGCGACCGCTAGCGCAAGGGTTTTAAATTTCAAATTTCATCCTTTAAATTTGGCCAAATTTTATGATTTTTGTAAAATTTGACGCTCGTGGTTAAAATGCAAAATTTGTAAGCGCGCCTTAATTTAACGCAAAATTTGAGCGTCAAGCCCGCCCAAATCGCCGCGAGATTTCGCCGCGAGCCAGCAAGCGCACCGTTAAAATCAAAATTTCGTTTTAAATTTCCCCGTTCCCGCCCTCGGTATCGCTAGATCAGTACGCGGTAGTTACATTGCGTAGTTACATTGCCCCTGTAAATTTACTGAAAATAAATCGTAAAAGGGGTGCGCCCGTTTCCGCGAGCGCTGCCATAAACCTGCTTTGCAGGTGAGTTTCGTACTCGCCTCTTGCGATACTTACCCGAAATTTTATTTTTCGCGAAATCCTTTCAAATTTCGCCGCCAAATTTGACGCTTTAATCGATCAGATCGGTCTGCCAATTCGCGCCTTGCAGCGTCGTATCAAGCTGTCTGATCTGCTTAGCCAGCTCGTCCACCTGCTTTTGCAGCGCCGCGACATCGACCGTGCTTAGGATTTTAATCTCGCTGCGTGAATAAACATCCACTTTTTGCGCGGAAGCTTGCGCGAAAGCCCGCAATGCACCAGCTTTTAGCGTGAGTACATCGCGCTTGGCGATTAGCTCGGTTAGGCTCTTGCCGTCGGCTTTTGCAGTGCAGTTGGTTAAATTTATCCGAACGATTAGCCGCTCAAGCTCGCCCGTAAGCGCCTCTAGCTCGGCTAGTAGTACCTTTGGCTCCTCACTAGGTTTCTCGCCCTCTTGCACCTTCGCGTTATCCGCGAGCCTTGATTTTAGCTGCTCGATGCGTTTTTGTATATCGGCGCGCAGTATCAGCGCCTCGGCTAGTTTCATTTTCGTCCTTTTTAAAATTTATTTTCCGCCGCCAAGCTGTCTATCCTGTCCGTAGTGTGGCGAATACGGGCCGTAGAGCAAGCATTTGTTGCAGTTCTGGCCTAGCAGCATCGCATCTGCGCTCGCAGAGAGCTTGTATCCCGCATCGGTGATCGTATCACTAACCTGCTTAATAACCGCGGAGATCAACATACCCACGAGATTGTTACCGCCTCCGCCTGAGTCGTCGCTGACCTGCGCCGAGCCCTCCCAGAGCATCGCGCCGCTTCGCAAATCCACGAGTTTGGCATTGACCGCCACCACGTTCGTGCTTTTGATAAGCATATACGAAGTGCCGTATTTGACGACGTTCAGATACAGCACGGCGTCTGCGCCGAAAATCTGTCTTAGCTTGTGCGCGGAGACATTTTGGATGTCGCTAGCCTCGTAAATTCCGTTATTTTTGAAGGTCTCATGCACGAGCGCTGGATCAAATACATAATACCCCGCTTCGCTTAGCGGATAGATCGCGTTGGCAAGCACGGCAGCACTTGCGTCCACTTCGGTAGTTTCGTTGCTCGGCATTAGCACCAAAATCGATCGAGGCTTAGCCTGCTGAAGCGCCGAGTAGTCATAAATTTCAGGCTCACTTAGAGCGCACGCATTAAAAAACAGCGCCACGAATACGCTAAAAATAGCTATTTGAGCTTTATTTTTCATTTTTTAGCCTTTTTATTCGTTTTGCCGCCCTGCTTTGCGGCAGCTTTGCCTTGCTTCGCAGAGGCTGCTTTGGCGGCTTCGCGTCCGCTTGATCCTTGGGCTTTATCGGCGCCGGGCTTGGCTGCAGCCTCAGCTTTTTTAAGCGCGGCGGGGTTTGTAACGAAGGTCAAAAACGGTTTTGATTCAGGGAAAGCCTGAGCTTCTTTTTCAAAGCTCTCTCTTGCCCTCGCGCCGTTGCCCGCGCTTAGATACAAAAGTCCCAGATGCGAATAAAGCCCCGGCGGGACTTTGAGTCCCTTTTCGTATGCTTTTTGGATAGATTTTTCAAGCGCTTCGATCTGCTCGCCTACGTCGCCTTCCTGCTTCAGATACTGATAGGTCGAGTCCGTGTAGCTGCCGTCCCAGTAATAAATTTGATTCCGGCTCCCGCCGCCGCAGCCGCAAAAGATCACGGCCACAGCAGCAAGAGCAAGAGTGCTACTCGCTTTCAAATTTAATCCTTATCTCACTTTAAACGCGCCGTTTTCAAGGCCGTTTACGAGATTATTGACCGCTTCGATGATCGCTAGGCTTAGCACCTTGCCGTTTAGCGTCGAATCATAGCCCGCAGTGCCGCCGAAACCTAGCACTTCGCGATTTGACAGCTCATACTCGCCCGCGCCCTGAGTCGAAAAGACCACCTCGGACGTTCTGACGTCAACGATGTTTAAATTTACTTTAGAATACGCGGTTTGAGTCTTTCCCTTGCCTAAAATTCCAAACAGCTGATGATCTCCGGTCGTCTTGCGGCCGAATTCAGTCACGTCGCCGGTGATAACGTATCTGGCGCCTTTTAAGTTTTGTGCGCTTTTGGAGATTGCGCTTTCCTCTTTGATGGCGCGCATATTCGTGCGGTCAAGCACCGAGAAACGTCCTGTTTGTTGTAAGCTTGAGATCAAAATTGTCTGCGCTTGGTTGCCCAATCTGTCCTCCCCGTCGGAGAACACCCCGTTGTTGTAAGAGGACTGGTTGTTAAAGCGTCCTACCGACACGGCGATCCGCTCGCCCGAGTAATTAGTGTTTAGACTCGCTACCGTAGGGGTTTGCACTACACGAGAGCTCTCTTTCGCGCATCCGCTAAATAGCGCCAGCACCGAAGCTGCAATAACAGCAACCGATATGGTTTTTTTGAAATTCATTCTTTACTCCTTGAAAAAATTTACGTATAATATCTCATTATTTCTTAAAATTTTATGTATAAATTTAAGCGCATAAATTTAGCAAAGCGGGAGCGATTATGCTTAATATTTTACTGGTCGAAGACGACGAGGCTTTGAGCTCGGCGATAAGGGAGAAGCTGCTTGATGAGGGTTTTAGCGTGAGCTGCGCCTTCGATGGCAAGCAGGCGGCAGAGGTGCTAGATGAGGCGCACTTTGATCTGATCATCTCGGACGTGATGATGCCCAAGATGGACGGCTTTGAGCTTAGCAGATACGTTAGGCGCGACGGCAAGAGCCAGCCGATACTGATTATAACGGCAAAAAGCGAGATCGAGGATATGCAGACGGGCTTTAAAAGCGGCGCGGACGATTATATGAGCAAGCCGATAAATTTAAAAGAGCTCGTGCTGCGCGTGCATGCGCTGCTAAGGCGCGCAAAGATCGCAAACGAAAAGCGGCTTCTCATCGGTGAAAGCGAGCTTGACTACGATACGCTTAGCGTCCGCTCCGAGGGCGAGCGGATAAGCCTAGCGCCAAAGGAATTTCGTCTTTTGTTTTTGCTGCTAAGCTACGCGGGCAGAATTTTTACGAGATTTGAGATAATGAGCGAAATTTGGGGTTACGAAACGGACAGCGACGAGCGCGTCGTCGATACGCACGTCAAAAAGCTGCGGGCGAAATTTGAAAACTCCAAGGACTTTGAGATAATCACCGTGCGCGGGCTCGGCTACAAAGCCGTAAAAAAGGAGCGAGCATGAAAAAATACCTCATCAGCCTCAAAAGCTTCATCGCGCTTTACTCTTCGCTCGCATTCGGCGTGATAAATTTCATCGTCTGCTTTGCGGTTTGCATGCTTTTTTACATAGGCATCGGCGGCAAGATCGGCGGCTTTTGGGACGGAGTGGCGCTGTGTGCGATCATCTGCTTAATCACGATGGCGCTAAATTTCACCCTGCTTTACTTCGGGCTTAAAATTTTATTCCGCCCGATCAAGCGGCTACTAGACGCGATTACCGCGATCGCAAACGGCGATTTTGAGGCGCGCGCCGAGCGCAAGATACACAGGTACCGCACTGATTACCTCTATATGCACGAGCTGGACGAGCTCGTAGTAAACGTCAATAAAATGGCGCAGAAGCTGCAAAAGCACGAGCAGCTGCAAAAGGAGTTCGTCTCAAACGTCTCGCACGAGATGAAAACGCCGATCTCCTCGATCGCCGCGTTAAGCGAGATGATAGAGGGCGGCGTGAGCGAGGAGCGCGCGGTGCGATACGCAGCCTCGATCGGCGCGGAAGCAAACCGCCTAAGCAAGCTCTGCACCGATATGCTAAAGCTAACGAGACTTGATAGCGGCGCGGCGATCCGCCTAGATGAAGCGGTACGTATCGACGAGCAGCTGCGGCAATGCATCATCTCACTGAGCCAAAGCTACGAAGGGCACGAGTTTGAACTCGATCTAACGCCGCTTAGCGTGCGATCAAACGCGGGGCTGTTAAATCAAATTTGGCGAAATTTGATCGAAAACGCGCTTAAATACTCGCAGCTGAGCGGTAAAATTTTCGTCCGTTGCTGCGCTTGCGATGGCTTTGCGCAGGTGAGCATCAAAGACGAAGGCATCGGCATCGCGCGCGAGAAGCTGGATAAAATTTTTGACCGATTTTATCAGTGTGAGGAATCGCATAAGGAGCTTGGCAGCGGGCTTGGGCTTAGCATCGTACGCAGAGCGCTCGATATTTTAGGCGGGCAGATCGAATACGAAAGCGAACCGGGCGTCGGAACCGAGGCGCGCGTTAAAATTCCGCTTTAAATTTCAAATCAAGACGGCGCGGATGAGCAGCGTCTTGCAATTCGTAACTCGCCGTAAAATTTCGCCCCACAGGCGAAGTCGCGTCGATGCAAGCTTTGACGATACGGGCCCTGACGGCGCAATCTTGGCCGATGCAAGCTTTGACGGCGTAAAAAAGCGCGGGCGTGTCGCGCGCCGCATTCACATAAAATTCTGCTTTAAATTTTATATCGATTTGCCGCGGACGCCTCGCGTGCCGCGACGAGATCGGAAATCTGCTTTAAATTTACCGTACGCTGCGACTTTGCCGCCCTTTACGACTTTACCGCGCATTACGGCGGGCGGCAGGCTCGCTTAAATTTGCCGCGCCTTAACGCGGGTAGCTGAATTTTGCCTGGAATCTGCCGCCGCTCGCTCGCACTTTACGACAGGCGGTAAAAATTTCGCCGTAAATTTTAAAAGACACATTAAGAACACAATCACCTTATATAATCCCGCCCATAGATCGATCGGGCACGCCTCTGGCGGTCCGAGTCTGGCAAATAATAAAATTAAAAATAAAGGAGAAGCGATGAGTAAGGCCGTACTTCACTCGGTGCTAGCGATAGAAGCCATTTTATGGGGGCTTTTGTCGGCTGTGATTATAGGCGCGTAAATTTTGCGCTTTGAGCTAGGCGATCCGCCGAAATAATTTAAAATTTACGAAATTTGCGCCCCGCTTCGCATCCGCTGCGAAAAGGGGCGCACCCGCGCTAACGATAAATCAAAATTTAATCCACCCGCCGCTTGCGCGCAACCTGGCCGCACATAAACCTCGCTACGCATAAATCTGCCGCGCAAAACCACGCTACATGCAAATCTATACCGCAAGCAAGCCGGCCGCACGCAAACCTCGCTGTGTGCAAACCCCCGCCGCAAACTATAAAGATCGATAAAATTTTAAATACTACGAGCGGACGGACGAGCTAGTTGATGCCCTTTTTATCCGCGCTTTTTCGCAATATGTGCTCGTCCGAAAACAGCTTGCGATAGGAAATGATTTGAACGGCGCAAATTTCAAAATACGCGACCTGTTCCAAGCACGCAAATTCACCGCTTTTGCCTCTAAGCGACTTTTAAAAGCTCTCAAGCTAAAATTTATCCCGATTTAAGATCAAATTTAAACCAGACGGGCGAAAATTTCACGAAAGACGCCGCAAGCGGCGAAATCTCAAAGGAGCCTAGCGTGAAAAGATTGATAAATTTCCTGAAGCGCATTTGCGCGGATCTGCTCGCAGGCAGAGCGCTGCTGCATCCGATCCTGCTTACGGCTGCGTTTTTAGCGGCGAAATTCGGTGCGCTATATGTCATAGATGAAAAAATTTTAGGAAGCGGCTATGATTTGGGGATATTTGGAGAATTCGCTTATTACATATTTTTTGATTTTGTCGCAGGTGCCTATTTTATAGCTCTTTGCGCGCATATAATCTATGCTTTGCCCGAAGTCAAATCGCTTAAAATTTTACGCAAAATTTTACTCGCGATAATCTTGGCATCTTGCGCACTGGGTTATTTTGCTTCGGACGTAAACTACCAAAAGCTAGGTGTCCTTGAAGCCTTTTTGATTGCCTCGCTAATTTGCATTTGCATCTATTTGGTCGCAACCGAAATATCAAACGACCGCTCAAACGCGGTATTTTGGGGTTTTGCTTATGTTCTTAACTACATAGGTGTCTTATTCGTAATATTTCATGCGCAAGCCGCCGAAGTCGTAGCCGTCATTTTAATAATCCTCTGTCCGCTCGCGTGGATGTTTTATTTCAAATACGAATTTCAAAAATCACTCGCGCAAACGGACGGAGTTTAAATTTTAAAATTTAAAGCACGCTCTAGGCCTAATTTGGGCGCGACAGGCAAAACGAATAGCGCTAGTTTAGGACGATAAATTTTTTGATCGTCACGCAAAGTATCGTGACGATAAGCGCGATCATCCAGCGCTTTTGAGCCTTTTTGCCGATCTTGTGCGAGGTTTTGACGCCCGCGTAAACGCCCGCTAGCGAGCCGATGCCTAGCAACGCGCCGATCTTGTAGTACACGAGCCCGTGCGCGGAAAGGCTCAGAAAGCCCGCGCTTGAGGAAAATATCACGAAAAATAGCCCCGTACTGACGGCCTTTTTGATGTCGTAGTTTAAAAAGCTGATCAAAATAGGCATCACGAATACCGCGCCGCCGATACCCACGCTGATCGCCACGGCGCCGACGAACAGCCCCACGATAAAGAGCAAAATTTTAGATTCGTTGGCCTCGCCAGTGGGCTCGGTCGGGGTTTTAAAGAGTTTGATTAAATTTATGATCTGCACCAAAATAAGCGTGCCCAGAAGGAATTTTGACGAAAAATAGCTTACGATAAAGCCGCTGCTAAGCGCGCCGCAAAAGCCCCCGAGCCCCAGCACCAGCGCGGGCGCGACGTCGAGCATTTTGCTTTTAAAATTTACGAACGAGCCGAAAATCGAGCTGAAGATCATCTGCATGATGCTGATGCCGATGGCGTACTTGACGTCGTAGCCGAAGAGCATCATCACGGGCACCACGACGGTGCCGCCGCCGATGCCAAAAAATCCGCTGATAAAGCCTACGCAGGCGCCGATTAAAATGTATTCAAAAAACATCCGTATTCCTTCTCGGCCCCTTTGATCTCTCAAAATTCCGCTTTTTGCGGCTTGTTTTAAATTTTACCATTTTGCAAGCCTTTAAATTTAAACGCAAAATTTAGTAAATTTAAGCCTTATAGCTGTTTCGCTCCGCGCATCCATTCGCGGTAGCGCTCGCGCGAAATTTTTATATTTTCATATAGTAAGGTGCCTGCGCGAAAGCATTTCAGGCTCAGTTCATTACCCTCAAAGCCCGCAAAATCAGCCTGCTCGTAGATGTCGTAACCGCCCTGCATGCAGTCTAAAACGTCTACATATCTCTGCTCTTCATTCATCGGCTCGGCAAAGCTCACCAAATGCACGCCGTTTGGAGCCGCCCAGTAGCAGCCGCGCGCGGCCAGCGCGTCCCAACCCCGCAGATAGTGCACGCCGTCCCAAATGAAGCTCTCCTTGCCGTCTAGCCAGGCGTCCGGCACGAAGCGCATGATCTGCGCTGAGGCTAGATCAAGCACGCTGTAGCCGTATAGATCCTGGCGAAAGACGAGGTAAAATTTGCCGTCTGCGTGGCGGATCAGGCTAAAAAATTCCGCCCTATCGTCTATACAGCGCCAGCTTATTATCTGCATTTTGCGAGCATCAAACAGCGTGTATTCGCCGCCGCTAAAGCTTGTCGCGCCGAGCCTATATGCGTCCTTTACGATCTCATATCCACCGCTTAAATTTATCGTTTGGCACCGGGTAAAATTTCGCCCCTCGAAAAGAGTTTCCGCCTGTTTGATGCGCGCTTGGTACTGCGCGGAATTTACGGCGTTTGTCATCGTGCGCTCCTTAAAATTTTATGAAGACGGGTTAAATTTTACGCTGGCGCCAACGCCGCGCGCTTCCTGAATTTCATCCGAACCGAATAAATTTAGCCTCGCATGGCGGCAAAATTTGACCGATAAACAGCAAGCTCAATCATTTGGCGGCAACCGATAACCGCTAAGCGTAGCCTATTGCAGGTAGCCGCGCGTCCTAAATTTTAAATCTCGCTTTGCCAATTTTTTAAAATTTACCCGCAGTTTCGGCGCTCTGCGAATACTTGCGATACCGCACCGCTTCCAAACGCTACGCACGGAAGGCTTAAAATTTTACTAGCATTTAAAATTTCGAGGCATTTAAATTCCGCGATGTTTTAAAATTCCACGGCATTTTAAAATTTCACGACGTTTTAAATTCCAGCGAAATTCGAAATTTCGCGAGTATTTGAAATTTCACAATCTTTAAAATTCCGCTAGCGCCTTAAATTTTATCCGATGCGAGTAGGTAAACCGCCCGAGCGGACAGATCACTCAAATTTACTCATCCCGCGCTGTGCCACCAGCTATTACTCAAATTTACTCTCGTCTGCAGAGCTGCTAGCGTATAAATTTAAAATTTTACTTGCCCCAGGCTGCGAATATTACTCGGATTTGTCCTCACTCTTGGCGCCTGAAATTTTATCCAGCACCTTTTTGCCGACCTCGCTTTGATTTAGCGCTTCAAGCATCGCGGCTAGCTGCGTGCCGCCTTTGGCGCTTAAAATTTCGCCGAATTTACTCATCCCCTCGCCCACGCTGCCTTCGTTTGCGATGATCTTAAGATCCGCCGAGCTTAGCGCCTTGGCCTGCTCTAGTCCGATGTCGCGGTTCGCTTCGATCTGTTTGATCGAAATGAGATAGGTCTGATAGCCCTGATTTTCGCCGATCTCGCGCGCCAGCTCGATCTGCGCGTTTACGGGTGCGAGCTCTTTTAGCCTAAGCGCCTCGGCCTCTGCAGAGCCTATCTTTAGCGTACCCTGCGCTTCTTTGTCCTTCATTTCCAAAAGCGCCGCGGCGGCGAGAAACTGCTTCTCTTTATCGCCCTGCGCTACTAAAATTTGATTTTCCTTGATCGCTTCGGCGTCGCGAATTTTCGCGTTTTTACGCGCTTCGGCGTCGATCTCGATCTTGCGCTGCTCCTGCTCGGCCTTTACGATCTCTACTTGCTTTTTGATCTCGGCCTGCTTGACGTCGTTTACCCGCACGACCTCCATCGCCTTTTCCTGCGTGATCTTTTGCTGATCCTTGATGAGCTGCTCGGCCTGCTCCTTTGAGATCGCGACCTCTCGCTCGTTTTCGACGGTTTTAAGGCCTACCATCTTATTGGCCTCCTGCTGGCGCACTTCGGTTGCCTGTGCGGCTTCGATCTCGGCGATCTGGGCGAGCTTGGTGTTGTTTGCCACTTCGACGCGGCTTTCCTTTTCGATCTGGGATTTTTTCTTCTCCATGATGTTTAAGATGACCTTACTGCCGCTGCTATCTCGGATATCCATTAGCTCGATGTTTTTAACGGGCTCGATACCCCAGTTTTGCAGCTGCGTCTTTACCGCCTTGGTAAAATCATCTCCGAGCTCGGAGCGGATCTGCAAGATGTCCTCAAGCACGCGGCTCGAAAGGATCGAGCGGATCGAGCCTTGAATGATATTTCTAAGCTGATTGTTAAGATCCTCAAAATTATTGACACGTTGCGCAGCTAAATTTGAATCCATAATCCTAAAAAACGCCGTGATATCGACGACGAAAGGAAGCCTGCCTAGATCATACGCCTCGTAATCCTCGATCTTGATGCTAAAAACAGAGACCGGCAAAACGATCTTCGTAACGCCCAGCACCGGCACCCAGCTTGGGAATTCATAATAGCTGTTGCCGTTACCGGTATCTTTGCCGTAGCTCGTCGTCTTGCGCGCGCTTTGGACGATATGAACTTCATTCGTCTCCACTATGCGCCTGAAAAACAGCGGCACGATGATAAAAAGCGCGATTAGAACCCCGACGGCGGCGCCTATCAAATATAAAATTTCACCCATTTTCTCTCCTTTAAAAATGCTAAATTTAAAATGGATTATATAAAAATTTACTTTGAAAAATAATAAATAATCGCGGCGACAGCGGTTAAAATTTACGCAATTTTAATGAGGTTTTTTGTAATATCGCGACATATATTTCAATACCGTTTAGGAGAAAAAATGAAAAAATTTTTACTACTGCTTTTGGCGGGTGCGCTTTTTGCGAGCGCGGCAGAGCTTAGAACTATCAAGGATATGGACGGAGCTGAGGTCAAAATCCCCGCAAAAGTTGAGCGTATCGCGGCACTCTGGCACTCGAACAATCAAATTTTACTGGCTCTGGGCGGAGCGGATAAGATCGTCGCTACCACCGATAACATTAGCAAAAACTCGTGGTTTCTTAAAATTTATCCGCGCCTGGTGCAGATCCCCGTGCTGCTAAAAAATAACGATGTAAATTTAGAGGAGCTGATGAGCCGCAACCCCGACGTAGTCATAGTTCCAACCGCACTGGCAGGCGAAAATTTAGCCAAACAGGGCTTTACCGTTTTAAAGGCGAGCTTTAGCGATTACGAGCAGATGAGGCGCAGCATCAGGATGTGTGGCGATATGCTAGGCGGCGACGGACCGCAAAGAGCGAAGGATCTGATCTCAAATCTCGATAAAAATATCGCTTTGGTTAGCAGCCGCACCGCGAATTTAAGCCCCGATAAGCGTCCGCGCGTCCTTCACATCGTAGGCGGGAGCGATCTTTTAAAGATCGACGGCAAGGGCACGCTGATCGACTCGTGGATAGAGCTGGCCGGCGGAACGAATGCGATCACCGCCACCAAAGGCCCGATGAAGACTATCACCGCCGAGGAGATCATCGCTAGCAACCCGCAGATCATAATCGTGGGCGGCGATCACAACGAAGATGCGGTAGAGAAGATCAAATCTAGCCCGATCTACAGCGGCACGGATGCGGTCAAAAATGGACGCGTTTACGGCAATCCGCGCGGGGTTTTCAACTGGGATCGATACGGCGCGGATACGGTGCTTCAAATTTTATGGGCGGCCAAAACTATCCAGCCGGAGCTTTTTGCCGACATCGACGTAAAAGCCGAAACGAAGGCGTTTTATAAAAAATTTATGAATTACGAGCTAAGCGATACGGAATTTGGATATATTTTAAAAGGACTTAGCCCGGAGGGTAAATAAGACGCGGCACCGAAGCAACGGCGTCAGCGCCGCACCTAGTAGGAAGCATCCGTGCCGAATCTCTCATCAGTGGCGGCACATCGGTACAGAATGTTTCATCGTGCAACGCACATCGGTGCCGAGCAGGCCGCCCGTCCTATCTCGACACCGGATAGACAAATCATCTAGTCATACGGGCGGGCGTCGTCGTATCGTCAAAACAAGCGCCGCTATCTCGCATTTTGGCGCGTTGAAGTGCGGATGCCGTCCACATAAAGCGCAGATCTCATCATTGCTCGGCGCGTCGATACCCAAATGAGCGGCGTCGCTATCGTATTGCCTTACCGAAGCGACATCCTAGGCGGGCGCGTGCCGAGCAAACATAGCCGCAGTATGTCAAACGGGCGGTGCGAGGCGAAATAAAATTTAAACCCACGGCAGGCGAAAAAGGGCAAAGCAACGGCAAGCAAACAAGGGTAAAACAAAGCTACAATATAAAATTTAAAGCTAAAGGGGCGGTCATGGAAATTTCATTTTTTACGACGCTTGAGCCTGCTCTAGCGGGCGCTTGGAAACCCTCATTTGCGATGGTGTTGATACAGTTCACGTATATGTTTATCTACAAAGAGGTCGGCAAGCGCGCCACCGATACCTCGTGGTACACGCTCGCGGATAAGCGAAATGCGATCATAAGCTCGCTGCTGCAAGTAGCGCTGCTCATTTTGTCGGTGTTCGTGCCGCTTAAGACGGGCAGCGCATGGTTTTGGATCGGAGCGGTGATCTACGTAGCGGCTTTTGCGGGCTTCATCAAGGCTTTTTACGACTATGCGGCGGCCCCTGCGGACAGAGCTGCACAGAGCGGTATCTACCGGCTATCGCGCAATCCAATGTATTTCTTTTATTTCCTCGGCATAGCGGGCGTTTGTATCGCCTCGGCGTCGCTGTGGCTACTCATAGCGATAGTGCCCTTTGCCATATACAACCACCTCGTAGTCCTCGGCGAGGAGCGCTACTGCGAGCAAGCCTACGGACAGGAGTATCTAAAGTATAAACGCAAAACGCCGAGATATTTTTTGTTTTTCTAAGGGGAGGGTAAAACCTAGGGCATGCCGCAGTTCTAGACGTTTTATAAAATTTTGGCACTAAGGAGAGAGTATGTTCGTAAGGAAAAATTTGGCGCTCGTCGCCGCTTTGTTTCTAGCGTTTTGTCTAAACGCCACCGCGGGCGAGCCGAGGACGGTTAAAGATATGCTCGAAAACGTCGTCGAGCTGCCGGAGAAAGTAAGCAAAGTAGCCTCGCTTTGCAACGCAAGCAACCAAATCATCCTCGTAGGCGGCGCAGAGCTTGGATACATACTGCACGGCCTGGGCCTAGACGGCAAATGACGCACGCTCCCGCTTGCGGCAAAAATAGCTTCGGCTGAAGTCTGGGCGCGTTTAGAGCCGTCTGCACATTTAGCGAAAAAGCGTTTCTTAAAATTTTAAGGGCCGAGCGAATGAAATTTTACCTGGCTCGCGACGGCTCCTTTAAAATTTCAAACGAAATTTTAAAGCAAAATTTTACCGACGGCGCAAGGATATGTATATTGGTGATGAAGACACGAAATGTAAAATTTAGCGATACGCCGAGCAGACACGACGAAACAGCAAACGTATCGCCAGTAAGAACTACACAAGAGGAGATGTTTTAGACGAAGCGATTTGCAAGGGACGGCGGCGAGCGCGCTTATACCCGCGAGCTTCTATCCATAGCGGCGAGCAGTTCGCGCCTGCATACACAAACAAGACATCGTTTTTCGATAGCGGCGACGGCTTGCACTCATCTCAGTAGCGCGCGGTTCGCTCTTTTTTACATGCATCCGGTTCTCGTCGCTTGCTTTTTTCTGAGGCCATTGCCCATAACCCGCTCTTTATTTTTTACGAGGCGCTGCCTAATTCGCGCCGAAATCTGCAGAGCCGAACCGATCGTCCGAGATAGCGTCATCCTCGCCCGAAAGCACGCTCATAGCGCTGATACGCGAGATCAGCAGGCGATCCTCGGCGATGTCCGCTCGATCCGAGCCGATAGTAAGCGACGTAATCGCCGTGCGCCCGATGACTGCGCGCCCGCCGTCCATCGTGCGAAGCCCCCAGATGTCGTGCAGCACCGCGGGCTTGCCGTCCACCTGCCCTACGTAGAGCATCACGTGGCCGGGCATATACAGCAGCGTTTTATACGCCACGCCGTTTTTGCCAATGAAGCTAAGCTTTTCATCCGCGCTCATCCCAGCCAGCGAAAAACGCTCGCCGCGAGCTGATTGCGCCTTGGAATTTCGCGGCAGCCACAGCCCGAAATTTGCCAAAAAGTCTTTCGTCATAAGCGAGCAATCGCGAAGAAATTTATACCCACCCCAGCCGTATTTCTGCCCGAGCAGGCTAGCGGCTACGATCTTTGAGTTTTGCTCATCAAGCGGCGCGGGCCAAAGCCTCGCATCCTCCGCGCTGACGAAATATCTCTTGCCGCCAAACTGCGTTAAAATTTCGCCGCCGAAACCGCTCCGTACGCCGAGTGTGCCGCCAAGATCGCGCTCGCCGCTAAAATCATACGGCAGGATCGTGCCGGTGCGCGCTCTAAAAAGCTCCGTGCCGCTTTCATCATAAACGACTGCGCCGTCGCGCAGAATCGTTATAAATTTAGAATTTGCATAGATATCCGCCTGCTGCGGACTGATGCGCTTTATCGCGTCGCTTCTGATCCAGCTCCACACGCCGTCGTTGCGCACGAACGCCCACGCACCGTCTCTGCTGTAATGCGACAGCAGCATCGGATAGCCCACGCCCACGGCGGAATTTGCGGCGTAATCAAACGGCTCTCCCTCCCCCGGCTCGCTCGGATCGCCGAAAATCGGCAGATCGCTTGGGATATTTCGCAGAAGCGCATTTTTTACCGTTATCGCGGGCACGGAGATTAGCCCGAATGCCTCTTCGTTCGCATTTATGCGGATGCTTTGGTAGATCGCGTCGTTATATATCCTGCCCGCGGCGTCAAAGTGGCGTCCCTTGGCGTAATTAAGCCCCCAAAACGTGTCGATTTCGGCTTTAATCGGCGCATCGTCAAACCAAATTTTAAAATAGCGGCTCTTAAACGCGCTTCCGCTTATGTTTTGCACCGAGGCGGGAGCGGGCAGCCGCTCGCTGTTTTGAGCGTAATCAAGATCTAAAACCGCGGGATTTTCCGGGATAAACTTATGGGTGGCGCAACCTGCAAGGATTAAAGCCGCGAAGATGAGAGATACTAGTCGTTTCAAACAAAATGCCTTTTAAAAAATTTTGGCTATAATTTTGCCAAAAAATAGGAAAAAACTTGATAAATTTCATAATCCAAAAGCTAAAAGATCGCAATATTTTCATCACGGGCGGCGCAGGCGTGGGCAAAAGCTACGTAATAAAAAGCGTCATCGAAAACTACCGCGCTCGCGGCAAGCTCGTCATCGTGCTCGGCAGCACCGGCATCAGCGCCGTAGAGATCGGCGGCGTGACCGTGCATAGCTTCTTCCGCTTCGGCATTTGCAAAAACCACGAGGAGCTAAAGAGCTTCGATCGCAAACAAAGCGGCAAACTAAGCGAGCTGCGAAAAATTTTAGCCCTCGCAGACCTCATCGTGATCGATGAAATTTCGATGATCGGCGCCGAGCTTTTCGAGATGATCTATCTTAGAATTTCAAATTCTAAATTTAACGGACGGCTGCTCGTCACGGGCGATTTTTATCAGCTTCCGCCGGTGCGTAAAGAGGGTGAGAGCGCGCCGCGCGCGAGCCTATTTAGCGACTCGGATTACGCCTTCGGATCGTACGCGTGGAGGCAGTGCGAGTTTTTTTACGTCGAGATGATAGGCTCTAAGCGCACCGCAGATGCGGCGCTATACCGCCTGCTTTGCGAGCTGCGGCTCGGCATCACAAGCGAGCAGACGGCGGAGCTGATGCGATCTTTGCTCATCGATGCCGCGCAAGCCGAGCCGAACGCTACGATAATCTCGGGTAGAAACGCCGAAGTAGATGCGATAAATAACGCCAGACTAGCCAAGCTTAATGCGCCGCAGAGCAGCTTTGAGGGCGTTTATGAAGCGCTGCAAAGCGGCGTGAGCGAGCAGAAAATTCAAAAATGGATCGCCTCGCTAAACACGCCGCAAAGTCTGACGCTAAAAGAAGGCGCAAAGGTGCTGTTTACCGCAAATAAAAGCGGCGAGTTTTTTAACGGCGAGCAAGGCGTCGTCGAAAAGATCGAAAAAAGCTCCGGCGACGAGATCGAAAGCGTGGTCGTAAAAAAGCCCTCGGGCATACTAAGCCGCGTGGGGCTGCAAACATACGAACTAAGCGAGATCGCCGCGAGCGGCGCGGATGCCGAGCAGATCGTGCTGGCGCGGTATTATCAGTTCCCGCTCAAGCTCGCATACGCCATCACGATCCACAAATCCCAAGGCATGAGCATTCCACAGCTCATCTGCGACATCGACAGGATCTTTGCCAAGGGGCAGCTCTACGTGGCGCTTTCGCGAGCGACGAGCCTTGCGGGGCTCGGGGTGATATATACGCGCGCAGAGCCCTTGCTGCGGTATTTGCAGCGCAACGTAAGCGCGGACGAGGCTGTGGTGAAATTTTATCAAGAGAACGAATTTTATAAAATTTCGGATCAAAAAATTTAAGGAAACGCATGCAACTAGACAGGGCGATAGCGCTAAGTAGAGCCAAACAAAAAAAGTGTATTTGCAAGGTAGTGATGATCTATGCCAAGATAGTATTTTTGTATCTGTTCCCATTTATCGTGATGTTTGCGATCGATGCGGTATTTAAAACAGACGATGATACGGATTACAAGATGATCGAAGTTTATCTTATCTACGCGGTGCTTTTGATTATTTATGTTGCTTGCATTTACGACGGCATTGCAGACGCCGCTTATGAATATAAACTATTTTACAAAAAAGTTTTGGTGCGCACGGCGATCTCGCAGGCGTATCCGCAGCTTACTTATTCGCCAGGCCGCGGCATAAGCGCGAAGGAATTCAGGCGAGCGGGAATCTTTGCAAACTCCGATTTTATCAGCGAAGATGAGATAAAAGGCGAATGGGATGGGGTAAAATTTAGCCTTAGCGAGGCGATTAGAATCAAAAAGAACTACGATCTGGGCATAGACAATACCTATGTGAAGCTAGCTTCGCTTGCAATGAGCTTATATGATGCGTATATGGATTTTAACGGCAGCGTGCTGATATGCGAATTCGGCAAGAGATTTTACGCCAAAACCATCTTGGCGAGCCGCGAGCTAAATACAAAAATTTTAGGCGAGAAGGAGCTAATGGACAATGTCATTTTTAATAGCGAATTTCGCGTGTTTACTGATGACAAGGTCGAAGCTCGATATCTATTGACGCCCGCGCTGATGGAGCGACTAAACGAGCTAAAGCGATGCTACTATAAATTTAGCATAAGTGCGGCGTTTATGGATAATAAATTTTACCTATTTCTAAACGGCGCGCCGAACCGCTTTGAAACAGAGCTATTTAGCATACCTCCGACAACCGGAACAGCGTATGCTCATCAATACGAACTGTCTGAAATTTTAGAATTAGTAAGCGAGCTGGGTCACATAACCGGGGAGCTAGAAAGCAAAATTTAATCAGCCCGCATAGTTTAAATTTAACGGGCTAAATTTGACCGCCCTATTACAGTCCCGCTTCGGCTCTTAGCCGCGCGGCGTACATCTCGCGCAGGCGCGGTACGTATTTACCGACTGTGCCGCCCCCGATCGCTCTGCCGTCTGCCTTTACGATCGGCAGCACCATCAGCGTCGCCGCGCTGATAAAGGCTTCATCGGCTTCATAAACCTCGCTCATTCCAAACGCTCGTTGTTCCACACGAAGTCCCGCCTGCTCGGCAAGGCCTAAGATCACCTTGCGGCGGATGCCGGGCAGTATGTCGTTTGAAAGCGGCCGCGTGATAAGGACGTCATCTTTGATGATAAACGCGCTGGAGCTCGAACACTCGGTAACTAGCCCGTCCTCGATCAAAAAGCACTCATAAGCGCCCGCCTTGTGGGCCTCGTGCTTTAAGATGCACTGCGCGAGAAGCGAGATCGATTTTATATCGCGCCTATGCCAGCGGATCTCGGGCAGGCTTACGATCTCGATCCCCTCTTTTGCGAGCGGATTATCAAAAATTTGCGTATGATACACAAAAGCAAAGACGCTAGGTTCTATGCCGCGGACGTAGTCAAAATCGCGCATAGCCGCACCTCTTGTGATCTGAGTGTAGAAAGCGCCCTCGCTCACGCCGCCCTGCGCGATGAGCTCATATAAAATTTCCTCATATTTTTCGCGAGAATACGGGATCTTTAGCTCGATCTGCGCGGCGCTACGCTCAAAGCGCTCCCAAAAATCCGCTCTGTCGCAAATTTTAGAATTTACCACGGGTGCTACTTCATAGATGCCGTCTCCAAGCACGAAACCGCGATCAAAAGGGCTTATCGCAGCCTCTTTGGCTTTGCAAAATTTGCCGTTAATATAAACTATCTCATCGCCGCTCATTCCGCTGATTTCAAACATAATCGCTCCTTGAAATTTCGCGCTATTTTATCTTATAACAATTTAATTTAAGATATAATGCCGCAAAAATCGAAGGAGCTCCGATGGATAAATCAAATTTTAAAGATAGACTTTTAGATATTATGTTTCATGTATCGCATAAACCCGTGCTTTTCCGTGATCTGCTCGAAGCCAACGCCGAGTTTAACGACGGAATGCTCGTCGATCCTTCGAAGCTAAATTTTAAATTTAACTACGGCAAATCCTACGTTATCTTCGCTTGCTTCGCATTCGTCTGCGTTATGTTTCTGATAACGCTGACGCACGCGATGTTTGAAAAGATCGACTTTCACTTCTCCATTTTATTTACGATCATAGCAACATCTGCGGTTTTTATCGGCTTTGATTGCTTTAAAGCGTGGGCTAGAAAAAAGCTTACTCACGAGCTCATCAAACGCGCTTGGGCGAACCATTTCCTCTACTTTCCTTACGAAAAATATAGCCGCATAGTCGAAAATATCTACAACGAAGCGCTCAAAAATGACGTGCCTAGGCGCGAGCTAGAACAATACGTGCTAAGCAAAATCGTAGAAGTTGGCGAAAAATAGTTTTAAAATACCGCAAAATTCTATAACACAAAACAGCATTTCAACCCAAGCAAATTTTAAAATTTTATTGCGAAATATGCGGCACGTAGGCAAGACGTAAAAATTCTAGCTCGAAAAGCAAGCAGGTATGATGGATGAATTCCAAATTAAAATTCTATGCCGATACAGTAAAAACTGCACCGTAAATTACGATAGATAAATTTTAATCAAAGCTTATACTTTCCTGCGCCACATTTCGCTACGGCTAAATTTCACTTCATAAAATTTATCTATCGTTTCTTAAATTCTAATCTCGTTCTCTTACTACCGATTTAGCAATCCGTATTATGTAATTGAAGTTATGTTTAACTATTTTAGGGTAAAATCACGCAATATCTAAGAGATAATATTAAATTTAAGAAAAGGATAGTTTATGAAGCTACTTTTTTGCATTATTTTTACGCTTTGCAGCAATGTTTTTGCGGGCAGTTTGGAGCAGATCAGATCTGCCGGAGTCGTTAAAATCGGTGTTCGTGATGGTAGGCCACCTTTTAGTGATGAAAAAAGTGGTAATTTCGAAGGCTTTGAAATCAACCTTGCAGATGCTATAGCTAAGAGCATATTCGGTGATAAGCGCGGTAGAGTCGAGTTCGTCCCTTTAAACGCCAGCGATAGGATCTCTGCATTACAAAACGATAAGGTAGATCTTGCAGTCGCGACCATCACGATAACGCAAGATAGAAAAAGGCAAATCGACTTTTCTTATCCATATTTCTCGATGAGCTTGGGAGTTTTGACGCGTAAAAGCGATGGCATCAAAAGTATAGACGATCTTTCAAACAAAAAGGTCCTAGTAGAGGGTAGCGGGACTACAGCAGAAAATTTTTTGTATAAAAATAAAATCCACAATCTAATCCATTGCTCCATTACTACCGAATGCTACGATATGCTTAAACAAGGCAAAGCCGATGCTTACGTTAACGATAATCTCATTGTACTAGCTTATTCCATTATCGACGACAACTTAGAAGTAGCAATCCAAAATCTAGGTAATCCGGAATTCTTAGGCATCGGGGTGCGCAAAGGCAATACCGAATTGCTTGATCTGATAAATAAAGAGCTTGTTACACTTAGCAAGCAGGGCTTTTTCGAACGTTCTTACGATGAAACTTTCAAGCCATTTTATCAAGGCGCTGCAGATAAAAAATATTTCTTACTAGATGGGCTCTATGCTATATTTTAGGACGGAATTTAGCAGTGTTTTATCTAACGCCTTCGACTAAAACATCATTTATTATAAGCGGATAATATGCGAAATCCCATTTTAAGGACATAAAATGAAACTACTTTTTATAGCGGTTCTATTTTGTGCGGCGCTTTTTGCCGATAGCCTAGATCAAATTAGACAAAACGGCGTCATTCGCATCGGAGTGCGCGACGCCCATCCACCGCTTTGCGAGTCTAATGGCGGCAAATTTGAAGGATTTGAAATCGATCTTGCAAACGCTATTGCTAAAGAAATTTTCGGCAAAAAAGAGGGCAAAATCGAGTTCATCCCACTAAGCGTAAATGATAGAATTCCATTTTTAGAGGCAAATAAGCTTGATTTGGTGATCGGTCTATTTAGCATCACAAACGAACGAAAAAGAAAGATCGATTTCTCCCTCCCCTACCTCTCCGTAAATTTGGGCGTATTAACGCGCAAAGCCGACGCTTTTACCGATATCGCGCAGCTTCATGATAAAAAGATCGTATTCGAAGGCGACGCGACAGTAGCAGAGAGATTTTTCAAAAACAAAGGATTTAAAAATTTAGGCCATTGCGCTTCGGCTAAGGAATGCTACGAAATGATTCGAAATGGCGATGCGGACGGCTATATAAATGATAATCTCATCGTGCTTGCATATTCCGTCATCGACGATATATTGGAAGTGCCGTTTAAAAATTTAGGGCCGAGCGATTTTATAGGCATCGGCGTGCAAAAAGATAATAAAGAACTGCTTGATTTCGTCAATGCAGAGCTCATTAAGCTGAGCAAAGAGGGCTTTTTCAAAAAGGCCTACGAGCAGAGCTTTGATCCATTCTATCGCGGTACGGTGGATAAGAAATATTTTCTGCTAGATGGAATTTATAATATACTCTAATAGCTTGCTTTAAATTTTGGGTTCGGCTTTTAAAATTTTAGCAAATAAAATTTCCTGCTTAGTTTGAAAGCGGAAAAGAGATTAAATTTAAGGATTTGCCATGAAATTGCTTCTTGCAATGTTACTACCATTTATCGTTGCTTTCGCCGATAGTTTGGAACAGATTAGATCAAAAGGCGTCGTTCGCATCGGCGTTTACGACGGACAGCCTCCTTTTAGCGAGCTGAACGATGGAACTTTTGAGGGTTTTGAGGTTACGATGGCGCAGGCCATAGCAAATGATCTTTTCGGCGAAAAAGGCGGCAGAATCGAGCTTGTGCCGATGAAGGTCGAGGATAGAATTCCAGCACTAGTAAACAACCGCGTAGATATCGTCATCGCTACGATTACCATTACGCCTGAACGCGCGCAGCAGATCGATTTTTCAACACCGTATTTTTCAGTAAATCTTGGGGTTTTAACCCGCAAAGCCGATAGAATAAAATCCTTAGCCGATCTGAAAGAGAAGAGAATTTTACTCGAAAGCGGCGGTACGGGCGAGGCATTTTTTAAACAAGAGGGTTTTGGAAATTTTACATTTTGCAAGATCGCCAGAGAGTGCTACCGCATGCTAAAAGACGGCGACGTGGACGCCTACGCGACCGATAATCTAATCGCGATGGCATATCCGGTAGTCGATAGCGAGGTAGAAGTGCCGCTTAAAACTCTAGGCAAGCCTGATTTCATGGGTATTGGCGTGCAGAAAGGTAATAAAGAGCTACTAGACTTCGTCAATGCAGAGCTTATAAAGCTAAGCAAAGAAGGCTTTTTTGAAAAGGCATACGAAGGGACCTTTAATCCATTTTATCACGGCGCTGCGGATAAAAGATATTTCTTGCTAGATGGAATTTACAGCTTCTTGTAGGATTTGCGGCTCATTTTAAAATTTATTACGCAAGATTTATCACGTAAATTTTATCTCCTGCTTGCTATGCTTTAGCTCTTGCAGAATGGATCACATAAAATTTATCGCGCAATATTGCTTGTTTAAATTTTTCAAAAAAGCTTTTTCGCGGGCGAAACGGCATTTATATAAAATTCCGCTCGTTTAAAAATTATCTTGCATAAATTCTACTGAGTTTTGCAGCGCGCAGACTTTTGTTTCGTCCTTTTAAAATTTACCCTGCATAAATTCTACTGCAGTTTGGAATTGCTAAAATAAATTTAGCTCAGATTTTTATTATTTCAAATTTTACTCAAAATCTCTTTACTAGGATTTTTTTACCACTTGCAATCCACTCGAAATACCCCCCCCCCCCCCCACTAAAAAAGGTTAAATTTTTCAGCCAGGAATTTATTCTGCGCAAAGAGTAAATTTTTATTACTTAAAATTACAAACGCAGCCCCCTCTGTCAAAGACTAACCAGCGCTTCTTTAAAATTTCATATTGCAAACTGATCTATTTTTATGTATAATCGCAAACTTTATGAATTTTAAAGGATCAATATATGAAAAAATCCATCTGCTCCTCTATGCTTAGCCTCGCAGCGGTGCTCGCACTAGCACCCGCACAAGCGCTTTGCAATGCAGATTCTAATCCGCCGCTTATCCATACCCATAATAACCTCTATTCGGCAGGATTTAGCGGCAATACTAGCGGCAGCGGAAGCACTAGCCCAAATGGCAATATTACGACGATTACGGGCGTTGTAAGCGGCGGGACGGACTACTCCGGCAGCGTGATTTACGGTGGAGGAAGTGGCGACGGGATCGCGGGCTTTACCGAGTTAAACTCTGCCTCCAACAATAGACTTACGATTAGAGGCACAAACGCCTACGTGGGTATTGCAATAGGCGCCGAAGCCAAGGGGGTATCAGATAATTACGTGAGCTTAGAAAATGGCTCTAAGGTAAATTTAGTCGTGGGCGGGCAAGGCATAGCGGCGTCAAAAACGGGTAACGAAGGCGAAGCGACGCGAAATCAGGTTTTTGTAAAATACGGCGCCGAAATTACGGGAAATGCCGATAACTTCGGCGGTAGCTCAAATAGACATTATAATATCATCGGCGGCAGAAGCGGAGCGGACAAAAAAACCTCCTCTAACGCCGTAACGATCGACGGGGGTACTATCGGCAACGGCTCCGTTACAAACGTAATCGTAGGCGGCATAGTAAGCGGCAGCGGTGATGCCGTATCAAATAGAATAACTATCAAAGGCGGCACGTTTAGAGGGAGCTTCGATATATTCGGCGCTCAATCCTCCACGGGAAAAAGCAGCTACAATAGCGTCAATATAACGGTGCCTTATTATGGCAGCACAAACACTATTACTCTAAACGGAAGCGGTAGAATTTGGGGCGCAGCGGGTGGAAGCGGAAGCTCTAGCGCAAACTCCGTATCCATAAGCGCAAAGCTAAAAGCGCAAAATTACCAAGTAGTAGGCGGTCAAGCAAATAGTGCTAGCGTAATGAGCGCAAATCGCGTAGAAATCAACAACGACGATGTGATCGTAGGCAGCGTCACGGGCTCTTTGGGCGGCGCCTCAAGCTCGCGAAGCGTAGTTGATCTTTACAAAGGTACCGTAAAAGGCGATGTCGCGGCAGCAAGCGGCATTGCAGGCGAATCGGACGGCGATAGAGTTACTCTAGGAGCGTTCGATTCTAACAAAGGCGTGCATATCGGCGGTAATGTCTATGGCGCACGCGCAGGAAGCGTCAAAAATGCAGTCGTTTATATCAATAAAGAAAGAACGACGATAGCAGGAGACGTCTATGCAGGCTATGCTACAAGCGGCAGCGTCGAGAATAGCAACGTAAATTTTAGAGGCGGCACGATAAGCGGTACAATCTACGGTAGCAATAAGCCTACGGATAAAACTAATACCTTACATATCGAAAATTGGGTCGGCGGCGGCATTAAAAAAGCTAAAGATATTAAGAATTTCGGCTCTATAAATTTTCACGATCTATATTCCACTACCGAAGCTGATGCGCCGCTTACTCTAACTACTAGCGGCAATACAAATTTAAACGGCACAAAGATAGAGGGTATAAAATCAGATTTAGGCGAAGGAAAGTACTATCTAATCCATAATTCAGGCAGCGGCACGATCACTAGAGCCGCGCAAACCGTGCAAGATAATCAAATTTATACGATTACCGACAAAGATCACTATCAAATCACCGGCACCACGATCGAAGTCGAAAACAATAAGAATTTAATTATGCAGAAAGGCACACTAACTCGTTCTTGGATAGACCCCAACTTCGATCAAAGCGAGCTAATGCAAAATCAAAATTCCAACAAGGCTGCGGGCGCTACTGAGCTATTCGGCAATAAAGGAAACACCGTAATAATAAAGGAGAATGCAGGCAATCTAGGCGGCAAAAACATAAGCTCGGGCAGAGACGACGCTACCGACGGAAGCAACAGCGTCCACGATAACTACGCCAAGATCAAGGGCGGAAGCAGCATAGGCGAGATCGACGGCGGGTATTCAAATTCCGCTACCCCACAAGAAATTTATAATAACCACGTAACCTTCGAAGCAAGCGGAATAGACGTGGGGTATGTAAATGCGGGCATCACCCACAGCAGTAGCGGCGGCGGAAACGTCCACGACAATAGCGTAACTACGAATGCTACGATAATCCGCAATAGCATTTACGGCGGCAATACTAGCAACGGAGAAGCTAAATCCAATATCGTAACTATAAACAACGGCAGCGTAGGAGCAATGGCGGTAGGCGGCAAGGGAAACAGCGCGATTTCCAACACCATAACTCTTAACTCGGTAAACGTAGGCGGAAGCGTATACGGCGGAAAGGCTAGCGGCACCGCTTCCTCCAACACTGTAAATTTAAACGGCAACACGCAAGTTGCTGGCAACGTCTACGCAGCGGAAGCCGCTAGCGGCAGCAACAACGTAGTAAATTTCAGAAGCGGCAGCGTAGCAGGCACGATATACGGAGTATCTAGCGCAAACGCTAGCAATTCTGGCAATAGCCTAAATATCCTATCTTCAAACTCGGGCAATGGCCTAAATGCGAGGAATTTTGCAAATTTTAATAAATTAGAATTTAACTTAGCCTCCCTTAGCGAGATTGAAAACGATGCTTCATCAAGTACCAAAAAAGCTTTAAGCTTGACGGGTTCTGGCAATACCGATCTAAGCGGTACCGATATATTCGTAAATTCCTCAAACGAATTTAACGCTTTAAACAATGCAAGCTATCCAGATGGCGATAATAAGAAATACACACTTGCCTATAAAAGCGGAGGCGGTAAATTTACCGGATATGATCCGCGCTTTAAAGACAAGGGCTACGTAACTCAGCTAAATAAAAACTATGTCATAAAAGATGCCAATACCTTTAGCAGAAACATAGGCGGTATGCATATAAGCGAGGATGAGCGGGAGCTTTATATCCAAAAGCTTATTAAGACTAACGAGAGCATAAACGGAGACTTTGATGCGGATGAGCTACAGAAATATCTAGGTGCCGGCGGTCTTAACGGAAATAACATAGATATAGGCAAAGCGGGGGAAGATAAGAATTTTAACGCTAGAAATATCCACGCAGCAGGCGCAAATAATACGTTAAATTTTATTAGCGGTCACAATGTAGGCGTAATAAGCGCAAGCGGTAGCGGCAACACCCTTAACATAGGAGCTAGCAATAGCTCTCCTGCGGCAGTAAATTCCTTAAGCGCTAAAAATATTAGCGGCTTTGACAGGCTAAATTTTTTCCTTCCCAGCTCTATTAGAGCAGGCGATAGCGTACTTACTCTAAGCGATCCTACCGCTAACACAGATCTAAGCAACGTAAGCAATATCACGGCTTATATCAGCGGAGTAAGCGGCCCGTTAAGTCCAAGCAGCGAGATTCATCTAATCAATAAGCAAGGAAGCGGCAGCCTTATAACTCCTAACGCAGCCAATATGCATGCAACGCTAAATGTAGGAGTAAGCCTAAGCTATAGCCCTAAAATTTATCAAAGCGGCAATTATCTAAATTTAGGCTTTGATGCTTCCTCGGCTCCTAGCGCGCGCGTAAGCTCTAATACCAAATCCTTCGCAGAAACCCGTGCTGCAAGCTTAGCCAGCTTAAAGAGCGGAAGCGAGTTAATCACCAACTACCTAGATAAGCTAATACCTGACGGACACTTAGAGCTATTTCCTTTTGCTATAAGCGAAGCTTATGATCTAAGATATGAGACTGGTTCGCACGTAAATTCCAAAGGTTACGGAGTAGCAGCAGGACTTGCCAGCTTAACTGAGAATTTCGCAGGAGATATCTTAAGCGGAGTATTCGTAGAATACGGAAAAGCAAACTATGATAGCTACTTAGATAGCGGCCTACATGCAGATGGAGATAGTGAGTATATAGGCGGAGGCTTGATGCTAAAGCAAAACTTTACTAGTGGTACCTACCTTGATGCAAGCTTTCACGTAGGTAAGATAAGTAGCGACTACAATAGTAACGACTGGACCTATGCCATAGCTCCTGGAGTATTAGCTCATAATGAGAAGTTTGATATAAGCTCAACCTATATGGCTACTCATATAGGAATAGGTCAGATCTTTGATCTAAGCCAAAGTAATAAACTAGACGTTTATACTAAATGGCTATATGCTTATACAGATGATGCAGATGCTACCATAAGCTCTGGCGAGAGATATCACTTTGATAGCGTTACATCTAATAGAGTAAGAGCGGGTATTAGAGATACTATAAATTTAAAAGACGAGCATAACTTATATGTAGGAGGCGCATATGAGTATGAGTTTAAAGGGGATGCTAAAGCATCTACTATGGGACTTGACGCTCCTAAGCCTAGCCTAAAGGGTTCAACCGGAGTATTTGAAGCAGGCTATAAATACGATAGCAAAAACCTTATCCTTAGCCTAGGAGGCAAGGGCTACGTAGGCAAAACAAGAGGTGCGGCTATCAATGCAGGGTTTGAGATTATGTTTTAAAGGCGAGCAAGCCCTAGCTCACACATCTATAAAATCAAATCCTATACTTAATTTCAGGGGCGGGAGATTTCTCGCCCCTTTTTAAATTTAGATGCTATGCACTAGATAAATTTCATAGCTTCGCTCTTATGCAGATAGTTATCTTAATTAAACGCGCCGTATCTACCCGCGTGAAATTTTACCGCAAGCGCCGCAAGATAATTCATAAAATTCTATGCCGCTTTAAAATTTATCAATACGAAAGAATTTAGGCTCAATTCGCAGAGGAATTTCATAGTCTGCTTTATTTTTAAAGAACTGGCGCAATATTAGGTTCTTTTACCAAAGCCAAAAAAGCTTGTCAAAGCAGCAATACCATCATTATTGGCTTTATTGCTAAGGCCGGTGCCTTTTATTTATATCCTGCGCTTTATATTTTAAAAGTGAAGCTACGAAATTTCTAAGTAAAAGTGAAATTGTATAAGAAAGATCTTGCAAAACTTAAAATTATAAAATTTTAAAACTGCTTGTCTTAGAATTTATAAGCAAAATTTCGTAAGGTCTAAATTTTTAAAATTTTAAAATTCCGTGCTTTAGAATTTCAAATTTCAACACGCTTCTCATTAAGGTTTGGGCTAAATTTTAAATTTTAGGCAATTAAATTTTAAAATTCTGCGCCTAAATCTTGCCTGCGAATTTTAAAATTACCCAGCGCAGTTTTGATCGTTCGCTTCAAAGATGCGACCTGTTATAAAACTACGCGAAACAAGTCTTGGCACGAGCTTTGCTTTAGCTACACAAAGCCTTAAATTTAAACCTTGACGGCAGGCAAAAATCTAACTGCTTACGATATAGAATTTTAAGCGGTATTCATAGCGTTGTAAACCTATATTTTTTATAATTTACAGTTTAGCAAAACAGGCTATGCAAATGAACGGCCTATAGTTTAAGATCTACTTTTTGCAATTTTATACTAATAGAAAATATTTGATATCTCGTTAAGCTACGGGTTTAAGCCTACTTTTTCGTAATTTTATAGAGTAAATTTCCGATGCTTTGTATGATCTGCACGAGTACGATCAGGATCACGACGGTGTATGCCATTATATCGGGGCGGAAGCGCTGAAAGCCGTAGCGGATCGCTACGTCGCCGAGCCCGCCGCCGCCGACCGTGCCTGCCATCGCCGTAAATCCGATGATGACGATGAGCGTCAGCGTAATCGCGCCGATGATGCTAGGTAGCGCCTCGACGAACATTACTCGAAAGATTATCTGCGTCTTGCTCGCGCCGAAGCTCTTCGCCGCCTCGATCACGCCGCTATCTACCTCCAGCAGCGCGCTTTCGATGAGCCGCGCGATAAAGGGCGCCGAGCCGATAGTAAGCGGGACGATCGCCGCGGTGGTGCCGATGCTCGTGCCGACAAGAAGCTTCGTAAGCGGAAAGAGTACGATTAGCAAAATTATAAACGGAAAGCTTCGCAGCGTGTTTATCGCGACGTCCAGCACGGCGTAGACGATGCGGTTTTCGCAGAGCCCGCCGCGACGCGTAAGGATAAGCACAATCGCAAGCACGAGCCCCAAAATAAACGCCAAAGCCGTGCTTACGAAGGTCATATACAGCGTCTCCAGCGTCGCGTTTAGTAGCAGCTTCGGAATCATTCCGCTAAAAAAATTTTGTATCCACTCTATCATTTATGTCCTTTCGTTTTCTGCCTGTTTACGCTATATCGAGCTTTTGCACCTTTTCAAAAAAATTTGAAATTTTAAAATTTCCGCTGCAGCAAATTTTACGCCTTAAAATTTCAGCCCTCGCATGGCGGTAAATTTTATGAAATTTTATCGCCTTTAACTCTAAGTTTAGATGAAATTCTATCTAAATTTAACGCGCAGCCCTTAAAATCAGAGTGTAAAATTTTAAAATTTCAAATCCGTGCGAAATTCCGCCCCGCGTCCTCAAAAAATTTCAAATTTCTTAAATAGCTCGGGCTCATCCTGCACGATGCCGCGCTCTATGAGGCTTGCTACTACTTCGCGGTTGCAGAGCGTTTCCTGCGGCCACCGGCGCGTATAGCCCTCCCACTCGTGCTTACTCGTAGCATCGATGCAAATTCGATCGTCCTGCGTCACAAACACGTCACGCAGCGCATCGATGCTATTTACGACGCGCCAAACGCTCATATAGAGGTTGCTCGCGTCATTCCCCGCATCGGTAAAAATCAAAATTTTAAAATGCTCGCTAAATTTCAAAATCCGCCGCCAGCTCCGCTTTACGAGCTCTTTTTTGTCTATGTTTATTAGCACGAGCGGGTTTTTCGTATCGCAAAAGTGCTGTTTAAGCGCTAAAATAGAGGGCTCTTCGCTTTGAAATTTAGCCAGCAGCTCCTCGTCGCTTAAAATTTGCGGCGCCTGCGAGCTTAAATCAGTAGTCGCATCAATGCCGAGCTTGCCGCCGAAGCAGGAGTTCGGGCTTGCGTGATCGAGCTGATCACACACACCCTCGCTAAAAACAAGGCTGCGCGCGCCTATGCGGTTTAGGACGTACTTCGTAAGCGCCTCGTACTCATCTAAACTCGGCGCGTCCTGTGGCACGAAAACGGCGTGTTTTACGAAGCTCATCTGCCCCACGCCCCAAAACGCGTGCATGATCTGTTTGGCAGCAGCGGGGTAGCGCACGGCGATCTTAGCCAAAATCAAGTTGTGAAATACGCCGTTTTCGGGCATTTTATAGTCAATCAGATCGGGCGCGCTCGTGCGAAACAGCGGCAAAAAGATCCGCTCGGTCGCATACCCCATAAATTTATCCTCAAGCGGCGGCTTACCCACGACTGTGGCGTGAAATACGGGCGCGCGCTTGTGCGTGATCGCGCTAACCTCCATCACCGGAAATGGCTCTACCGGCGTGTAATATCCGGTGTGATCGCCGAAAGGCCCCTCCGGCTCGCTTACGGCGGGATCTACGAAGCCCTCGATCACGTAGTCCGCACCCTCTGGAACGTAAATTTCATTCGTAAGCGATTTTACGAGGCGGGCGGGGCTGCGGCGGATGAAGCCGTAAAGCAGCAGCTCAAAAATCCCCTTCGGCAGCGGCGCCTGACCGCACCAGATATAGAGCGGATCACCACCGATCGCCACGGATACGGGCATCTTGCGCCCCGCTTTGCGGTATTCGTCAAAAAAGCCCGCGCCGTCTTTATGGATCTGCCAGTGCATCCCCAAGCGATCGCGCCCGTAAATTTGCAGGCGGTACATGCCGAGATTTTGCGTTTGCGAGTTCAGATCCTTCGTATAGACCTGCCCCATCGTGATAAATGCGCCGCCATCATTCTCCCAGGTTTTAAGCACGGGAAGCTCGCCCAAATCGACGTCAGCACCCAGATGTGCGACCTGCTGGCACTCGCCGCGGCCGCTAAGGCGCTTTACAAAAATTTTACGCAGCGAGATTAAGTGCGCTAAAAAATCAAGCTTTTCGCTGAAGTTTTGCGGACGCTTCGGCTTTAGCAGGCTCTCAATCTCGGCGGCGATCTCGTCAGGTTCGCGACCGAGGATTAAATTTAATGCAGAAGATGAACCGAAAATATTGCTTAGCACCGGCGGCATCCGTTTGCCCTGCGCGTTTCGCACGTTCGTAAAAAGCAACGCCTGCGAGTGCTCCCTTTTGACCTCGATGTAGCTTGCGTGCGCGATCTCAAGCTCGGTGCCGATCTGCTCCTTTACCTCACGCAATAGCCCGTTTTCGTAAAGCCTCTTTATCCAAAAATTTCTGTTTAAAATTTCATCAAAGCTCTGCATCCGCTGCCTTTAAAAAAATAGATTTTTTTCTTGCGGTTTTTGATTTAGAAACTGCACGATCGCGCTTTTTTCCGCAAAAACCAGCGCGTAATGAAACTCCGGCAGGCTCTTTAGCGCGCTTAGCTTATTAAAGCGAAAGTCGATTTTAACGCCGTCTAAGCGATCCTCCCAGCTAGCGCAGACGATAATTTTTTCGCGGAATTTCGCCCGCAAAAAATCCGCCTCGCGCGCAAAAAGCTCAGGATCGCTCTCGGCAATAAAGGCGCGGTAGCTTCCGCCAAGCGAGCTAACGTTAAAAAATCTATCCACAAAAATCGGCTCAAAATGGCCGAATGCGCTTAAGCTTTGAAATTTAAAGGGTATGTTTTTGCGCGAGAGATACTCGATCACGCCGCATAGCTCGGGCAAAAACAGCTGTGGAAAGATTAAGTTTGAATAATAAAGCCCGCCGAAAACGAAGCTACTGTAAAATATCGAGCCGCCGTAAAGCAGCCTAAAATCCGCGCTAGCGGGAATCGTGACAGGCGAGATACCGAGGCTTTGCAAAAGATCGCCGTCGGTGGTGAAGTAGGTATTTTTCTCTTTGGCATTCAGCAGACTGATGAAAAGCTCGCCCTTGCTGCGCGGCGCAAACATCAAATTTTTCGGCACGCTCGTGTAGCGCAGGATCTCGCTTTGCACTTCGTTTATCAGCACGAAGCCGTGCCGCCACGTCTCGCCCAGAAATTTTATCAGCCGCACGAGCGCCGAGCATAAATTTTCGACCTTGATAAAGGCGATCTCGTCGTTAAGCGGCTTGAAATTGTTATCGAAAATGATCGCGTACGCGCCGTTATCGATCGCGGTGCGCACGTCGCGCTCGTTTGCGCCGAGTGCTATGAAAGCTCCCTTTTTCGCGACCTTTGCGGGCTCGATCGCAAAGCTCTCGACCGCGGAGATCGCAGGATTATTTAGCATCGTTCCGTTTACGATACGGGTTAAATTTAATAAATTTACCATTACGATTTCCCCGCGGCGGAACTTTTAAGAAGCGCGCTCTTTGCGGCGCGGTGCGGCTGCTTTGCGGTAGATGCGGAACTTACGCCGGACGCGGCGGCGTCTTTTGCGGCGATTACGGCAGGTGCGGCAGTATTTTTTTCGATGCGGCGAGATTTTGCGTTCCGAGAGGCACTTTTAGCCGGTACCCATTTTGCGCTTGGCGCGGAAATTTTATTTTGCGCGGCGCTTTTTATGGACGCTGATTTTGCGACAGATGGCGATTTTGCCGTGGATGTAGAGACTACACTTGCTGCGATACTTTTGGCGGTCGATGCGGTTTTTGCGATAGGTACAGGTTTTTTAGCAAGCGGGGATTTTTTTGCGGGCGCGCTTTTTGTCGCTGTGTTTTTTTTAGTAGTGACACTTTTGGAAAGCAAGGCGTCTTTTTTAATGCTTGCGCTAGAAACACCTGCCGTGCGCTTTCTGCGCGACGCGGCGCTTGCTTTAGAGCTCTCGCCATCCGCGCTTGCACGCTTTTTTGTGCGCTCGTCCGTAAATTTATCGGTACGTGAAAACGAGCGCACAACCGCGCGCGTACCGAGCTTTGCACATTTTAAAGCGGCGAACTTCGACAGCTCGCAAATGCCGAGCGTTAAAATTTTACGCGCCGCAAATTTTAAAGCAACACCTGCGCCGAGCTTTAGCGCCAAGGGTGTGCTCACGCACGCAAGCCCGCCTGCACCGATCTTTGCGGCAAAGCCACAGCGACGGCAAAGTTTTAAAATTTTATCCGAAGCGCCGCTTTTTTGCGCGCAGAGCCCAGCCGCGCCGTAGATAGCGAGCTTTGAAGCCTTGCGCGCTAGAGCCCTCATCGCTAACCTACGATCGCGCCGTTTTTTACGGGTGCGAGAGTGCTAAGCAGCGTAAGGCTGCCGTCCTCGGCGCTTAAAATCATACCCTCGCTGCTATGTTTAAAAATTTTAGCGGGTTTTAAATTTGCCAGCACGCAGATCTGCTTGCCGACAAGCGCGGCGGGATCGTAAAATTTCGCGATACCGCTGATGATTTGACGCGGCCTCTCCTCCCCTAGATCGATCATAAATCGCAATAGTTTCTCGCTGCCCTCTATGTTTTCGCACTCCAAAATCGTGCCGACTTTGATAACGCATTTTTTAAAATCGTCGATTTTAATCTGCGCTTCAGATGCCGCGCCTTTGGCTTCTTGCGCCGTAGCGCCCGAGCCGGAAGCGTTTGCGTTCAAGTTTAGCGCGCCTTTTGCGGCAGTGTCTGCGCTCGAACAGCTTGTAGAATTTACAGCGCCATCCAGTCTATCGTAGTCCGCCTTCGGCATCAGCTCGTGATCGATCTTGGTAAAAAGCGGCTCGCACGGCTTAGCCTTAAAATCTAAAATTTCGCCGCGAAGTACGAGCTTTTCATAAAGCGGAGTGGATATTTCAAAGCCCAGCGTGTCTGCGATACGAGCCGCCGTCTTCGGCATCGCAGGACTTAGCAGTACGGCGACTTTAGCCAAAATGTTTGCGACCAATGCGACGAGAGCCAACGCCTTAGCCTGCTCGCCGTTTTTAATCAAATTCCACGGCTCGTATTTCGCGATCGAAGCGTTTGCGAGCGCAAGCGCCCTCCAAAGCTCCTCTAAATATCTATTGGTAGCAACCTCCTCAAGCGCGCTAATTGCGGCGCTCAGATAGGAGTTTGCTTCCTTGATCTCGGCGGTGAAAAATTTCATCACGTCTTTGGAATTTATGACGTAATCCGAGTATTTTGCGCTCATGCCGACGATGCGGCTGAGTAGATTTCCAAGCTCGTTGGCAAGCTCGGAATTTACGCGGTTGATGATCGCTTTTTGCGAAAAATCGCCGTCTTGGCCGAACGGCACCTCTCGCAGCAAGAAATACCTAAACTGCTCCAGCCCGTAGGCGTTTGCGACCTCGCGCGGATCCACTACGTTGCCAAGGCTCTTGCTCATCTTTTTGCCGTCGCGCGTCCACCAGCCGTGAGCTGCGATGCTGCGTGGCATATTTAGTCCCAGGCTCATCAAAAACGCAGGCCAATAAACGGCGTGAAAGCGCAAAATGTCCTTGCCTACGATATGCAGCGCGTCGCCCCAATACTCCATCCGCTCGCCGCCCGCACAAAATCCGAGCGAGCTAAGATAATCCATCAGCGCGTCCAGCCAAACGTAAATCACGTGTTTCGAATCGTTTAGCTCGGGCGGAATTTTAACGCCCCAATCAAAGCCCGTTCGCGTAATCGAAAGATCCTTCAGTCCGCTTTTTACGAAGCTTACGACCTCGTTTTTTTTGCCTAGCGGCAGGATGCACTTTTCATCCTCGTACCATTTTAAAAGCCGCTCTGCATAGGCGCTAAGCCTGAAAAAATAGCTTTCCTCTTTTAAAATTTTAGTCTTTTTGCCGCAGTCGGGGCAATACTCGCCGTCGATGAGCTGAGCGGAAGGGAAAAAACTCTCGCAGCTTACGCAATAGTTGCCCTCGTATTCGCCCTTATAAATGTCGCCCTTTTCATACATCTTGCGAAATACGTTTTGCACCGCCGCCTCGTGCGCGGCATCGGTAGTGCGCGAAAACATATCGTAGCTGATGTCAAACTCGTCCCACAGGTCTTTAAATTTAGCGCTTACGCCGTCTGCGTACTGCTTTGGGCTCTGAGCGTGCTTGGCTGCGGCCTCCTCGATCTTTTGACCGTGCTCGTCGGTGCCCGTTTTAAAAAAGACTTCGTGTCCTTGCAAGCGGTAAAATCTAGCCATCGTATCGGCGATAATCGTCGTGTATGCATGACCGATATGCGGGACGTCGTTTACGTAATAAATCGGCGTCATTATGTATTTTTTCATTATTCTCCTTAAGTGTGTAGGATTATCCTACTGCCCTCCGGGACCGGTATTGGAAGCCAAAGTATAATTTACATATCCGGTCTCGGGTTGGATGGTAATAAGGGCATGCTCGCCTGCGCTGTTAGTAAGTGTAATAACGCAAGGAGCTACAAACATCCTATCATATGGCACGGCAGAGTCTGACACTTGCCCCATAGGGCGCCCGTAGGAATCAAAGACTATAGTTTGATTTGCCCGATCTCCACAATTAGTAAATTCGACATTTCTAATATCGTAAGTTTTGCTTAAATTCAGCTTCTTATTGATTCTTTCAGCATTTCTATTTATCGCTTGGTTTTGAAAGCCTGCACTTAGAATTTTATTTGGATTTTGCGGATCTATGGCAAAATCAACCCTTGATAAATCAGACAGATCCGCACTACCGTTAGGATTACCGCTCATAGTGCTATCATAATACACCGTATAAGTCCAACCCTCTGCACTTCCTTTGGCTGTAGTTTCACTGAATTGAATTCTCCAAAGTTTCTTAAACCAATTCGGATCGTCGGGATCGAATTTATTATCGTTCATCGCAAGCTGCTGCGTGTAACGAATATGAGCAGCGACTTGATCCGCCGCCTCCACTAAACTGTTTCGATTGATTTGAGGCACTGCCACGGCCGCTAGAATTCCAACCACCACGATGATGAAAATCAGCTCTATCATAGTAAATGCTTTTTTCATAATTTTTACCTTTCATAAAAATTTTGTTTATATTTTAACATAAAATTTCGCAATTCGCACGCCTCGCTTGTAAATATCTATATTTTGTATCGAATTTTTATGATCCGAGACATATTCCGGCTCATCCGCATAGATAAAAGCGCTATCCCCGCTAGGCAGTCCGTAAAATTTTAGGCGCAGACAGAGCCTCTCGTCTTCGCATCTTACGCTTTTTACTCCGCGATTTTTTAACTCACTTGCCAGCTGCCTAGCTACATCAAATTTATAGATAAAATGCCGCTGCGGTTTGTTTGCGAACATCGCCTCATACATCACGTCGCTGAAAATCACTGCAAAATAACTCACTGCTAAGCTTACCAGCGTTACACCCACGGCGATCTTGTGAAAGGTGCGAAATTTAGGCAACCTGACGCGATATGAGTTAAAAAGCACGCGGATAATCAAAGGCGTAGCGATGACGCAATACGGCAGCATCATCTCAAGCGCCACGCGCTGTCTTAGAGAAAAAAGCATCGTCAGACAAAGCGCGCTCGTAGCGATGAACCAAAGCAGGCTCTTTTCCTCTTTGATCCAAATTCTATAGATCGTGTAGATGAAAAATAAAAACACGAGAGGCGAAAACGCGCCCGCAAAAACGCCCACGGTGTCCAGAAAATACCCCTTCGGCTTGCCCTCCGAGCTTACGTCGTAAAAGATCACGCTGAAGCTAAATAGCGCTATGCACAGTAGCAAAAGCTCCTTTTTGCGCATATAAAGCGCCCAAATTCCAAAGCCTACGTAGAGCATAAAAAATGCGCGGTCGATCAGGGCGCAAGCGGACAGAAGCACGAAAAGCGCGATATTGTATTCGCTCTTTGCAAAATAGATCGCTAGCAGCGTGAAAAAAACGATGATGCCCGCGGGATTTAGCAAGATCGCGCTACTCATCGACGCAGGGAGCGCCATAAATAGCGCCGTAGCGACCACTCTATCGAAGCGGCGCTTTAGAATAAATTTTGAAATTTTATAGATCATCGCGGCGTTTGCGAAGTGGATCAAAATAAACGGCACGCGCAGGGCGTAGTCGTTGCGCCCGAAAATTTCGCAGCTTAAATTTGCGATTAGCGAAACGAGGGATTTTTTATCGTAAAAAATTTCGGCCTCGTAGTAGCTGATGCTTAAATTTGAGATCGCATAAAGCAAAAATATGCCCTGAAACAGGCACATTATGGAGATCACGAAAATTTCGTTTTGATAAAGCTTCTTCACTCTCATCCTTGCTGCGGGCGCTTTAAATTTACGGCCTAAATTCTACGGCTTAAATTTTATAAAATTTAAGCCGTAGAATCCTTTAGAATTTAGCCGCTAAATTTAACCGCGCGCCGCTTCATTCCTCTATCGTATAATTTTCCCAAAAGAAATTTATCCACTCATCCGTCTTTGAAATTTTAAAATCGGGTTGGATGAGCGCCTTGGGTTTGTAAAAAATCACCGCCGTTTTAAGCTCTATTTGCGGGAATTTCTCCAGCAGCACGCGCTTGATCTCGACCATGCTGTCGCCGCTGTCGATGATATCGTCCACCAGTAGCACGCGCTTGTAAAGCTCTAGATCGGGCACGTTGAAAACGTCGATGGTATCGAGCTTTTTGGTATCTGCGTAGTGGATGGAATTTATCGAAAATATCGTCCGCATATCAAGCGCATTGGCTAGCGCGTGGCCGAATGTGAGCCCACCCCTAGCGATCGCCACGATCGCATCGGGCATAAATTCGTCCCTAACCTGCTTTGCTATAACTCTTGCATCGCGATCCATCTCGTCAAAACTATAAAATCTCATATCTTTCCTTAAAATTTAATGCATTAAAAATACTAAAACGCTAATCGCGCCAAGCGTCAAAACGCCGAAATTTAAATCTTTTATCCTGCGCTGAGCGAGTCTAACTACGATATAAGCGATAAAGCCGAAGCTTAAGCCGTTGGTGATCGAATAGGTAAAAGGCATCAAAAATACTATAAAAAACGCAGGGATTAAAATTCCAGCGTCGCTATAATCGATCTTGCCAAGCTCGCTAAACATCAAAACCCCGACCATTACGAGGATCGGATAGATCGCATTTGCGGGAATCGCCTTAAATAGCGGTAGCATAAACAGCGTCAGCACGAAAAACATAGCGCAAAATACCGCGGTAAGCCCCGTGCGACCGCCCGCTTCTACTCCACTGGCGCTTTCGGCAAATGCAGTGACCGTGCTTGTGCCGATAACGGCTCCTGCGACGCTACCTATCGCATCGGAGGTTAAATTTCTAGATAGTTTTTTCATGCCGTCTTTGCTATTCTCTCCAAAAAGCCCCGCGCGGTTTCCCACGCCGGTGAGAGTGCCGATGCTATCGAATAGATGCGTAACGAAAAATGTGATTATAAAAGGTACGAACGCGAGCTTTAGCGCTCCGGGGATATCTAGCTTAGCAAATATCGGCGTTATGCCGCTTGGCGCGCTTACTATGCCATGCGGTGCGGGCGAAATTCCAGCCACCCACGCAACGCACGAAGTAATCAAAATGCTTAAAATAAAAGCGGCTTTTACCTTAAGCACAAAGAGCACAAGCACGACCGTAAGCCCGAAAAGCCCCAGCAAAACGTTCATATCTTTAAAATTTCCAAGCGTAACCAGTGTAGCTTCGCTGTGCGCGATGACGCCCATCTGCTTAAGTCCGATGAAGCAGATAAAAGCGCCGATACCCGCACTTATGGCGCGACGCAGATCAAGCGGGATCGATCTTATGACCCAAATACGAAAATTCGTAAAAGAAAGTACGGTAAAAAGCGCCCCGCTTATCGCTACGATGCCAAGCGCGCTCTGCCACGGCAGCTTCGCATCCACGCACAACGCAAAGGTAAAATACGCATTTAGCCCCATGCCGACGCTAAGCGCTACGGGGGTATTTGCAAAAAGCCCGTTAAATAGCGTCGCGATTATCGTAATAAGCGCGGTTGCCGTAACCAGCGCATCAAACGGCATGCCTGCGATGCTCATAATGTTAGCGTTTACCGGCACGATGTAAATCATCGCCAAAAACGTAGTAAGCCCTGCGATAAGTTCCTGCCTTACCGACGTTTTCGCGGCGGCGAGATGAAAGAATTTCTCCACTTGCTCCTCCTTTAGAATTTATTCGTAAATTTCGATCTGATTATACAAGCTGTCGCGCTCTACGGGCACAAAGCCCGCCGTGCCGATCATATCGATAAAATCGCGCTTGCTCTGCCCTTTTTTGCTGCCGGCGCCGGCGCTGCTTTGAATGCTTTCGTTCTCGATCGTGCCGTCAAGATCATCCGCGCCGAAATCCTGCGCTACGAGGGCTAAGCTTAGCGTCGAAGTTGCCCAATACGCCTTGATATGTGCGACGTTATCAAGCAGAATTCTACTAATCGCGATCGTTTTTAAAATTTCGACCGAACCCAAAAAGCCCTTCACGTCCAGATAGTTGTTCTCGCGCTGATACACGAGCGGGATAAAGGCATTGAAACCGCCGCCGTTAGCACGAGCCAGGCTCTCATCTTGCAGCGCGCGGATGCGCAAGATGTGATCTATGCGGTGCGCGCGGCTTTCGATATGTCCAAAGAGCATCGTGGCGTTGCTCTGACGCCCGCGAGCATGCCACAGCGAGTGGATTTGCAGCCACTGCTCGCTTGAGACCTTGCCTTTGCAAATTTTATCCCTGATCTGCTCGTCGAAAATTTCGGCGCCGCCGCCCGGCATCGAATCCACGCCGCTTTTCATCATCAGCTCTATCGTCTCTTCGTAGCTCATCTTCCACTTTCGCCGCCAGTAATCGATCTCTGCCGCGGTCATCGCCTTGATATGCAGAAGCGGATATTTTTGCTTTATCGCTCTGAAAATTCCCAAATATTGCTGCGGCGTAACGAATGGATTGTGCGAGCTTACGATATGAATCTCCTTCGTGCCGCGCGCTACCGTCTCATCCACGATACGCATGATCTCATCATCGCTCATCGTGTAGGCGTTTTCGTTCTTGCGGTGCGCCGAAAATGCGCAAAATTTACAGGTATCTGCGCATAAATTTGAAGGATTGATATGACGATTTGCGTTGAAATAGACATTTTTGCCATTTTTTTCTTTGCGAATTTTAAAGGCGAATTTGCCCAGATCGAAAAGATCTAAATCCCATAATTTCACGCCGTCTTCGTAATTTAATCTCTCGCCGCTTTGTAGTTTTTCTAAAATTTCCATCGATTTCCCAAGCCAAATTTTGTGCTAATTATATAATTTTTTGCTTACAAAACGGATAAGCGGACTAAATTTAGAACCGAATTTCGTTAATTTAAAATAGCGTAGTAAAATGGGCGCCAAATTTTAAACAAGGAAAGCAAAATGTGTGGAATCGTAGGCTACATCGGAAATGAAGAGAAGAAAAAAATCATAATAAACGGACTGAAGGAACTCGAGTATCGCGGATACGACAGCGCTGGGCTTGCCGTGATGGATGAGAGTGCGAATATAAAGTATTTCAAAGCAGTCGGCAAGCTGAATAATCTCGAAGAAAAGATGAAAGATTTCACTTCGCAAGGCTTTGGCGTTGCGATCGGGCATACTCGCTGGGCGACGCACGGAAAGCCTACTGAGCTTAACGCGCATCCGCATTTTGGAGATTTTAGCTTCGTCGTGCATAACGGCATCATCGAAAACTACATCGAGCTAAAGGATGAGCTCGAAGCGGACGGCGTGAAATTTTTAAGCCAGACCGATACCGAAGTGATCGTGCATCTTTTCGAGAAAAATTTCAAGGCTAGTAACGACGCATTTAAGGCATATGAAGCTACAATTAAACGACTAAAAGGCGCATACGCAACGCTTTTAATCACCAAGGCAGCACCCGGAGAAATTTTCTTTGCTAAAAACGCAGCTCCGCTAATCGTCGCAAAAAACGATAAAAACGAAATTTTCTTTAGCTCCTCAGACGCCCCACTCATCGGGCTTGCGAATACGGCTGCATATCTGGACGATCAAATTTACGGCGTTGCAAAGCTTGGGCAAATCGACATTTTTAAAAACTCTAAACCGCATAATTGCGCCTTTAGTGAGCTTCCGAAGGATAAAGGCTATGCACAAAAAGAGGGCTTTAGATTTTTTATGGAAAAAGAAATTTACGAGCAAGCGCAAGTCGTAACCGAAGCGATGATGGGACGCGTGATCAAGGGTGGCAAGATAAAATTTGACGAACTTGATGCGGCGATGTTTGAGGGCATCGACGAGGTCGTGCTATGTGCCTGCGGTACGAGCTATCACGCCGCGCTCGTAAGCTCGTATCTTTTCGAGCGCATCGCTAAAATCCGCACAAAAGTGGAAGTCGCCAGCGAATTCCGCTACAAGGAGCCGTTTTTAAACAAGAATTCCTTATTTATCGTGATCTCGCAAAGTGGCGAGACCGCCGATACATTAGAGGCGCTGCATATCGCTAAAAAAGCCGGTCTTAGGACGCTTGCGATCTGCAACGTCGATAACAGCTCGATCGTGCGCATGGCAGGCAGCGTGATCCTCACCCGCGCGGGCATCGAAAAGGGTGTGGCATCTACGAAGGCTTTTGCAACGCAGGTTATGGTGCTATGGATGTTTGTGGTGTATCTTGCAAATCTGCGCGAAGTCATCTCGGTGCGCATGAATTCCGCTGAAATTTCAGCGATGCTTCATATCCCGCAAATTTTAAAGATCAAAGACGGCTTGCAGGATAAAATTTACCGCATGAGCAAGCACTATCTGCACGGACACGGCTTTTTCTTTATCGGTCGCGATATTTTCTATCCACTCGCTCTTGAGGGCGCACTCAAGCTCAAAGAGATCTCATATCTGCACGCGGAGGGCTATCCGAGCGGCGAGATGAAGCACGGACCTATCGCTCTTGCCGATTCTAATCTCTTTACGGTTGCGCTGATGCCAAAGCATTTGCTCTACGAAAAAACGAAAAGCAACGTCGAAGAGCTTGCCGCGCGCGATGCGTATATTTTAGCTATCAGCCCGGAAGAGCCCGAGATCGCGGATGATTTTATCAAAACGAGCGAGCAAAGCCACGCGATGAGCGAGTTTTTTGAGATGATGATAATTTTACAAATTCTAGCTCTTGAAATCTCCGTCAGACTTGGCAATGACGTGGATATGCCGCGGAATTTAGCCAAAAGTGTGACCGTAGAATAATCGTTTTTTAAGTTCATTTTGACTAATATTTCTCATTAAAAAATCGGGGAATGTTAGTATATGAGACTTATCGGATTTATTAGAGGTGAAAATGTCATAGTCGCCACGGGCGGGGTCGAGTATAGCTACGAAATGCTAGGCGAGCGCGATCCTAGCCTAACCGACGGCGATGAGGTAAGCTTCGACACGCTAGCATCCAGCGCGATAAATATAAAGCGCGTCGAGGGCTCTAAATCCAAAGACCGCGTAGCGCAAAAAGTAACCCCACAGCCAAAAGAATCTGCAAAGCAAAACGATGAAATTTTTGGCGATAAGGATTTTAGAGAAGACAATATATCCGAAGCGCCATCCTTTCAAAGCTCCACCGAAAATATTACGAACGATATATCTGCCGTAAAAGAAACGAAGGTCGCAAAAAAATTTAATAAATTTAAATTTAACCGCAAAGCCAAGCCTGCTAGTGCAAAAAAACCGAAATTCTTTGGATTTGAGTTCGTCCAAACCGACGATCTGCGCACTACGCAAAGCGTCGAGAGTAAAATTTATACTTCATCTATCCGTAAGGAAGGGCTTAAATCCATAATCCTGCCCATAGCGCCAATAGTCATTATTTTGATATTCCGCTCACAAATCGCAAGCATATTTCTATCTTTTTCGCAGATCGAAGCTTACGTCAATCAAGATACGGTTTATATGGTGATGGATCTGCTGATTTTCCTCAGTTTTGCGCTATTTTATCTGCTGCCGCTTAACCGCGCGATAAACCTACTCTCCATAGCGACACACGATCAATACCCGATGCGTCAAATGGCGAATTACAACGTCTTTATCATCCTGTGCGTCATCTCTACGATCCTGCAGGATAAGAGCCTGGGGCTGGATGAGTTCGAGCAAATTTTCATCTGCGGCGTGATCGGATTTGGGCTCATTTCGTTTTATTATAAGTTCAAGGCGTTTGCGTTTATGTTTTTCAAAACCGCAGGCTCAATCCTATTTGCCCCCGCGCTGCTTGTGGAGCTCGTAGCTATTATTTTCATCGGCATCGGCGACCGTTATACTGGCGCGTCGATGAAATTTATGGAGCTTACGGGGCTATTTTTTGCTAGCACGGCGTGGAGGTACATCATAATTTTTATCGTTATGTCGCCGCTTTATTTCCTTGGATTTTGTATGCTAAGGCGGATTAAAAAATAATTTTACAAAATTTTGCCGCAGATTTAGTTACGATGAAATTCTACTATGATAGAATTCCACTCAAAATTTCATCGCAAAATTTAGCACGAAGACAGAATTTAGCGAGAATTTGAACTTTATCAAAGTAAAATTTTATCGCAATAAAATTCCATAATTTAGGCGCAGATCGCACGTCCTAAAGCAATATACGTGTTTTTTTACGCGCAACGCTCGTTTGCAAAAATACACCAATACTGCGAATTCCGATACAATGTCCCTCTTTTATTTGACAAAAGCCATAGCAATTTTACATCGCGTCTGTAAAATCCTACCGCTAAATTCCATCTTTAAATCTCGCGCGCTCAACACATATCAAAGCAGAATTTTATCCACGCAATTCGGCGCGAAATTCAAAGCTAAATTTTATCTCATATTCTACGGCGAAATTCCAAGACATAGCTCTATCATAATAAAATTTTGCTGAAATAAAATTCTAATTGATGCCAAAGCCTAAGTGCGAAATTTAAAACTACAAGCTCCACGCTACACAGCTCTTAAAATTTCACTGCCCAAATTTTGTCGCGTTTAAATTTAACCGCGCGCCATATTAAAATTCCGTCCGTCGCCGCGGCTAAATTTAACTATCGCGCTAAATTCCATGCCCTCGCCCGCCGAAATTTAATCCCGTGCCGTGTTTCGTGCGGCGTAGAATTCCCGCCTAAACTCAGCAAACCGCCCGCACATTATCGCCTCTCTCATATCCGCGGCAAGGCGCAGGTAGAAGTGCAGATTGTGAATGCTCGCGAGGCGGTAAAAGCTAAGCTCGCGCGCGCGAAATAGATGATTTAGGTAGCCGCGGCTGAAGCGTTTGCACGTGTAGCAGTCGCAGTGCGGATCGATCGGATCGTGATCGCTGATAAAGCCCGCGTTTTTGATGCTAATCTTGCCAAAGCTCGTAAATAGCGTGCCGTTGCGGGCGTTGCGCGTAGGCATCACGCAATCGAACATATCCACGCCGCGAGCGACGTTTTCGACGAGATCCTCGGGCGTGCCGACCCCCATCAAATACCGCGGGCGCGCCGCATCGACGTATGGCATCATAGCCTCTACGGTTTCGTACATCAGCTCGTTTTTCTCGCCCACGCTAAGCCCTCCGATCGCAAGCCCGTCAAAGCTCATCTCACACAGCGCTTCGGCGCAAAATTTGCGAGCTTGCGGGTCGGTGCCGCCTTGGATGATGCCGAAGATGTTTTGATGAGCGTGCAGGCCGCGAGATTTCATGGTCTCGTGATAATCTATCGCCTCGCGAGCCCATTTTATCGTGCGCACGACGCTTAGATCGATACGCTTTTTAAGCCGCGATCTATCATCGAAGCTCAATGCGCCCGGCTCGCGCGGCAGCTCCACCAAATCATCCAAAATCATCATAATATCGGAGTTTAGCTCATACTGCGTATCCAGCACCGAGCGCGGCGTGAAATAATGCGTGCTGCCGTCGATGTGGCTTTTAAATCTTATGCCGCCCTCGTCGTTTTTAGTGTTTGCGCGCAGACTGAAAGCCTGAAAACCGCCGCTGTCGGTCAAAAAGCTGCGGGGAAATTTCGTAAATCCGTGCAGCCCGCCGAAGCCCGCCACCACCCGCGAGCCGGGGCGCAGATACATATGATAGGTGTTAGCAAGGATGATCTGCGCGCCTAAAAGCTGCTCTACGTCCGTCGCATCGAGCGCCTTGACCGCGCCCACGGTGCCGACCGGCATAAAAACGGGGGTGCGGATCGTGCTATGCGCCGTGCGAATCGTGCAGGCGCGCGCCGCGCCGTCTGCGGCGTCTATTTGAAAATCCATCTTGATCCTTTAAATTTAGCTTCTTGCGCGCACTCGGCGCAAAATTTTAAAAAGCGATTGTAGCGAAATTTAAATTTGCGGCAGGTAAAGGCGGGTTAAATTTAAAGGATATTATGAAGCGTTTGCGGATTAAAATTTAAGTAGCGGAATCGCCGCAACTGCAAAACGTAAAATTTGCAAGCGAAACTATGACCACAAAATTTGAAAATACAAATTCGATTAAATTTACGAAGTGAGATTATTGATAGCAAATTTAGCTGAAAACGGTGCAAATTTGACCGCTTACGACGTTTTATTCGGCGGCTGCGTCTAAAGAAATTTAGCGGCTTTAGAGTTTCTTTGCACTTTCAAAAGCCGCGACGCACTATGCCGCTAGGCGCTTTTGCGGGCGTGAGGCTTTCTTTTTGTCGGCGCGCTTTTTGCGGAGACGCTTTTGCCGTCCGATAAATTTTGCAAGGCTAAATTCGCTTCGGATCTCTTCCTGCCCCGACCCTTTGCTTTTCTATTTTGTAAAAACTCGCTGTACGGCGAGCCGTAAAGGCTAGCGTGCCAGATCGCGCATCCTAGCATCACTATGCCGGAAATTTTATGCAGCTGCGACATACGCGAGTTCATATTCAGCGCGGTTAGAGCCGTGATACCCATACTCACTCCCAGCGCCATTTTAGCCGCTTTGCGCTGAAAATTTAGATCCAAAATTTTATCTTCAATGCTCAAATTTTACCCCTTTAATGGAATTTAGTAGTAGCCCAATCGTCGTGCCGTTATGCAGCAGCGCCGTAGCTACAGGACTTAGCGCGCCGAAGGTCGCCAAAAATAAAATGATCGAATTTATCCCCACGGTGGCGTTGAAATTTCGATTTACGAGCCGTAGCGTGTCGTTGGCCAGCGCCTTTACCTGCGCGACGCCCTCGATATCGTTTTTCAAAAGCCCGATCTGAGCGGAAGCCTTGGCGATCTCGGCGCCATTTAGCATGCTGATGCCGATGTCCGCCTTCATCAGGCTCGGCGCATCGTTTATGCCGTCGCCCACAAAGACTACCTTTCGCCCCTCAGCTTTTAACTGCTCTAAAATTTCGGTCTTTTGCGTCGGCAGGAGCTCACCGTAATAGCGATCTACGCCGAGTTTTTTGGCTACGGCGCGGGCTTTTGATTTCACGTCGCCGCTTAGCATGACGATCTGCTCTGCACCCAACTCGCGGAGCCTAGCGATGACGGCGCGGGCGTTTGCGCGCACCTCGTCTCTAAGCCCGATGAGCCCCAAAAGTCTGCCGTCAAATGCGATGTAAAGCAGCGCGAGCCCCTTTTGCATCGCAAGATCGATGGTCTGCTCATGCGCCGCAAACGAGATCATCTCGTCATCCTCCAGGAAGTGGCGCGAGCCGATGATGAGCTTTTTGCCCTCGATACTGGTCTTTACACCGTGAGCGACGACGAATTCTACCTCGTCGTGGTGTTTGTGGATAAAACCGTGCTTTTTAGCCGCATCCACGATTGCCTCGGCTACGGGATGAAAGTAATGCTCCTCGGCGCTTGCGGTTAAATTTAAAATATCGTTTTTACCGAAGCGCTCGTCAAACGATATGATCTCGGAGACTTCCAGGTTGCCGTACGTAAGCGTGCCCGTCTTGTCAAATACGAAGGTATCGGCGGCCGCAAGCGACTCAAGAGCCTTGGCGCCTTTGATCAAAATCCCGTTCTTGCCCGCCTTTGAGATGCTCGACTTAAAAGCAACCGGCGTAGGTAGCTTAAGCGCGCACGAGTAGTCCGCCTGCAGCACCGAAGCTACGCTCATAAAATTTCGATTTATCAGATAGGACACGCCCGCAAGCCCGAAGGTTACTGGAACGAGCTTGTCGGCCAGGTGGGTCGTATGCATGCCAATGCTGGAGCGCTCGTTAAGAGATGCCGTGATGTAGTGCTTAATGCGCTGCGTAGAAGTGTTTTCGCCGACGTTTTCCGCCCAGATACGGATCCTGCCCTCCTCCACTATCGTGCCGCTTAGCACGCTATCGCCGCGAGATTTTTTCACCGCGACCGACTCGCCTGTCATATTGGCTTGATTTATCATCGCTTCGCCGCTTACGACGTGTCCGTCCACGGCTATAACGTCGCCCGCTCCCACGACTACGATATCGCCTACCTTTAGCTTAGAAGTTGCGATTTTGACCTCGGTCTTTTTGCCGTTTTGATCTATCTCGACCCACGCCTCGGCAATATCCGGGCGGGCGAGCTCGCGGATCAGATCGTCGCTTTTATAAACGGTGCTCTCCTCCATATATTCGCCAAGAGCAAGCATCGTATTGGTGCTGTTTGCGGCAAATACATCGCCGCGAGCGAGCGAAATCCCGACAGCGGCAGCCTCCAAGCCCTTTGAAGTAAGCCCGTGGCGGAAGCTTTCTTTAATGCCCTCTTTTAAGATAGGCATGCACGCCACGATGCTAAATGCGCGCGCTAAAGGCGAAGTGCGGAAGATTAAATTCCCTCCCAATGCGAGAAGCGCTAAAATAAATTCGTTTTTGCTTGGCAAATTTTTATGGCTAGCGGGGATAATTGATTTTAATTCGCTTAAATTTAAAGCCACAAGTTGCCTTAGAATTCCTGCCTTATTCGCACCCTCGTCAAGCTTAAGGATCAAAGAGCCGATTTTAGCGTTAAATCTAGCTTCCGTTACGCCTTCAAGCCTCGCAGCAGCTTTTTGCAGCGCGCTCGTATCAAGCCCTTTAAAGCCCGCGACCTTTATGCGTAGTCTAGTTTTAGTCTCATGTAAAATTTTAAAATTTTGCATAAACTACTCTTGCATCTCTGCCTTGGCGTCTTCGAATCGCTCCTTCATCTCTTCGATGCCCATCTGAAACATCTCGGTACCCTTTGCGATGAGCTTAAAAAGCTTTTTTTGCGCGTTTTCGTCAGTTAGAAAATAGGTCGCTGCGGCCCCCAGAACGATGCCTGTGATAAATGAGTTGCTACCAAATAAGCCGTTCGCGTTTTGCCTGCTACCCAGGGAATTAAAAATTCCACCGGAAGTGGAATTTTGTGAGCCCTGGGTAGAATTTACGTCGCTTGAGCTTGGAGCGGCGGAATCTTTATTATCCGAGTTATTGCTGGAAGCAGAACTATTAAAAGGTGCAGAATTTACCCGCTCGTTTATCCATTTTGCCCAGCCGCCAAGCTTATCATCGCCGTCAAAGCCGCCCGCAGAGCCGCTAGAATATTTATTGCCACCAAAATCGTAATCGTCTAGAATTTCTTTCAAATCTTTTTTTGTGATATACGGATTACTCATTGCCTACCTTAAGAATAAAATTTCTACCCGCAATGAGCGCGCCTACGCATACTGCGACGCCTGCCGCTGCGCGTAGATACTCGCCTTGTACGAGCTTATTTGCGCTGTAAATCGCGCCGCCGCCGATGATACCGCCGCTTAGCGCAATATCTAGCGCATCGCGAATCGCTTTAGATTTGCTCTTGCCTTCTTTGGCTTTAACGAGCTCTACGGCGCAACCGCCGATCGCCCCTGCTATAGCGCCGCTTAAAACGTGATCCAGCGGCGAACGCTGTGTCGTAAGTGATCTATTCATTTAGGCCTCTATTTTTCTGATTTATCGTCTGCGGACGTAAATTTAGCCGAAGAATTATCGTCCATTTTTACGATCTGCGGGATATTAAGCGGAGTAGTAGATACTACGGATGTCTCACCTACCGGTGTTGCGCCAGTCTTAGCGCTCGCGGTGGATTTTTTAGTTCTTTTAAATCCAGGTTTTGGTCCCGGTTTTTTTCTAGTTTTTTTTGCAGTGCTAGTTTCAGTGCTAGTGCTACTTGTCGCAGCTTTTTTACCGCCAGACTTTCTTTTACCTTTTACCGCCTCAGCGACATCGTCTAAGCCTTCTTTGGCTTCCGCAAAAATTTCTTTTGATTTTTTGCTTAATTTTTCCGCTCCGCCTTTGACGCTATTTTTTAGCTCCTCGACGCTTTTGCTATTTACGATTTTATTCGCACCTTCTTTGATTTTATCTCGATTGTTATAAGCGTAAACCGCCGCGCAACCAAGCGCAAAACCTGCTAGAAATGGGATCGGCATTTCATTCTCCTTGTGTTAAGATTATAAAGTTATTTTATCAACTTTACATAGATTTTGATATTATAGCGACTTTTTTAGATTTTTGCAATCCTAATTTAATTTTTCTGCAAAATTCCTTTAATTAGATTAGAAAATGCACTATTTAAGATATTTTGCAAATCGTATTTTTGAAATATCCGCTCTAATTCCTGCGGATTTTTTAAAATTTCATTTAACAAATCAGTTAAATTCAAAGAATTTAAATCAACCTCGCATTTAGAATTTAGTTTCTTTAAAATCGGCAAAATTTCATTATACGAAACTGCCTGCGCCTTATGCAGCAGCTCTTTAAATTCCGCGTTCTTGCACGAATTAATTAAGTCGTCATAAAACATCATAGAGCTTTTTTCTATCAAAAGCGCGGAAGCCAAAAACTCATTCATACCTTTTGCAGCCAGCGCCTCACTGCTATTTTCAGGAGGCGTAGCGCCAAGTCCGCAAGAATTAGTAAAGTCTAACATCCGCTCAAGTAATCCAGCTCGTAAAGATAGAATTTCTCCTAGCTTTTTATCTTGAAATTTAACTGCGCCCAACGAATAAAACTGTAAAATTTGTGCCTCTTTTTCGAGCAAAAGAGCGATATCTGCAATTTGCGCCTCATTTAAATTTCGAGATTTATTAGAAATTTTGCGCGATTTTTTGGTACTACGTAATGCTTCTTCGCTCAAGAAATCGCCTCGATATTAGAATTTACAAGCGCTACTAGCTCAGGCGAACTGATGCCGCTTAAAAACTGCTCCCAAAGGTGCATCGGAAAAACGCTTTCATCATAATGAATCGTCAGCGAGCCGATTAGAGAGTTAAATTTATACTCTTTTATCCCGCGAATTGCAGCTATTTTAGCCTTTAGGCTCTCTTCGCTCACGCTATCTCGCAACTCTCTAATTTTAGGACTTACGCGGATACGAATACGACCTTTGCTGTGGCTGATTTTGCTAAAATATTTATGAAATTCCAAAATATCGTTGTGATTTATTTTCATATTTTTCCTTAAATTTGCACCCAAATAATATCATAAATCATTTAATTCCCGCTAAATTTTGCGAATTATTTGCGTTTAGGGCGAAATATTTTTATCTTATTTTCATCCGCTGTTATGTAATTTCCTCCCATTAGATCAATGCAATACGGCACGGCAGGAAATACCGGCAAAAGGCACTCTTTAATCGCTTTTGGATTGCCCGGTAAATTTATAATCAGAGATTTTTTGCGGATCACTGCTATCTGGCGCGATAAAATTGCCGTAGGCACGATCTTTTGGCTTTCTGCGCGCATTAGTTCGCCAAAGCCCGGCATTAATTTCTCGCTTACCGCTTCGGTCGCTTCAGGCGTTACATCGCGTGGAGCAGGACCCGTGCCACCAGTAGTTAGCACCAAATCACAACCCGCTTCGTCGCAAAGATAAATCAGCTTATCTTTGATCTGCTCCAGCTCATCTGGAACTATTTCATAAAAATACTGCTTCTCGCAAGTTAGCCAATCATCCATCACGGCAATTATTTCTTTGCCTCCTAAATCCTCGTAAACGCCACCGCTAGCGCGATCACTGATCGTTAAAACACCTATTTTTACCATTTTCCTCTCCTTTATTGGAATTTTAAAATTTAATCGAAATTTAGCGTGCCGTCTTGCGGCTTTTCTTCAGAGCTTTCGCTATCTTTTTCCAGCTTTTGCAAATCCTGCTCCTGCGCAGAAGCGCCCTCTTGCTCCACACCATCGGATTCGCAGATCTTTTGAACATCCTCGAAAGTGATGAACTCATAGACGAAAATTTGCTTTGAAATTTGATTTAGCTTATCCTGCATCGTGCGGATTATCTCGCTTACCTCGTCGTAGCAATCTTGCAAAATTTTATTCACGCTCTGCGCGCTAGGGGTGAAACTATCGCCCATCGCGAGCTCAAAAACCATCTTTTGCGCCAGCGCGATAGCCTGCTTTACGTCGCTAGCGGAATTTGAAAAAGCGTCGTTTTTATGGATCTGTAGCGCTGCCATGCCGCTTAAAAGTACTTTGATTTGATTTAAAATTTGCGTTTTGGATTCGATCTCGAAATCCTCGTTTAAAAATTTATCGTTTAAAAGCTCAATCTTTTCGAAATCAAACGAATACCAATACGCGCTAAGCGCCTTTGCGCCCTGATAAAATGCCTGGATCTCCTTTTCGTATTCGGTGAGAATTCTACTTTTTTGAACGCCGTAAAAGACCCTCATTCGTACGTTTTCAAAATCGCTAAGCTCGATCGTATCGCTGCCGCGCTTAAGAGCGTTGATCGCGGCTTCATTTACCAGCGTCGCTACTCCCGCGCCGCTAAAGCCCACGCAGAGGCGGCTTACTTTGTTGATATTTGCGCTGCATCTTTTGCCCTCTAAATAAATTTTTAAAATTTCGATGCGGTCTTTGTAGTTCGGAAGCCCGATGAAAACGCGCCTATCAAAGCGCCCCGAGCGCAATAACGCATCGTCGATCAAATTTATTTTATTGGTTGCGCCGATTACCATCACGCCGCTGTTTTCCTCAAACCCGTCCATCTCGGTCAGCAGCTGATTTAGCGTCGCTTCTCGCTCGTCGTTGCGCCCGATACCGCGCTTGCCGCCGACTGCATCGATCTCGTCGATAAAAATAATCGCGGGTGCGCAGGATTTAGCCTTCGCAAACAGCTCGCGAACCCGCCTAGCGCCGACGCCCACAAAGACCTCGGCGAAACTTGCGCCGCTTTGGTAAAAAAACGGCACGTCCGCCTCGCCAGCTACGGCTTTTGCAATAAGGGTCTTGCCGACGCCGGGCTCGCCGATCATTAAAATTCCTTTCGGCAGCTTGATGCCAAAATTTCGGTATTTTGCGGGATTTTTTAAAAAATCCACAATCTCGATTAGCTCGTCCTTAACCTCGCTGATGCCCGCGACGTCGCTAAATCTCACGTCGCTAACGCTTGGCGAAAGATCGCCGAGCTCGCCGCCTGCGCTAGCACTCTGACGCGCGGCGCCGTCCATCCTGCGGCGTCTAGCCAAAACCGTTTCAAAATAATATACGAAGAGAAAAAATGCGAATGTAAAAATCACGAGCATCGCGCTGATACCGCTCGTGCCATCATCCTTTTCTTTGCTGATTAGAGCGTGATTTGATAGCTCCTTAAGATCTACGAGATTGACTAAAATTTTATAGCGTTTGCCGTCGTAGGTAAAATTTAAATTGCCGTCCTCGATATGCGCGCGTTTGATCTGATCTTTTCGCACGAGCTCGCTAAATTCGCGCTCGGCGATGTATCGCGAATCGTCTTTAAAATAAACGATCGAGAGCAAAACGATAAGCAGCACCAAAAAAATCAGAATTATATTTAGCTTGCTTTTTTTGATTTTATGCAAAATTTCCATCAAATTTAACCTCATAATCTCTTATCTCCATCCATTTTTTCGACAAATCCTCATCGCTTTCGATCCAAATTTTATCATAAAATTGATCATATCCTTCATAAAACTCTCCGTTTTTCCGCTCGATCAGCACATTTAGCGGCACCTTGTGCGAGAGGCGAAATTTATAATTATTCAGCGCCGTTATGTTCTGCAGCATCTTTAGTCGCGCCTTCGCCGTTTTACCGTCTATACGGCCTTTTAGCGACGCCGAGGCGGTGCCTTGCCGCGGCGAAAAGATAAAGGCGTGCAGATGCGTGAGCGGAAATTTTTTGAAATTTTCTACCGCTTCGAGCCAAATCTCTTCGCTCTCGCCCGGATGCGCGACGATAAAATCCGTCCCCAGTGCAAATCCGCGCTCGGCAAGCTCGCAAAAAAGCTCCAAATCCCTTAGCGCGGAATTTCGGCGGCGCATTATGCTAAGCATCTTTTGCGAAGTGTGCTGAAGCGCAATGTGCAGATGCCGCTCCAGCCACGGCTCGGATAAAATTTCGCGAAAACTCTCGTCTATCTGCGAGGGCTCGATACTGCCTAGGCGAATGCGGCGAATTCCGCGGATCGCGCCCAGCTTTTGAAGCAGCGCGCCCAGGCTCTTACCAGCGGCTTTGCCGTAGCTGCCGATATTGGTGCCGGTTAGCACGATCTCGCTAAAGCCGTTTGCGACAAGGCTCACCGCCTCTTTTAAGATCGCGTTTTCAGAGCTGCTGCGCGAGCGGCCGCGCACGGAGGGGATTATGCAATAGCTGCAGTTAAAATCACACCCTTCCTGAATTTTAATAAAGGCCTTGGTGTGATCCTCGTAGTCGCTTACCAGGTTTTTTTCGACGCCGTCAAGACCTCCGATATCGTAAAATTTCGACTCCGAGCCCAAAAACTCGTCGATCTTCTCCTTTTGCGACATCCCAAATACCCCGAAGACCGCGCCGTTTTTATACAGCTCCTCGCCGCGCGAAACCGCGCCGCAGCCGGTTAGCAATATCTTTTTACCGAGGCGGTTCATCTTATTTACGTAGTTTCGTACGTCTGCGTCGGCGCCGTTCGTAACAGTGCAGGAGTTTATCACGACGATATCCGCGCCCTGCTCGTCGTGAGTGATCTCGCCGGATTTGAGGTTGCTTTTTATAAGCTGCGTGTCGTAGATATTGGTGCGGCATCCGAACGTTTTAAAATAAATTTTCAAATTTCGCTCCCGGATCCGCTTCCTGTGGCAAAGCCCACGCCCTGCGCCGTTGCGTTTAAATTTTGCGAGCCTTGCTGCTCCGAGCCGAGATCTTGCGCCGCAAAATTTCCGCCCGCAGCCGCATAATTTTTGCCGTTAAAAAGCGTGTAAGCAGGATAGGCGATCTTGATGTCGGGCTCGCTTCTTAGGGCGTCTAAAATTTCAGCCGAGATGTTGCTGCGAAGCCCGAGCGTCGCGTAAGAGTTCGTCATATACCAAACCGAAATTTCAATGCCGTATGGCTCAAAAAAGCTGAAAATTCTAGGCTCGACGTTTGGATTTTTGATACTGTATTGCGAGCGAAGCTTGCCCATCTGCTTTTTGGCGATGTCGGTGTAGCCTTTAGAATACTTCCGCACGATGTTTTTTATGAGATACATCGCCTTTTTATGGTTGCTATCAAATGTTAAAAGTATGCTAATGCCGTCCCAGACGGTCTTAAGTCCGCTATGGGTGTAGTTTGAGATAAGATCGGTAAAAATATAATTATTCGGTATGAAAATTACCCTGCCTGCGCGCTTGTTTTCTCTCCACGTAGTCATAGTAACGTCCTCGAAAATCGTCATCCTAAGCACCGAAATATCGATAATATCGCCTACGTAGGTCTCGCCGTTTTTATGCACTCTGATACGATCGCCCACGCGAAAGCTGCCGCCAAGCACGATCGTAAGCCAGCCTAAGGAGCTCATAAACATATCTTTCATCGCAATCGCTAGACCTGCCGAGGCAAAGCCAAGAACCGTCACGAAGTGCGTCATATTCTCGATGTAAGAAAAGAGTAGTATCAGCGCGATCAGCGTGAAATTTAAAACGTTGATAGCTTTATTTACGATATAAAAATTCTCGTCGTTTTTGATATATTTTTTCGCCACTACCTTGCATAAAAACGACAGCGCGATGACTACGAGTATCCATACGGCGATGTTTCCCGCGCGCTTGATTTGAGCTTTTATATCGGCGGTCTGCACGGTGATTTGGGAGTTGATCTTTTTTTCGTAAACGTCGTATGTAGTCTGCGCGATCTCATATGCGGAGCTGAACTCTCCGAGCTCATAGTCTAAGCTTTTAAGCTCCGCCGCAGCGCTTGCGTCCGCACCCACCTGCATCAAACGCTCATATAGCGCCCTTTTTGCTTCAAGTTTATCGATTAAAGCTTTAATATTTTCGATGGCGTTTTTCTGCTCCATCTTTTGAGCTTGCAAATTTCTAATCGTAGAAAAACCGGAAATTATCGAAAAAGGATTTGTAATGCGCGCAGGCTCTGGAGTTTCGGGCATCGCGATGATATCTAAAAACGGAGATTTTTCATACTCTTTTAGCAGTATGAGCTGCTCTTTTACGGCGCGAAGTCTTTTTTGAATCTCTGCGATCTTATCGGTGCCGGCGCTCTTTTTTAGCTCCGCTTCAAGCTGGCTGGATTGCTTTTGTAAATTTTGATAGCCGATGAAATTTGAAAAGCGAGAGATCCAGATATTATTTTTAATCTCATCGTCAATAACACGGATCTGATCTTTTAGCGACGCGGATAGCTTAGAATTTTCATCTTTCTTCTCACTAGCGGCGGAGCTAGCGTTGGATTCTAAGCGCGTGTGCGCGGCGGAGAGCGTAGAATTTGCCTCGCAAAATGCAAGATTAAAAATCAAAAAAATAGCTGCAAGCGCTCTCATTCAAACTCTTTCAGCGCTGCGATTACTTCATCTTTTGCGATCTCTTTGGAAGCGTAGAATTTACCAATGCCATCGGGCAGGATAAATTTTATCTTGCCGTTTTCGCTCTTTTTATCGAGAAAAAATAGCTCGTAAAATTCCGCCGCATCCTCTACGTGAAATTTTATCGGAAGCGCGAATTTTTGAAGCACTTTACGGATCTGCTCCTCTTCAAGCTCATTTAATTTACCAAGACGGCGCGCTAGCGCGTTTGCCATCACCATGCCGATCGCCACAGCCTCGCCGTGCAAAAATTTTTTATAATCAGTAATTTTTTCGATAGCGTGAGCTAAGGTGTGTCCGTAGTTTAACACTGCACGCACGCCGCTTTCGCGCTCGTCTCGCTCTACGACGCCCGCTTTAATCTCCACGCAGCGCGCGATTACGTGCGAAATTTCATCGGCGCTTTTTAGATCGTGCGTCTCGAAAAATTTAAATAGTTCGACATCAAAGCATACAGCCATCTTTACAGCCTCCGCAACGCCTGCGGCAAACTCCCGCGCAGGAAGCGTCGATAAAAATTTGCTCTCGCAATAAACCGCGCGCGGCTGGTAAAATGAGCCGATTAAATTTTTGCCGAAGCGATTATTCACGCCCGTTTTACCGCCGACGCTTGCGTCCACTTGCGCTAGCAGGGTCGTCGGAATATTGATAAAATCGATGCCGCGTTCATAAATACTCGCGCAAAAGCCCGTTATATCGCTAATGACACCACCGCCAAGGGCGATGAGCGTGCTTTTGCGATCAAGCTTGGAGCTGAAAAGCTGTTCTAAGATTTGCTCCACGCTCGCGGTATTTTTATACTCCTCGCCGTCTGGGATCGTGATGATAAATTTTTGCTCGCAATCTAGCCGCTGCAGTAAGAAATCAAGCCACAGCCCCGCTACTTTGGGATTTGTCACGATAGCGACCTTGCCGCTAAGTTTTAAACTATGCAATTCGTCGATAAAAACGCTGTATTTTTTGCCTAAATTAAGATCGATTTTCATACGCTAGCCTTTGATTTTTGGGTAATTGTAACATAAATTTCGATTACTTTTCATACCCGTAATCGCTCGGAACGAAAATTTGATGATTTTTGCCGAGTTTAAAATACATCTGATCCAAATCCTGATTAAAAATCGATGTGAGCTTGCGCGCCAAAATTCTATCATTAAATGGCACGAACTGCAGCAGATCTCGCTCGCTACCTAGCGCTAAAATCGGATTTTGTCGCTCGCAAGGAATCACGAATAAACTCTGCTTAAAAAGCTTCGATAAGCTCACGTAGCTTTGCGCAAACTCGCCCTTTTCGCTCTCGCCGAAAAGATACAAATACACGTCTAGCCCTAGCTGCGAGCTGATGTCAAAGACGATACTTGATTCCTCGCGCAGCCGCTCGCCAGCACTTAGCACGACGCTTTTACGCACATCTTTTAGCTCGTCCTCTCCAAGGCTTAGCACCGGAATTTCAAGCGCTTTAAGTGCTGCTTTTTTCGCTTCGAAAACTCCGTTTGAGCAAACTACCAAGCCTGCTTTATTTTCGCTCACGTCGCGCTTTAAATTTAATTCGCCCGAGTAATCGATGAGAATTTCAAATTTATCCCGCTCACACAGCGCTTTAAGCTCGCTAAAAGCGTCGTTTAGCAGAGGATTTAAAATTCGCAGATAAATTTTATGATTTCTAATATGTAAATCCAAAAACTCAAGCGCCCTAACCGCCCTAGCTATCTCGTCACCGCTCATTTTTTTCATATCGATTAGCGCGAAAATATTTAGCCCAAACGGCGATGGAAATTGCCCGCTTTGCTTTTTTACTTCAGCAAACACCGCTCGTAGCGCACTAGGCTCACCAACGACTAAGATCGTATCATTCGGATATATCCGCGAGCCGGGCGTCGTTACGATGTAATTATTGTGACGGTAGATCATCGGAATTTGATATTTGGCATTAGAAAGCGTACTGATTTTTTTATACGCGAACGAGCTTCCTACGGGCACTTTTACCTCCATTATCTCTCCGCGTCCAAGCCCGATGTTATCAGCAAAAACGGGACTGTCCGGCAAAAAGCCGATAAAGCGCGAGGAATTTAGCGCGAGAGTATTTACGATTTTTACGTGAGCTTCGTTTTTATTATCGCGCAAAAGCCCCCAAAAATCGGCTGCGTACAGCTCTAAATCGGGAGCGAGCGTCTTTAAATTTTCTAGCGTCACCTTGGCGTCAAACTCATCATCCATTATCATTATGCAGCGATCAAATTCCGCTAGGCTTAGCACCGCGCGCAGCCGCTCAATGCTCGTGGGATCGAAAATTTCGATGCTGAAATTTTGCTCTTTTTGCAGCGCCTCCGGGACGCTGAGCGCGTTTTTTGCGACGACGCGGTAATTGTGCACGACGTCTTTGATCTTATAAACCTGGGATAAAAAATGGCGCGCAAACTCGCCGCTTGCGATGATGAGGATCTGTTTCATTGCTCTCCGTTTCGTGGTTTTGCAAAGATTATAACCAAAAACGGCTAAATTTTAAACCGCGCGCGGATAAATTTTGCGAGCAAGTCGGGCGCGGTGACTTAAAAATTTAAAGATCGAAATTTTAAAATCAAAGTTTGAAATTCCAAAAGCGAGGCTTAAATTTTAAAATATATTAAAACCAAGCCTCGTTAAATTTAGTCTCGCTGCTTAGAGCGATAAAATTTCATAAATTTAAAAGCGGCACCATAATCATTCGCGCCGCTTAAGCAGAAATTTTAAACCCGCTAGATTTTAAAATTTTACCTCCGCAGAGAGCATGAAGCTTCTACTCTCACCGAGCGTCACGCCGTTTGCCGAGCCTAGGACACTTTTTGGATTTATTCCGCCTTCGCCATCGGCACTCGCAGGATACATTCCCGCCCAGTATTTTTTGTTAAATACATTATTTACGTTGAAACGTAGCGTGGTCTTATCGCCTAAAAGATGCTCGCTCGTATATCTAATGCCGATATCAGTAACGAAAAAGCTAGGCGTGTGCTGAGTGTTTAAATCGTCCAGATACATCTTGCCGGTGTAGTGAAAATTTGTGCTGACCGCAAGCTTGTTTGTGCCCGGGATCACGTAATCAAGCATTAAATTTGCATTGATTTTCGGGATGCCATTTACGACCTTGCGGTTAGCGCCCTCGATACTTACGTTATGCATCTTAGGATCGATGTAGGTAAAGCCTCCTAGCACGCTTAAATTTTGCGTAATTCGTCCGCCGCTCATAAACTCAAATCCACGGTTGCGCTGCTCGCCGTTTATGCCGTAGATTCCGGTAGAGCTATTTAGATACGCGATCGGGCGACGTATATCAAAATACGCTACGCTAAAATCGATCATATCGGCTACGCGGATCTTAGCGCCGATCTCGTGTTGCTTGGAGCGATACGGCGACGTAGAGGCGACCTCTCCCGCATATGGGCTGCTCGCCGGATAAACATAGGTAGAGCCCTGCTGTAAGCTATCTGCGTAAGTGTAGTAGATACTAGCATCCTCTATCGGATGGAAGATCAGGCTTCCCGCCCAGCTATAGCCCGAATCGCTATAGGCTTTGACAAGTCTTTGCTGGCGGGCATTGTAGGATTCCTGCCTCATCCACGCCTTAGATGCGCTTAGCATCACGTCAAATTTATCGTTTATCGTGATATCGTCTAACACCGAGACGTTATACATATCCAAAACCGCATAGTGATACAGCCCACTTCCGCGCCTAGCGCCAGTGTAATTTAGAATTTTAGGATCGTAGATATTGCCTATGGTAGGCGAGGTGTAGTTTGTGCTCGCGTTTTTATATCTATCCTGCGTCCAGTGATAGCCGTTAGTCTGCACGCTGAAATCGTGCTCGATATCGCCCGTGTTAAACTGCGTATTAGCCTTGAGATAGCCGCTTGGCAGATCGAATCTATATGCCGCCGTAGCACCGCCGCTGTGTTGAGTATAATAATCGCCCGGCTTCGTCCATTTTGCATTCGGATTACTATTACATATGCCTGGTCTCTTTTTAGGCGGTAAAGCGGCATAATTTGCGCAATCAAACCCTTCGGGAAGCAAATAGTTTACGACGCCGTGAGTATCACGATCGGCACGCTGAAACTGAAAGCCGCCCTCTAAATACCATTTATCGGTAGGCGTAAATTTAAATTTTGCGCTTGCGGTAGTGGTTTTTAGATGCATGCCTCCAAAGCTCTGACCAAGACCGCGCTCTGAGGAGTCCACCGCTTTTGGAAGCGTAATTCCATCCGTGATCTTACCGTTTATTACGCCGAGGGCAAACTGCCCCGCAAAGCCTTTAGTATTGTGCTCGTAATAACTAGCCGCGGTTTCGAACGTTAGATCGCCCGTCGGATAAAATTCCATCGTGATGCTGGCTAAGCGACGCTGTAAATTTGAGCCCTTCGGCTGTCTGTCGCCGTTGGATCCGTAAAACACCGCGCGGTAGCCGAATTTTTCAAATTTATCGGATAGATCAAAACCAAGACCTAGGTTGCTTCGCGACATATAATCGCTCCAGATGATGTACTGATCTTTTACGGGGCGCTTGCGCGTGTAGCTGAAAATGCCCACCGGATTTTGCGCGCCGTAGAGCGAGCCTGCGACGCCGTTTTGTACCTGAAAGCTCTCAAACATCGCCATCGGAATCGCCGTCGTCGAAATCGTATAAAAGCCGTCCCAGAAGCTGTTGCCTACGACGCTGCCCTCAAAGCCGCGCGTCTGCGGACGTCCGACCGTAGCGCCGCCGCGCATCTGAATCTGCGCGGACGGGAAGTATTTAACCGCCTCCTCATAGCCGGTGACGCCCTGGTGATTCATGATCTCCTTGCTGATCGTGTTGATCTGATACGGAAGATCTAAAGCGCGCTTGCCGGCAAGCATGCCTTGCTGCACATTTTTGCTCAAAAAGCCCTCGTCGATGCCGCTCTCGCTGATATTATCGCCGACGGAATTTACCTCGATTACACCCATATTCTGCGACTTTTCAGGCGCAGAATTACCGCCATTTTGCGCTGCAGCCAAACTGCTGCATAGTAAGCACATACATGCCGCTAATGAAATTTTAAATTTCATCGTTTTCCTTCGTTCCATTATTTTCCCTTCGTTATGGATATATTTAATATTATTTTTTAGCATATTAGAAAAATTTTCCTAAATTTAGACTAAATTCGAGATATAAATTTATATATTTGTAGTCGCATTTTTTAGCTTTAAATTTTATAGACGATATACCACGATACAAAAGAAAAATTGCGCAAATTTATATGAAATTCTAAATTTTTAATGTAAAATCGCCCGTATGAAAAAACTAATACCGACGCTTAAGCAAGCGCAAAGCCGACTCAAAAATTTTTTCCGCCTCTACGATACCGAGCTCATGCACCATGCATCAAGCCTTAGCTTTCACACGATTCTGGCGCTACTGCCGGTGCTGATGGTCTCGCTTAGCGTTTTTATGCAGCTGCCAAGCTTCAAAGGCTACTACGATAAGATTATGGGCTTTATTTTTTCAAACTTCCTGCCCGCAAATCAAGCGAGCATGGCGCACTATATCGAGGAATTTATGGCAAACGGGCTAAGCCTTGGCGTAACGGGCTTTTGCGCGGTGCTAGTTACGTCGGTGCTGTTTTTCGGAGATTTTGAAGCGATAATTGCGCGCATTTCGCATTCGCCCGAGCGGAGCTTTTTTAAGAGTCTAAGCACCTACTGGACTCTGATGACGCTCGCTCCTGTGGGGCTTGGAGCGTCGTTTTATATCAGCGGCGAGCTTCAGGAGCTACTAAATAAAACTGAGCTTACGAGCTGGATAAATTTGCTTAAAATTCTACCCTACTTAATCGTTTGGGGGATATTTGCGATCACTTATGCTACGGCGATCAACCGCGAGATCCGCGCAAAAGCAGTGCTTGCCTCATCGCTCGTAGCATCGATTTTATGGTGGCTTTCAAGACTGGTTTTCGCGCAATACGTCTTTTATAACAAAACCTATCTTAGTATCTACGGCTCGTTTTCGGTCGCGTTATTTTTCTTTCTGTGGATCTACATAAGCTGGATTTTCTACCTATACGGCGTGAAATTCTGCGTATTTTTAGACGCTAAATTTAAAAGAGGTGGCGAGTGACAAAGCGCCTGAAATTTTTAAATTTCATAACGAATTTTACGAAAAATTATAGTAAGAATTGATGATAATCGCATATAAATTGGCAGCTTTAACGATAAGTTCTCGTCAGTAAAAGGATTAAATTTGAAATCTCGTCTTTGTTCGGTCTATATACGAGCGATCTACTTTAAATTATAGAATTTCTCAAGGAGGGCTAGATGGCGTTTGTTGCGGAATATATTTCTAAAGAGGACTTGAAGAAATATGATATTTTAAGCAATATGAACGAGCTATTGATGAAACACAATTACACATACCCAATCCAGGATAATGATACCGATTGGATGAATTGGGTTATCGATAAGCAAAGAGATGCTTGGCTTATTCATGTATGTTTGGCATCTATGCCGGATCCGCGAGATGGATTTACGGGTGAGGATATTTGGTTGCTTCACTATAAAGGTAGAGATATTGAGCTTGATATAAGACGAATTTATGACGAGACTACAAGTAAAATGCTCGTGGATAATCCGTTTTTTATCAAATATAAGCTAGAAAGTATAAATTCCAGCACTTACAGAATTTCACTGGACGAGCTTTATAAAATTTTAAAAGAAGCTCTAGCGGAATACGGCAATCGCGGTATTAGAGGTAGAGAAAATTTGCCAAAAGAACACGAAGTCGTAACTTTTTTGCACGATTAAAATTCAAACAGACGATGAGCTGCGTTTAAATACCTCTGATATTTCGCCATCCAAATTTAATATTTTCTACTGCGCTATAAAATGCCCCACTCTTTTTTATATTCGTTTATTATCTCATCGGGCGTTCTTTCTCCCTTATCGACCTTGATAAGATCGATTATATCTTGCTCGTTTGCAAACATACCCTCTATCGCGTGGTTGCAGATGATAGATCTGTTTTGCTCGTATTGTTCTGCGCTCAGCTCGTCTTTATATTTTTCAAGTATAGCCAAACTCTTTTCTAAACTATAAACTTCCGGATATTTTTGCATGCTTTATCCATAACAATATAGAAATTTTATCAGCTACGGCGTCCTATTAAAAAACAAAGCTTAAGCAGGCAGGCGCACTTTTCTGCTACGAATAGCTTGCAAGTAGCCTGCACTTCGCCACAGCTAAAGCAGATAACTATTAGATGACGAGAAATTTTACTGCAAGTAGCTCACAAATAAATTTGACAAAGCCCTTATCGAGAAAAAACGAAGGTAAAAGCCGTCAAATAAAACTGCTACTCCCTTACGATGAAAGCCCCCGTAAACTTGCCATTATGCGCGAAATCTCTCGCCTCATCCTCACTCTTAAATCCACTTAAAAAGACGCGATAAATCGGCGCGCCATCTATGCTAAATTCTTTGATGATCGCAGGATATCCCGCTGTGCCGTGGTAATCGCGCTGATAAATTTGTGCGCCGCTTCTGTTTCTAAACGCACCGATTTGTACCATAAAATTTCCGCCAACGATGGTTGCTTTCGGCGAGCCTTTAGCAATAGTGCGCCCATAAAAACCCACTACTTCGAGCTTTACAGGCGCCGTACCTTTGGCAAATACGCCCACTAGATTGGCAGCTGTTTTGCTAAGATCGATGATGCGACCATCCACGAATGGGCCGCGATCGTTGATGCGCACGGTTGCGGTAGCGCCGGTGTCGCGATTCGTGACCTTTACCATAGTATTCATTGGATAGGTTTTGTGCGCGGCGGTCATGCCATTCATATCGTAAATTTCGCCGTTTGAGGTGTATTTGCCATGAAAATTCGGCCCATACCAGCTGGCGATGCCGATTTGAGTGTCACCGACGCTTACTTGCTCGGGGTAGTAGGTTTTGCCGTTGATTTTATAAGGGCGCATGGTGGCGGGAGAGTTTTTGCCGATCTTGCCCGCACCGCCCGCAGACGATCTAGACGACGGTGCGGTGCGAAACGAGCAACCGGCAAGAATCAGCGCAAAAAGCGCACTAAAAAGAGCGATTTTCTGGTACGACACCTGCGATCCGATCTTATTTGTTGAATTTTATATTATTTAGCGCTATTTCGTTTTTGTCTTTGAGGCTAAGCTCGTTCGCCAAACCTGCTAACACGCGTCCTGGCTTGCGCTGTTTCAGACGTGGTTCATACGCTTGAAATGCGCCTTGATTTACGACAAATTCTGCATATTTGCTTTGTGGGATATAAAAGAAGTACTTGCCGTTAAGCGGCGAAATTCCATTTTTAATATGCGCGTTGTAATCCTGCATCTGCGACGGCGAAATTCCGATCTGTTTTGCAACCGCGCTTAGCTTTGTGCCCGGAGCTACGGCGATACGCTTTAGCCCCCACGGCTCGCTTTCAAAAAGCAGAATTTTACGCATATTTTCATTTTGAGCGATGTAAGCGTATTTAATAATGCGCTTGATAAAATTCTTAGTCTCATTAGGAAGTGCGGGACTTTTTAGCAAGCGATCCAGATCATCGCTGCCAGTAGCTGCAATCGCATTTTTAAGCTTTTGATCGCCACAATTATACGCCATTAGCGCTAAATACCACTTGCCAAAATTTTGCTTCAGATGCAAAATATACGAAAACGCAGCATCCGTAGAGGCTGCGGGATCGCGACGCTCATCCACGGCGCTATCTACTCTAAGACCGAAATTTTTCGCAGTTGCCGGCATCAGCTGCCACATACCACCTGCGCTAGCACCTGATGTGACCGTATTTTTAAGATGTGATTCGACCATTGCCAAATACAACAAGAATTCCGGAGCTTCGATGTTATCGACCTCGGATTTGACTAAGTAGGCATTGTGCGACTGCGAAGTCACGATATGCTTAAACTGCTTGCGATCGCTTGCATTGATCGCACGGAATATGCCCGCGACTACGTTTTTGCTCGATTCGTTATTTTCGATGCCGAATTGATTTAAAATATAATCGTGATTTGCGCGCATCAGACCGGGCTGGCTCGCAAACGCTTCGCCCATTAAAAGCAGGGCTAGCAGTATAAATTTTATGGCTTTCATATCTCTCCTTTGATTTTATCGCCAAAAAGCCTACAGGCGTTTTGAGTCGTTATTGCTTCAACCTCTTCTACGCTTAGGCTTAAAATTTCCGCGACTTTTTCTACCACGAGTCTCGTAAATGCAGGCTCGTTGCGCTCGCCGCGATGCGGATGCGGGGTTAGATAGGGTGCATCCGTCTCGATTAAGAGGCGCTCTTGCGGAATTTGCGGTAAGATCTCAGCTAAGTTTTTTGCATTTTTGAATGTCAAAACTCCGCCGATACCGAAGTAAAATCCGTATTCGCTAAGACCTAGCAAAAGCTTGCTGGCATTGAAGCAGTGTAAAACACCGCCGCATAAATCGCCGGCGCGATCTTTTAGAATTCCAAAGCTATCTTCGTTTGCTTCTCGGATATGGACTATAAGTGGTTTTTGAAGTTGTGTTGCTAGATCGATTTGTGAGATGAAGGCGTCTTTTTGGCGGGAGATTTCTAAGGCTTTGGCTTCCTTGCTCTCTTGATGCTTAAGTCTGAAGTAATCAAGCCCGCATTCACCAACGCCTACGCATTTGGGATCGTCAGCATACCGCTTCAGCACCTCCATATCGAAAGAATCTATCTCGTATGGATGCACCCCTACGGCAAAATACACATTATTCCGCGCGTGTGAAATTTTACATGCCTTATCTAGGTCTGCCATATCGGCACCGGGAATGATGATGCTGCGCACGCCTGCAATCGTGGCGCGCTCAATTACCGCGTCCAAATCGGTATCGAAACTAGCATCGTCTAAATGGCAATGTGTATCTATAATCATAAAACTCACTTGATAAAATTTTTCGAAGCGGATTTTACGTCGTTTTGCAAAATCACACTTAAATTTAAATTAAACGTGGTATTGTAGCAAAAAATTTCAGATTTAAACTTAAGCTTAAAATTCCTTCAGCTTTGCCTTAGTTTTTTAGCGAATTCCAGGGCTTCTGCAGTAATAGTCTCGCCGCTTATCATACGAGCTAGCTCTGTTATTTTCTCATTTTCGCTTAATAATCTCACGCTAGATTTGCCGTTCGTTTTACTTACTAAAAAGTGTGACGCAGCCTTTGAGCTAAGCTGCGGCTGGTGCGAGATCGCAAAAATTTGATAAAATTTTGAAATTTTTACCAGCACGTTTGCAATACTCATCGCCTCTTTTCCACTTAAATTTGAATCAATCTCGTCTAAGATTAAAATTCCTTCGCCGTTATTTGTAAGCTCCAAGCTTGCCGCGATGAAAGCAAGGCGTAGGCGGTTCGTTTCGCCTGAGCTTAAATTTTTAAATTCCGTCTTGCACAAGCTGACGCAAATTTCGTCCGTGCCGCACTCACTAAGAACCGCGGGCTTAAAACTAAGCTCCACTCCGTCCATATAAAGCTGCTTTAGATAGGAATTTATCAGATCCTCGAGCCGTTTTTTAGCGCCCTTGCGAGCCTCGCTAATTTTTTCGGCAAGGGTAGCGGTGCTTTCGCTAAGGCGTTTAAATTCCGTTTGTAGCTTGGTTTTTTCAAAGCTTAACTGCTCGTAATGCTCAAGCTCTTTCTTACGCGCTTCAAGTGTAGCTAGCGCCTCTTCTACGCTTCCGTAGCGCCTATTTAGCGCGCTAAGAGCTTCGATACGATCTAAAATTTTCTCTATGTCGATGTTTTCTAGCTCGTCTAAGCTCAAGCTTTCTTGCTTTAGCCGCAGTTCGTTCATCGCATCCTCAAAAAACGCACTATCCAGTCCGCTAAGACTTAGCGCTTCGATGACGCTGCGCTCCAGCTCAAAAACGCCCTGCGCCCTAGCCCAAAGTTCCTCGATCTTATCTTTCTTACTAAGCTTTTTTTTGATCTGCAAAAGCTCCTCGTATTCGCCGATCTTAGGCGATACGCGCTCGATTTTTTCAATCTCGAAGCGAGCAAATTCCTTTAACTCCTCAATCTTGCGCTCTTGATCTAAAATTTCATCCAGCTGCTTTTTTGTGCGGCTAAATTCCGCAAAGGCACTTTGAAGCTCCGATAGGCTTTGCGCGTGCGCCGCATCTTTTTTCGCGGCGATAAAATCAAGTAATTTTAGCAAGCTATCGCTACTCATTTCTCCGGCGTTTTTCGCGCCTAAAAATTTCACGTATTCACCGGCGATCGTGCTTAGATTTTTTTTCGAGATCGATTGGGAATTTATAAAGTATCGCAAGCTACGCTCTTTTAGGACGCGAAAGGTATTTGGCGTATCGTTTATCAAGCCGAAATTTTCCATATCAAATTTATGCTCTACGTCCGCTTCTATGAGCTCTGCCTCGCATTCTTTAAGCCCGAACACCGCTAAAATCACGCCTATTAATACCGATTTACCCGCGCCGCTGATACCTGTAAATACGCTAAGTCCCGGGCCAAAACTAAGCTCGCTCTCGCAAAAACCTAGATTATTTTTAATATAAATTCTTTCTAGCATCCGCCGTGCCCCCATCTGAGTTTGGCTTTTAAAACGTCGAAATAATCGTAGCTTCTGCGTTTTATTAAATTTGCTTTGGCGTGTGAAATTTTAACGCTCACGCTGTGAAACTCCGCCATATCAAAAACGTCTTGTCCGTCGATGACGACGCTAACTTCGGAGCTTCCGGCGTTTTTGAAACTTGCGAGATACTCTTTTGGCAGGACCAAAGGCCGCTGCGTCAGGCTATGCGAGCAGATCGGCGTAACGCAAAACACGTCGCACAGCGGATAGACGATAGATCCGTTCGCGCTCATATTATACGCGGTCGAGCCCACGGCGGAGCTTACGATCACGCCGTCGCCGTAGTAGGTGTTGAAATATTTTCTATTTAAAAACGCGTCGATCTTTGCCATCGAAGAGATATGGCTGCGAGTGATTACGACGTCGTTAAATGCGGTCTTGCGGACGATCTTGCCGCTGCCGTTTTCCAGTATCACTTCAAGCAAAAACGGGCGCTCGATCTCGTATTCGCCGCGCAGAAATTCCTTCAAAAATTTTGCAAATTCGCTCGGCTGCACGTCCGTTAAAAACCCGAGAGTGCCCGCGTTGATACCCAAAATAAAAGCGTTTTTGTCGCTTAGCAGCCTCGCAAGCCCGATGAGCGTGCCGTCGCCGCCGAGGCTGATTAAAAGATTGGTCTTTTTTAAAATTTCTGCAAGCGTATGCGGCTTAAGGCCGAAAAATTCCGCTCCGTCCTCTTCAAGCAAAAGCTCAATGCCTTGCGCTTTTAAAATTTCGCAAATTTGCTCCACGATGGGGCGAATCTCTTCTGATTTTTTAGCTATTAGCCCCGCGAATTTAAGGTTTTTATGAATTTTGTTTTCCATAGTTTTATTTTATAAAAAATTAGCTTTGTAAAAGCAAAATTTAACTATAATCGGCTCTTGAAATTTTATTAAAAAGGAGTAATTTTGCGAAGTCATTACTGCACGGATTTGAGTAAAAACGACGTCGGCAAAGTCGTAACCGTATGCGGCTGGGTAAATTCTTACCGCGACCACGGCGGCGTTATTTTCATAGATTTGCGCGACCGAAGCGGCCTGCTTCAGCTCGTGTGCGATCCCAAAGATAGCAAAAAAGCGTATGAAATTGCAAACGAAGTACGAAACGAATTTGTCCTAAAAGCCGTCGGCAAGATCCGAGCTCGCGGCGAAGGGCTGGAAAATCCAAATTTAAAAACCGGCGATATCGAAGTCGTGGTAGAAGACCTACAGATCGAAAATCCAAGCAAGCCGCTTCCTTTCGTAATCGGCGATAAAAGCGTCAATGAAGAAACGAAGCTGAAATACCGCTTTTTGGATCTACGCGCCGATGGAAGCTTCGATAAATTTAAGATGCGTTCCAAGGCTGCGATCGCCGCGCGAAACGCGCTCGATAGGCTGGGCTTTGTGGAGGTCGAAACGCCGATCTTAACGCGCGCGACGCCTGAGGGCGCTAGGGATTATCTGGTGCCTAGCCGCGTCTATCCGGGCAGCTTCTACGCGCTTCCGCAAAGCCCGCAGCTTTTCAAACAGCTTTTGATGTGCTCGGGCTTTGATAAATACTTCCAGATCGCGCGCTGTTTCCGCGACGAAGACCTCCGCGCCGACCGCCAGCCGGAATTTACGCAGATTGATATCGAGATGAGCTTTAATACCCAGTACGACGTAATGAGCGTAGCCGAGGAGGTTTTAAAGGATATTTTCAAATCCTGCGGCCGCGAGATCGTCACTCCTTTTAGACATATGGAGTATAAGGACGCGATGGAGCTTTACGGCAGCGACAAACCCGATCTGCGCTACGATATGCCTTTCATCGACGTAGCCGATATTTTTGAAAAATCGAGCAACGAAATTTTTTCAAATTTAGCCAAAGACCGCAAGGCTAACCGTGTAAAAGCTCTTAAAGTCGAGGGCGGCGATCTGAAATTTAGCAAGCGCCAGATGCAAGGCTTTGAGGAATACGTGAAAAAATTCGGCGCGCAGGGCTTGGCGTTTATCCAAGTAAAAGAGGATGGTCTAAAGGGGCCGCTGGTAAAATTCTTTGAAAAAAGCGAGCTGGACGAGCTCATCAAGCGCTGCGAGCTAAAGGTCGGCGACGTCGTATTTTTCGGCGCTGGCAAAAAGAAAATCGTGCTTGATTATATGGGCAGATTTAGAATTTTCCTCGCAAACGAGCTCGGTCTCATAGATTCGAACAGGCTTGAGTTTTTGTGGGTCGTAAATTTCCCTATGTTTGAGCAAAACGACGACGGCAGCTACTCCGCGATGCACCATCCTTTCACTATGCCGAACAATCCCGACGAGCCTGATTTAGAGGATATTACCTCGATTGCCTACGACGTCGTGCTAAACGGCATCGAGCTTGGCGGCGGCAGCATCAGGATCCACAAGGCGGACATTCAAGAAAAGGTCTTTAGGCTGCTTAAGATCGAGCCTGCAGAGCAGAGGGAGAAATTCGGCTTCCTGCTCGATGCGCTAAGCTTCGGCGCGCCTCCGCACGGAGGTATCGCGATTGGCTTTGATAGGCTGATGATGCTGGTTACCGGCTCAAGCAGTATCCGCGAGGTTATCGCGTTTCCTAAAACGCAGCGCGCGCAGTGTCCGCTTACCAAAGCCCCTAGCGTCGTTACAGACGAGCAGCTTCGCGAGCTAGGTCTCAGGCTTCATAAGAAGGAGCAAAAATGAAAAGCCTTTTTCTAATCATTGGCGCTCCTGGCAGCGGCAAAACGACCGATGCGAGCATGATCGCTCAGATGAATCAAAGCATCGAGCACTACTCCACAGGCGATCTGCTGCGTGCCGAGGTAGCAAGCGGCAGCGCTCTTGGTAGGCAGATAGACGGCTTCATCTCTAAAGGCAATCTCGTGCCGCTTGATATCGTCGTAAATGCTATCGTTAGCGCGATTAAAAGCTCACCTAAAGACTTCATCATCATCGACGGCTATCCAAGAAGCGTCGAGCAGATGAATAAGCTAGACGAGGTACTGCGAGGCGACGATGATGTAAATCTTAGCGCAGTCATCGAGGTGTGCGTCAGCGAGGAGGTCGCCGAGCAGCGCGTTTTGGGGCGCGCTCGCGGGGCGGACGATAACAAGGAAGTCTTTAAAAACCGCATGGCGGTATTTTCAGAGCCGATCGAGGATATCCGTAAATTTTACGGTGACGCGGGCGTATTTTACAGCGTAAACGGCGAGCGCACGGTCGAGGAGATCGTAGCGGACATAAACGCTATAATCGCCGCGCAGATCGAAAAACTGAGCTAGCGCGCTTGGATGGCGGCTTAAATTTAAAGCGCACCCAGCTTCTTTTTCGTATTGCAAGCGGCGCAGATCGTGGATCGCACTTAAATTTAATGCGCCTCCGAAGTGAGCGCATTTTTAAATTTATAGCTTGCCGTTGCGTGAGATAGCCAAATTTAAAGCGTAAATTTAAGCAGCTCGCGCGGCAAATTTAATGCGAGCGTTAAATATGAGCGGATTTTAAATTTAATGAAATTTCAGATCTATTTGCGGACGCAGAGATTAAAATTTTAAGGATGGATATGGTTAGAAAATTTTTACTTAGTATGGCTTTATGTGCGGCTGCATTCGCCGCGGGCGGGTTCGTCCCGAGCGGCTCCGCGGCGCAAACTCAGCCGTCGAGCGTCAAAGAAGCGCTTAAATTAAGAGATGATTCTTTTGTCGTAATCGACGGCAGGATAAAATCTCAACTCAGACACGAGCATTATAGATTTGTGGATCAAAACGGCGATAGCATCGAAGTTGAGATCGACGATGACGTTTGGCGCGGCGTGAGCGTGGATGAAAATACGCTCGTGCGAATTAGCGGCGAGATCGATAAAGATTTTACAAAAACGACGATAGACGTGAAAAATATCAAAATTTTAAATTCTAAATAAAGGAAAACTATGGATCTTTCAAAGATAAAAGTGGGCTCAAGCCCCGATAAAATCAACGCGGTAATCGAGATCCCTTACGGCTCGAATATCAAATACGAGATAGACAAAGCAAGCGGTGCGCTCTGCGTAGATCGCGTGCTCTACGGCGCGATGTTTTATCCCGCAAACTACGGCTTCGTGCCCAACACCTTGGCAGACGACGGCGATCCTGCGGATGTTTTGGTTCTAAACGAATACCCGCTTGCCGCCGGTAGCGTGATCCCGTGCCGTCTAATCGGCGTTTTGATGATGGAGGACGAAAACGGAATGGACGAGAAGCTGCTTGCCGTGCCGGTTAGCAAGATCGATCCGCGATATGAGGGCATTAAATCTATCTCCGATCTGCCTAAAGCGACGCTGGATAAGATCAAAAATTTCTTCGAAACCTACAAGCTTTTAGAGCCGAATAAATGGGTCAAAGTAAAGGATTTTGCAAGCGCCGCGGAAGCGGAGAAAATTCTAGACAAAGCGATTAAGGCTTATAAATAAAATTTACAAGCATCCTTCGATTTGGAATTTCGCCTCGCCTTTAAGACACTGGCGAAATTCTAAAATTTTAAAATTTGATAGGATTTGCAAAGCGCATAGCGATCTTAGGATTTTTAAATCAAGCTTGCAAAAAGCGGTCGCTTAAATTTTATAAATATCGCGCAGCTAGATACCAAGAATGTTAAATTTTAAAAAGGCAGCTCAAATGAAAAAGATTTATATCGCGCTATTTATAGCAGTTGCTTTTTCGCTCTGCATACAATCGATCTCCGGTTTTAAAGGCATTAAAATTAGTATGCCAAACGATGCGCAGGGCATCCGCCTGAAGTTTAGCCCAAAGCTGAGCGAGGATCAAAATACGCAAATGCAAAACTTGGCGAATTTTTTACGCTTTAGCGATAAAGGGCGAGAGAATTACTATGGTATAAGCTTCTTTAGCGATATCGCTACGACGTGGGATTTGTATGAAAAGCTTGCGGACATTGATGAGCTAGACTTCGGCAGAAACGCGAATTTTATGACCGTTTCGCCGATTATAGTGGATGAGGTTACGCAGGTTCCGCCCGAGATCTGTTTGCTTTCAAATTTAAAAAAGCTTGATTTGCAAGGCACGAGAGTTTCGGATCTGCCCTCTTGCGTACAAAATTTAAAAAAGCTCAAGTATTTAGGCTTGCGCGCTACCGAATTTACGGAGATTAGTGAAAATATCTCTAAAATTCCGAATCTTAAGACTCTGATTTTGGACCGTTGCCCCGTAAAAGAGTTGAGCGCGAATGTAGCAAATTTAAAGAATTTAGAATATCTCGAACTGGATGAAACGCATATTTCGCAATTGCCGCCGCAGATTACAGGGATGAGCAAGCTGCGAGAGCTCCACTGTTATAGTTGTAATTTTTTACATACTTTGCCTACGTATCTAGCAGAGCTGAAAAACCTGGAAATTTTATATCTTACGAACACGCATATAGAGGCGCTACCCGATGAGGTTTCGCGAATGCCGAGTCTAAAGGAGCTGACCGAAGATTTTACCTCTCCTCCTGAAAATATCGTAAATTTACCCAATCTTGAGGAGTGGGGTCATATGGACGAGCAGAGATTGCGGCTCGCCGTGAAAATCCCGTCGCTCAAAAGGCTTCATATAAGTTCAAATATCAAAACGATCCCATCTGAGTTAGGGGATTTGCATAATCTGCAGGAGCTTGATATTTGGTCTGAAAATATACAAGAAATCCCTGAAAGTATCGGCGCATTAAAAAGCTTAAAAAAAACTCGATATTGGCAGATATAAGCAAGAGAGTCTGCCTGAGAGCATCGGCATGCTTGATGCTTTGGAAGAGCTGAAAATTAACAGCCAAGCCATTACGAAAATCCCTGAGAGCATCGGAAATCTGCATAATTTAAAGGAGCTTTACATCCACGGAAAAAATATTACGCAGCTTCCGGAAAGCGTAGGAAATTTAAAAAATTTAGAAATTTTAGATCTCTCCGAGACTGCAATTAAAAAATTACCGCAGAGTATAAACAATATGACGAGTCTTAAATATCTTGATCTTCGCGATACCGATTTAGAGGAGCTTAACGTCGATTTTATCCGCCTTAGCAAGCTTTACGGCATTAATTTGTATGGCGTTAAGCTTAAAAAGAAGCCCGTAGTTCCTAAGATAGAGGGAAGGCATATTGGCATTAGAGGATATGAGGATTAAATTTAAAACGAAGCTATGATTTGTCCGGCGCCGACATATACCGCGGCGGGAGTTTAAGCAAGTAATACAAGGAGATAAACCGCACAAAAGATTGCTAGCAGGATCAGCCTTGCGTGCTAACGACGGCGAGACTTAGCGAGCTTTAAAGTCTCCTACGGGCGCCGCAAATTTAAAAACCTCGTGCGCCGCGCTAAAATAGAACAATTTATCTGTGTGGGCTCTTCCTTAAATTTAGCGAGCTTCGGAGCAAAATTTGAAGTTAAAATTTTTAAAAGACCACTGCGTTTATAAGACTTGTCGTTACAAGCGGGCGAGATAGAGCGAAGAGAAATAGATTACGCACATTGCCGCAAAAAGTCTCTCGCTGCTTGGGAGCGAGATGATCCGCTTGCAGATTCACGGTATTAAAATTCCCCTGCGATTTGCGTAGTGCAAGGGCTGTGCGCCTGCGAAATTTTTAGCACATACGGGCGCTATGTTTTTCAGCTCGGTAAATTTACACGGGCAAAAAATTCGATCTCGAAGCGACGGAAAGATCACAAACATCATTGCAAAATTACGAAGCTGATGTCATCACAGACAGGAGCCTTTGGTCTGCCACGTCACGTAAAATTTGAAATTTACACGCTGCATAAAATTCGGAAATCTAAATGATGCCAAATGATTTACTATCGCCATCTTTTTAAATTTAGTAATAAATCTATAAATTTTGATTCCAAAGGCTTTTGTTTTAATAAGACGTCAAACACTTGATTAAATTTTAAAACTGAAACTCCCATGTCAGTTTATAGTTCCTACCCGGCGAGTAAAAACGGTTGATACCAAGTCCTGTTTCTTGATCTATCAGATTGCTAGTTCCAAAAGGCCTTATTGATCTGGCGCTTTCCCAAGTGATATATTTGCGATCGGTTATATTATATGCGCCTGCACGAAGAGTTAGATATTTGATCGGCTTTACATATGTTACGAAGTCTATCGTGGTATATGCGCCGCTTCTCCATTCCACTTCGCTATTGCTTACAGGTTTGCCGTTTACGATTTTGCCGCTTCGCGCTTGCTCATACCAATACATATTATAGGTGTCGTCTCCTTTTTTTGCAGCTACCGCAGTTATAAATAGATCTGCGCCGAATTTATCGCCTGGGCTTTGGTAGCTTACGCTATAAACCGCCGTTCTAGGCTGGATCGCATTCATCGGGGTATCTATTTTGCCATTACCTATGTCCATTCTACCCTTTTGGATACTTAGCTTGTATCCAATGCTAAAACCCTGCAATTGCTGCCAAATTTGATCCAAAGCCAGTCTCGAATCTATCTCTATTCCTCTTACTCTTGCTTTTGGACGATTTACGTTTTGATACACAGAGGTAGGCATTGTACTTCCACCGTTTCCATAAGGAAGCTGAAATTCCCCCTTATATTGTAAATCTATAAAATTCCTATAATCCGTTTGGAATAAATTCAATGTAACAAAGCTTGGCGAATTATGAAGCGTAAAGGCAATCTCTTTAGTCTTTGCCGTTTCTTTTTTCAAATCCAAATTTGGATATATCGAAAAATCCGGATGCTGGAAAGTGAAGTAAATTTCGTCCGAAGTAGGCGCCCTAAATCCGTTTGCATATTTAAGTTGAAGTCTGAAAAAATCAAGTGGATCGATGCTTGTAGCTAAAGAATATGAATTTGCCGAATATTTTCTCTTCTGAGAAGCTAAATATACGGCGTTGGCTTCTGCATTTGCATCTTTGTGAGCTTTTATCTCGTCGTTAGACGGAGTGCCCGGAAGCGGCGTATAGGGAACGAACATACCGATAAACAGATCGGTCGGAATTTTAGGCGTCACGCCGGGAGTGTAGCTTGGATTATGCTTCACTCTGTCGTATCTATAATTAAGATCAAAGCCTAGGATATCGTTTATGCGAAAATCATCCCCCACATAAAGCGCTCCGGTTTTAGTCTCAACCGGAATAAGAAAGCTAAAAGGATCGTCTTCGTGGCTACAAAGCGTTACATAGTCGTTTCCGTTGTATAGCTTACATTTATCCGCATACCAAGTGCCGAGCATAGGAAAGTCGGGGTTAGTATTTCTTACGCCGAAAAAGGTTTCGGCCCACCACTGTTTATTCGTAGGCTCGTATCCTTGTCTGTTTACCATTCGCTTATCGCTTTTACTAAAAAGCCCGCCGTAGCTTAAGGTGTGCTCTGAGCTTTTGATAGTAAAATCCTTGGTAAGATCGAGATTTAATTGTTTTGTATCGGTGATGAGATCCCTGTCTTTCCAGTTGTTATCTACAAAGCCGTATTGGCTCGGCAATAAGAGAGAATCGCCGTTCCAGCTATCTTTTGGATTGATTACCGCATAGTTTCCTTTGCCATTAGGGGTAGGTACAGGGGTAAGGTCGTAGTGCTGATAGCTCCACGTATTTGTATCAAATAGATCGATACCCTTTGAGCAGTTATAGTTATCGCAATTGACTAAAATATCGGAGACTCCTCCCGTGTTTAATTCATTCGTGTATCCTCGGTAGGTGTTATCATCCACTTTATCGCCTCTACTATCTACTACTATATCTCTCGTCCTAGGTATGGGAACAGGACTCCACCACGGCTGTTCGTAATACGTCTCGGTAGAATGTTGCAGCTCGCCTCCGTATTTATCTACCATTTTTCCGTTTTCGTTTATATGTAGACCAGACGGATTTGAAATGCCTGCGCAGTTATCGCCCTCGCAATATTCGTCCGTTCTTGCCTTTAGTTTAATGCGCTGCTTGTTATAGCTAAATTTCAAGCTGTCCCATAAAGGCGTTTCATCGAAATTTTCGTAAGAAAACGAGTAATTCTTTCTTTCGCTTGTGTCGTTAGTGTGTCGTATATCGTTAGTCAATGCTCCCCAAGGGGTTTGCGTATTATAAAGAGCAAATTGATTCGACCAGTCTATTCCCTCTGATTTTATATTAGACTTATCGTATCCTAGGCTAAATCTATCGGTATCGGTGGGTTGAAAACCAAATTTGACAAGGGTGCTTTTCTTGTAAATTCTATACGGATCGGGCTTTTCCCTAACTTTTCTGATGACGGCTGGGTCATAGTCTTTATAACCCCAGTTTTTTAGTTCATGTCCTTCTCTATCAGTATGAATAGCCAAAAGATCAAACCACTTAAACCGAACTGCAGCTGCATGGCTTTGCCAGTTTTGTCTATCCGCACTTTGATACCCGCGCTTAAATCCGTAATACCAATCCTTCTCCGTTAGATAATCTCTCGCATCCTTTGTCTCAAACGCTACTGAGCCACCTAGCGCGCCCGAGCCTCTTTTTACCGAATCTGCACCTTTAGTGATATCTACTTGTCTTACGTTTTCAACCTCAACGCCGTTTCTAGTGTTATTAAAATTTCCATATCCTTCAAATAGATCTTTAAAACCTTGCGAGCTTAGTGTTTCTGCTTGGCGAAGTCCATCTATACTGATATCGACGCGATTTTCATCCACGCCGCGGATCGAATAACCACTAGCACCGAATCTTCCGCTTTCGACAACTGAAACGCCGGTTTCGTGACGAACCATATCTCTACTATCGCTAACTTGCTCTTTGGCAAGTTGCTTGGCGCTCTTTTTAGTTTCGCCGACTTTTTTGGTAAGCGGGTCGCTTTCTACGTTTCCCGTAACATTGATCTGCCCTAAATTTTGGGAGCCACCTTCGCTATCATCCTGTGCAGCTAAAGTGGCCGCGCATAAACAAAGCGCTCCCGCCGCTGCAATGGAAAACCTAAATAAGCTCATTTTGATCCTTTTATAATACTATTTCTCATAGGCGTTATTAAAAATAGCAATATATTAGTGAAAAATTCTTTAAATTTAAATTAAAAAGAATTTATTTATCATTTATAATTATAGAACTTAATTAAATTTAAAGAATTTCCAGGCTTACGCCTTTATCTCTTAAATTTACATTTTTTAAAATTACAAATTTTTACTTTAAATTTGAAAGTATTTTAATGAAATACTAAACGATGACGGGTAAATAAACTTTGAAATTTTAAGTTAAAAAATTTAAAATTTTATCATAAGCAAGCGGAATTTTATCTACGCGCAGTATATAGCTGGCATCGTGGCAGACTAGTATTTCTAGGAAGCTGCGCCTAAGATAATTTATAAAATTTAGAATTTTAAAATTCTAAAAAATTTGATAGCTCGCTGATTGCGTAGCCTTGTTTGCGCGCAAGCATGCAAGCTTCACGGATTAAGGCGCGCTCGGTGTGATGTCGTGCTTATCATCGATGAGTTCTGCTTCGTTTAATTGCTTGTATTCGTCGCAGCCGATCTGCTCTGCTAAATCGCATGCTTTCCCGTAAAATTCTTTTGCTAAGGATCTATCTTGTTTAATATGCCATCCATTTTTGTATAAATCCCCGAGATAACTACACGAGTCCGCATCCCCGCTCTCGCAAGTATTTTTAAGCAAATTTAGCCCGCTTTGATATAGGCTTTCTGCTTTTTGGTAATTATTTGCTTTGTATAAGTCTCCCAGAATCAAGCACGCCGCCGCCCTGCCGCCATCACAAGCCTTCTGGTATAAATCCGCAGCCTTTTTGAAATCCTTCTCTACGCCCTTGCCGTCTATATATAGATCCGCTAAGCGCTGGCACTCATATAGGCTGCCTTCATCGCATTTCTTTTGATTTATTTGAGCTTTCTTTTGGTACAAAACAGCCGCTTTTTTATATAAGCTCTCCGACTTTTGCAAGTCCTGTCCGACCTTGTCGCCGTTTTTATATAAATATGCAAGGTTATTGCACATATCTGCATCACCGTTATCGCAAATCATTTGACGCAAAACCATAGCCTTGTGCCTGTCTCTTGAGACGCCGATACCGGATTCGTATGAAATTGCAAGCAAATTGCACGAAAACATATTGCCGCCGTCGCAAGCCTTTTGATGCAGGCTCGCAGCCTTTTGATAATCTTGTCTAACGCCATAGCCTTCAAAGTATAGTCCTGCAAGCTCATAGCAACCGGTCATATCTCCGTCATCGCAGGCTTTTTGATAAAAATTCGCCGCTTTTTGATAGTTTTGAGTGACGTTCCTGCCGAATCGATATAAGTTTCCGAGCCTATAGCAGCTTTGCGCCTCTCCGCTGTCGCAGCTGCGCTGCCACATTTTTATCGCTTTAGGATAATCGCCGTCCTCATAGAGCTTGTCCGCGTCTTCAAAAACCCCGCCCATGCAAAACATAGCTATAACGGCTAGATAAAGATATCTTTTCATTTAATCCCTTTGAAATTTCTGTAAATCTACTCGCGCATTCACGGCGCGAAATCTCGTATTTAGTATTTTATGATCTCGGTCTGCGCGCGGGCTTAGCGAATAGCTAGCCCAAACGACGCAAAATTCTAGATGTCTAGCTCTCTTTCAAAAGCTTGGTTAGCGCCGTGCCGCTTTCGTCGTGTTTGCGGATGTTTTTGTAAATTTTATTGAAATAAATTTCTAAAAATTCCTGATCGTCGATTTTCTCTTCGCCCTTTTTCGGCACGATCTTTCGGTACTCGCCGCTGCTTTGCAGCTCGAATGCGAGCTCGTTATCGCTTAGCTGAAGTTTTAAAATTTCTTTGAGTTTGTTTTGCAAATTTTCGTTGTAAATCGGGCTCATCAGCTCCAGTCTGCGCTCTAAATTTCGCGGCATCCAATCCGCACTCGCGATATATAGGCTGGGCTGCGCGTGCGCGAAGTAAAAAATTCTAGCGTGCTCCAGGTATTTGCCGACGATCGAGATCACGCGGATGTTTTCGCTGACGCCCTTAAGTGCGGGGCGCAAGCAGCAGATGCCGCGCACGATGAGATCGATCTTCACGCCCGCGGCGCTTGCTTTATACAGCGCCTTGATCATATCGCCGTCGACAAGAGCGTTCATCTTAGCGATGATCCTGCCGGCAGAGCCTTTCTTCTCCTCGTTTTTTATCATAGCCAGGAGTCGCTCTTTGATCTGCATCGGCGACATAGAGAGGTTGTCCAGCTTGCGGTTTTTGTTGTAGCCCGAGAGGATGTGGAAGAAATTCGTCGTATCCTTGTCGAAGCGGTCGCCGCAGGTAAAAAAGCTCACGTCGGTGTAAATTTTAGCGCTAGAGCCGTTGTAGTTGCCCGTGCCTAAGTGGATATAAAATTTTAACTTGCCGTCCTCTTTTTTGATGATCTGAGTTACTTTGGCGTGAACCTTAAAGCCCGTGATACCGTAGATGACATGTGCGCCCGCGTCTTCGAGCGCCTTCGCCCAGTGCAGGTTGTTTTCCTCATCAAATCTCGCCTTAAGCTCGACCATCACCGTTACCTGCTTGCCATCGCTTGCGGCCTCAATCAGGCTTTGAACGATCGGGGAGTTTTTCTCCACCCGGTACAGCGTCATGCGGATCGAGATGACTTTCGGATCCTTGGCGGCTTCTTTGATGAGTTTTTGGACAGGATCGAAGCTTTCGTAAGGATGGATTAGCAGGATATCCTCCTTCTCCATCGCGCTCATAACAGAGGTGTTTTCGTTAAAGGGGGGCAGAGTCTTTGGCAGATACTGAGGATGGGCTAGAAAGGAAAAATCCTTATTAGAAGCGATCTCCCAAAGCCCGTCCAGCGTAAGCGGCACGGCGCATTCATATATATCTTTGTAAAAAATTTTAAGATGGGAATTTAGAAATTCTAATAGTTCGACATCGGCATCTTTTTCGATCTGGAGCCGCACAAAAGCCCCCTTGCGGCGCAGTTTAAGCCCCGCTTCCAGGATCATCATAAAATCGTCCGCTTCCTCCTCTTCGATCACGATATCTGCGTTTCGCGTGACGCGGAAGGCTGCGGAGCTGATGAGCTTGTAGCCGGGGAAAATCTCTTCCGCATGGCGTTTTACGATGGTACCGATCGGCACGTAGGTGTTTTGCGCGACCTGCACGAAGCGCGGAATCACGCGCGGAATTCTAATCATTCCAAAATGCACCGACTCGGGCGCGCCCTCATCGCAAAGTTTGACTGCGAGGGAGAAGCTGAGATTATTTAGATGCGGGAAAGGATGGGTCGCATCCACTGCGATCGGGACGATGACGGGCATTATCTGCGAGAAAAAAAACTCGTCTGCCGCCGGCTTTAGCTCGGGCTGTAGCTCGTCGTAGCTTTTGATAAAAAGCCCGTTTTTGCAAAGCTCCTTTTGGATGCCGAAATACTGCTGCTCAAGCTCGGTTTGTTCGTTCCTCAGATATGAGCGGATCGCGCGCAGCTGCTCTAGAGGCGTCATCTCGTCATCGCCGCTGGTTATAACGCCGGCGGTAAAAAGCTGCTTCAAGCCCGCCACGCGGATCATATAAAATTCGTCTAAATTCGTGCTGTAAATCGCTAGAAATTTTAATTTTTCAATTAGCGGGATATCCTTTTTGCATTGTTCCAGCACGCGGGTATTGAAGCGTAGCCAGCTTAGCTCGCGGTTTATAAAATTGCTCTGTGTTTGCATAAAAACTCCTTTTTGAATATTAATTCTAAGATTATAGCCCAATTAAGATTAAATTTTAAAGTCCGAATTTCATGAGCTTGCAAGTGGGGCAATTTAGTATTTAAAATTCTGCCCTAATTCCCTATTTTTCCTAAATCCTTGCACATTTGCGTGTCGCCGCCTTTGCAGCCCAGTTCCAAATACTGCCTTAAATATAAAATTTGCTCTTTCTCCTCCTCGCTCATATCAAGCACCCATTTGCACGCTTGTTTTATTGCGAGTATAAAAAATAGCGCTTTCATGTTAGCTCCTACATACGATATAAATTTAAATCAGAAAGCGACGTAAATTTTATCTTTTGCTAGCAGCTGCACTTTGATTGCGCTCTGCCGCAGCTTGCGTTATTAAAGGCGCCGAAATTGCTGGATAGAATTCTTTAATTATCGCTCTTTGCTCTTCTTTGGATTTGCCATCTTTTACTCCTTGGTTGAATTTGCGTCGTATTTATCGCTTATTTCCCAAAAGGCTTTTTTCGCACACTTTACGGGATCGTGTTCCTCCTGATCTCGTAAGCAGTTTTCTAAAGCCGTCTTTAGCGCACAAGACTTTAGTTTAAATATTCTTTCTTTTTCCAAGCGCTCTGAATATTTTTCGCAAGCTATAGCGTAGTTATGTGCCGCTCTTTTGACATTGCCTCTTATCGCAATATCATGTATACCGAGGTTAAAACAAGAGGCTGCAATACCTGCCTTGCAAGATTTTTCTAAGGGCACAAAAGCCGCTTCACGCATACCGAGCTCTAAACCCATAACATAGCCCAAATCATCGCATTTTTCCATATTACCGCTATCGCATTTTTTAGATAAAATTTCTATTAGTTTAGTGCATGAGCTATATTTGCCGTTTCCTTTATTGCATTCGTTATAAAGATTTTGTTCCTCTGCCGTAGATTTGGCAGATAACGGACACGACAATATCATAATCAATAAGAATAAAACGCCAATACTTCTCATTTCAGCTCCTCTACAGTTCTTTTTAAAAGAGCCTTGCCCCTTATTATCGGATTGCATTCTTTATCTTTTAAACAGCTCTTTAATTCCTCATTCATTCTACAAAAAAGCTCACTATTCTTCAGCTTGCTATCGCATACTTTTTCAAAACTCCTAATTGCCCTTTGTATATTGCCGTTAAATTCTATATCTTCCCAACCTAGCCCCATGCAATATTCGATAAGGTTAGCATCGCACAGCTTAATCAGATATTTCATAGCCTCCTCTTCTCTAAACAAAGATTGTAAAAAATCACTCTGTATAGTACATGAGCGCATATCGCCGCCCTCGCACTCTTTAGATAAAATTTCAACGAGTTTATTGCACGATCCATATTTTCCGTCACCGTAATCGCAGGATTTAAAAAGCGTCCTTTGCTCTTCGTTATTAAAATCCTCTAACTTTATCAAGCTTGTCAAATGCGATTTTGCCGCAGCAGGAATCACTACAAATGCCGTTATAAACGCAAATAACGAAATTTTAAGATAGAATTTTTTCATTAGCACTCCTTATTTTAAGCGGCGATTATATATAAAAATTTTTAGCTGCTTCTTAAAAAATTTAAGAGGCGCGGCAGTGCGATAAGTGCGCCGTAATCCCGTCCGCCGCCTGCGCTTAGATTAAATTTTAAAATTCCGCCGTCCGTTGCACACAAAAATTCTATAATCTGCCGCCAAATTTTACTCGCAACCGATTTAAATCGCACAGGTGCAGCAAGGCAAGCAAAGCGGAATAGAATTTTATAAAATTCCTCGCTCGCGGCGCTGTTTATTGCACACCCACTACGCTATTTGTCTTGTGCGCCTATTTTTGCCGCTAGTTTCGCTACCGCTTCGTACCTACCGAGCCGCCCATTTTGATGCATGGCACCCGCCGCCCACACTTAGATGAAATTTTAAAATTTCGCCGCCCGCTACGCACGAAAGCTCCATAATCCGCCGTAAAATTTCGCTCGCAACGGGTCTAAGTTACGCTGGCATAATCCGCCGCCTACTTCCCGTCTAAATTTAAAATTTCACTCGAAATTTCATCTATCGTCGCGTTGAAATCCTGCGCCAGCGCGCGCTTTAGCTCCTCTTTTGCCGCCATCATATCGCGCACGATCGCGGCTTCAAACTCCTCTCGATTGAGCGCCTCGTCGCCCTTGGCAAACGCAAAATCCAGCCCAAACCACGTAGCCACGGCAAACGCAGGCACGCACACCACCGCGCCCGGGCCGCATACGAGCCCCGCACTACCGCTGGTCGCGCTAGCGCCCGCTTTGGTAAGGGTTTTTGCGCCCGTCTTGGCCGCAGTTTTAGCGAGGCTCTTGCTTATCAGCTTTGCGCCTAGCACGCCGCCCAGCGCCCCCAGCCCCGTTCCGCTCGCGCGATACGCCTTGCTTTTTAGGCTGAAGCTCTGCGTGACGTTGAGATCGATTTTCGCGCCGTATTTTTTGAGCGTAAAATTTAGCGAGCTCTCATAATTTTTGACGTTTGCCGCAGCGATTTTAGCGATGTTTTCGCCAAAATCCTTCGGGAAGCTTTCGCTTACGAAGAGCGCAAATTTCTCATTCAGATACGCCCCCGCGTCATCGTCCCACACGCCGTGCCACAGCACCAGATAATCGCTCAGAAACGAGTAATTGAAATCCGCCATTTTCTGCGCGCTAAGCCTCGCGCCCTCGTCGTAAACGGCGTCGATGTAGCTATTTAGCGCGGATGCGGCGTTTGCCTCCGCGGCAAAGCGCGTGGCGTTTAGCTCGCCTCTTAGAACGTCCGCCTCGCGCGCGCTTAAAATCAGCCGCTCGCCGCTTTGCAGCACGATCTGCACGCTCGTCTCGACCGCGCTTTTAGGATGCACACTCTCCGAGCCGCCGCCTGCCGCGCGCGTCTGCGCGGCGCAGATCAAACACAGCGTGACATAAGCAAGCGCAAAGATCGTTCCACTAAAGCGCCCTATTTTGGGCGCGGACGTGGCTCGCGGCATAAAAAGCACGAAGGCGCAAAGATGCAAGATCGCGCAGTAAAAGAGGAAATCTCCCGCACAGATCAGAAACAAAAGAGCGATTTTTAGCGCGCTAGGGCTCTGCGACAGCGCCAGATCAAACAGCGCGTTTTTGTAAAATTTCAAAGCGTAAATTTCATTTAGCAGAGCGGATTTGAAGTGCGCTTGCGGCACGGTAGATTTTAAAATTTCAAAAATTTCGGCTACCGATGCGGGGCTGGTCGCGGATTTTTCAGCTGAATTATCGGCGGACACGTTCGGCGTGACGGGAGTTTGAGTTAAATTTTGCGCTGCGGCGGGGCTAGCCGTAGAATTTTTAGCGTTGATTTGCGATGTAGCGACGGGAACTGCCTTATAATTTTCAGCCGAGGCGTACACCGCCCCGACGGAGCTCGCTTTAAAATTTGCGGGCGAAGCGGTGAGATTTTTAGCGGCGTTCGGCGCGGGCTTGACGGCATTATCAGTCTCGGAATTTCGCACAATTATGGCGGCGTTATTCGTCGCGGATTTAGCGGTGTTATTTGTTGCTAAATTTCCGACGGGCGCGGAAGCGTTGTTTATCGCGAAATTTTCAGCGAATGCGGCGGTGCGGGCGGGCGAAGTAAAATTTATCGCGGAATTTTGAGAGTGTGCGGTAGTATCTACGCCGTCTGCGAACCGCAAATAGGCTAAATTTATAGTGAAATTTACCGCTACGGCAAGCGCGGCGAGCAGCAAAATGCTAAGTTTGAGCGATAAAATTCTAGGATTTTTAATCTCTTTTAGACTGAGCTTCAGCACCGCCAGGCGCATCAGAGCAAGAGCTGCAGGCAGCGCCGCGAGCGTCACGAATAGCTCCGCGCCGCGCAGATCCGCTAGGCCTAGCGCCAAAGTGACGCTCAAGAGGATCGCGCCCGCGCAGGCTAAAACCCCGCTTATCAGCCTGCCTCTAAAAATTTTAATCAAAGTCCCGCTGCTGCGAAATAGTGCCGCATTGGCGCGCTGCTTCGCCTCGTAAAAAAAGCTAAATAGCACCTGAAATAACGCATAAGCCCAAAACGCCGCCAGCGCGCAAAAGCCTGCGTCACTGAAATCCTGCGCGTAAAGTGCGAAACAAAAAACGCTAACGATCAGCGCTAGCCTAAGCGCTATTTCACAGATCCAGCGGCGCGTCGTCGTCATCGAGCCTGTTTGCCTCATTGATCTTTGGAATGCCCATTTCTTCGATATTTAAAGGCGGCGCTGGTTTAAATTTCGCCTCGTCCTCTTGCGCTTCAAAAGACGACCTGCCGCCATCGACACTATCATCACCCCCAAAATACGAGGCATCCTCTCGCTGCACACTCTCCGCTCCTCGCGACGCGCCCGCTACCTTCTCTGCGCCTTGCGATGCGCCTTTTACATCTTGCAGCGCGTCTTTTGCGCTCTCCGCACTCTTTACGTTTTGCTCGGCCGAATTTCCACGCATGTGCTCTGTTTCGGGCGAGATACTGCCCGCTATTACATCATCTAAATTTTGTCCCTGAAATTCTTGCTTTTGCGGTGCGCGCTGCACCTCTGCTAAGCCCTGCTCTGCGCTAAGCTTAGACTCGCCGTCTATCTCCTCGCCGTCCTGCTCACTGCTTTCGCCAAAGCTAGGCATCTCATCAAAATCGATATTTACGCTGGAATTTCGGGCGCTAGTGGAGCTTGTGTTTAAGCTTACGCCGCTATTTTGCGCTTCGTTAAAATTTTGGGCTTCATTAAAATTCTGCGTTAAATTTTGCTGCAAATTCTGCGCTGTATCGGGATGCTGCCCAACTAGCTCCTCAAAGCCCTGATCTTGCAGCTGCGAGACGTAGTCGAGATTATCGTTTTCGTTAAAGATCGCACTCTCGCTGGGCTCGCCGCCGAAGCTCGTATCGACGAAGCGGGTAAATCTACCCTGAAAGCCTACCTCGATCGTCCTGCCCGCCTCGCCCGAGCGGTTTTTGCCGACGATGATTTCGGCTTTTTCCTGATAGTCGTTGCGCCTAAACACGGGCTCGCCCGCGTCCTTGCCCTCGGCCTCCAGCCGCGAAATGCGCTCGCGCTCCATCTGCTCTTTATAAACCTCGTCGCGATAGACGAAAAGTATGATGTCGGCGTCCTGCTCGATCGCGCCACTTTCGCGCAGATCGCTTAGCATCGGGCGTTTGTTAGAGCGTGCCTCAAGCGAGCGGTTTAGCTGCGATAGCGCGATGATCGGGATGTTGAGCTCGCGCGCCAAAAGCTTGAGCCCGCGCGAAATTTCGGCGATTTGCAGGTGGCGTTCGGAGTAGTTGCTCGTGCTCGTCATAAGTCCGATGTAATCGATCACGCAAAGCTCGATGTTAGCATCCGCGGATTTGAGCTTGCGCAGCTGGGTGCGGACTTGGTGGATGTTTACATAGCCGCTGTCATAGACGAAAAGCGGCATATTCAGCACCGCGTCGCAGGCGTCGTTGAAGCGCGTCCAGTCGTCGTCGCTGAGCTTGGCGCTCATTATGTCGCTTAGCGGGATCGAGCTAAGCGCGCTTAGTATGCGATACATCAGCTGCACAGAGGGCATCTCGAGCGAGAAAAATACGACGCCCTTGCCGCTTTGCAGAGTTTTCATCATCAAATTTAGCGCAAAGGCGGTCTTTCCCATACCGGGGCGGGCGGCGATGATGATGAGCTCGCCCGGCTTTAGCCCCTTCGTGTAGTCGTTTAGGAAGCGAAAGCCGGTATCCAGCCCCACGAGCTCCGAGCCTGCTAGCGCCTTTTGACGCTTCAGCTCCTCTACTACGTCGGCGATGATCTCGTGCGATTTTTTGATGCCGCCGTGGCGCTCCTCGTCGATGAGCTCGTAAATTTTGGAGCTGATTTTATCGGCGGTGTCTTTGCTGCGCACGGCTTCGTTTACCATCGAAGGGATCTCGTGCGCGACCTTGATTAGTGAGCGCTTGATCGATTTTTCGCGCAGCTCGAGCGCGTATTTTGGGGCATCGACTACGCCGCTGGTGGCTACGACCTCGGTAAATGCGCCATCGTCGTAGCGCTCGGCTAGCCATTTTTTAACGAAGCTTGGCGCGATCGGTTCGTTGTGCGAGGAGCACTTGACGATCGCCTCGTAGATGTCGGCGTGCGGCTTGTAGAAAAAATCGCCGACCGAGATTATCTCGCTCAGCTCGCCGTATGCGTCCTCGTTTTGCAAAAGCGAGCTTAAGATCGCGCGCTCCATATCCAGATCGTATAAATTTGCAGGCACATTCTGCTTTGTTGCCATCGCTTCCCCTCGTTTCGCATTTAAATTCTATAAAATTTCAAGCTCGCCTCCGCAAATCTCTGCGGCGCGATAATTTTAAATTTTATAGAATTGAAATCTCGCCTCTTAGCAAAATTCTATCGGGCAAAATTTTATAATTTGAGCCGCTTTAAATTTTGCTATCTAAAATTTCATCCTCAGAATTTTCGCCTTTAAAATCCCGCCGGCTTTAAATTTCGCCCTTTGAAATTTTGACTCTTAAAATTTCGCTCGCCTTAAATTTAGGTGCAGGACGAAATCCAGCCGGATGAAATTTCGTGGCGTATCGGAATTTCATCCGTCAAGATTCCGCTTTGCGGCACGGAATTCTACCGAGGCAAATCCTGCGAGTAAAATTGGCGAGCGCATAGAGCCTGCGCCTAAATTTCATAGACAGCATAAAATTCTACCGCTTAAAATTTCGCGCGGTAAATTCTACTCTATAAAATTTCGCTTCAAATCGCGAGGTTGAAATTTTAAAATGAAATTTCAAGACGAAATTCCAAAGCCAAAATTTTAACTCAAAATTTCACGCGAAATTTCAAACCAAAATTCCAAGCCGTATTCCCCAAAGACTCAAATTTAAAAGCGCCGCCTTAAGGATGAAATTTTAAAATTTCACGCCAAGACACGCTGTACCTATGAGCCTAAACGAACCGCGATAAGCCCGAGAGCGCCTTAAAACGCCGAGCAAATTACAACTAGCCCAAGCGCACCAAAATTCAGAGCCGAGCCACCCAAGCCACGAATAATAACGAGATTTGAGCTGCTAGGCGCTCCGCGGCCCTCACGCTCCTTCGCGAGCCCGCACCTCGTCCTCGACCTCTTGCAAAAACCGCTCCACGAGCTTGCCCTCCTCGAGTTTGGCGACCACTTCGCCGTGGCGCATCACGATGCCGCGCCCGTTGCCGAACGCGATCGCCACGTCCGCGCCCTTCGCCTCGCCGATCGCATTTACGACGCAGCCCATGACGCTGATATTTAGCGGCGTTTTGATGTGCGCGGTTTTTTCTTCGACGATTTTGATCGCGCTTAGCAGATCGCTTTGCAAACGCCCGCAGGTAGGGCACGAGATGATATTGACGCCGCTTTTTTGCACGCCCGCATCCTGCAGGATCGCGCGCGCGACGCGGATCTCCTCCTCAAGCTCGCCCGTGATACTCACGCGCATCGTATCGCCGATCCCCTCCATCAGAAGCGCTCCCAGCGCGATCGCGCTCTTGATGCTCGCGTGAAATTTCGTCCCCGCCTCGGTCACGCCCAGATGAAAAGGATACTCGCATAGCGGGCGCAGCGCGCGATACGCAGCCACCGTGCTCGGCGCGTCCGAAGTCTTAAGCGAGATCGCGATATCGCTAAAGTCCTCATCTTCAAGCAGCGCGGCGTTATACAGCGCGCTTTGCACCATCGCCTCCACGCTGCGGCCGTATTTTTGCTCAAACTGCTCCTCGAGTGAGCCCAAATTTACGCCGATGCGGATGGGCAAGCTGCGAGCTTTGCACGCACGCACGACCTCCTTGATACGGTCCTTGCCACCGATATTGCCCGGGTTTATGCGGATAGCATCGACAAACTCCGCGACCTGTAGCGCCAAGCGAAAATTAAAATGGATATCCGCTACGATGGGAAGCGGCGAGCTTTTTTTGATGCGTGTGAGCGCGTCCGCATCCTGCTTATCGAGCACGGCGCAGCGCACGATGTCGCAGCCCGCGAAATACAGGCGGTTTATCTGCTCTAGCGTGCCCTCCACGTCCTTTGTTTTAGAAAAGCTCATCGACTGCACGGAGATGGGCGCACCGCCGCCGATTTTGACGGAGCCGACGGAGATTTGACGGGTCGGATAGCGATTTTTCAAATTTAAGCCTTTAGAATTTTTGGCGCTATTTTATTCAAAACGGGGTTAAAATTTAATAATTCGCGCTCGCCACCCGCCGCTAGAATTTTGCCTGCAAAATTTCACTCGCTAAATTTTGCTTTCGCGCTTGCAAAAAATTTCATTTTGCCGCGGAATTTGAGCGAATAGAGTTCTATAAAATTCCGCCATCTAATAAAATTCTAAAAATTCCGCTAGCAGGCGAAACTCTGCAAAATTTGATGGCAAGCGAAATTTAATAAACCACGCAGCCAAGCAAAATTCCGCGAATTTAGTAGGCGAGGCGGGCGAAGTCCTGCGACGTAAAATTACAAAATTAAGCTTTTGAAATTTCGGCGAAATTTTATCCGCAGTATCGTCGCAGCGCCCGTTCGCGCAAAACGAGTGCAGTCTGGTTTATCCTAGCAGCGCGGCATGCAGCCGTGAAATTCAAAGCCCGTAGATGAAATATGAAAATTTTATTTTTAATTGCAGCATTAGGGCATTTTTCGCACGGCGACAAAGCCGAAAAACGTCAGCCGTTCGTGTTTTTGCAATGCAAGCGCCGTTCTTACAGAGGCAGTAAAATTAACCCGCCTACGCATATAAATTGCGCTGGCGCGCCGCTTAGGCTAGCGCACCAACTCCATATTCACCTTGACCCTGCTCATCTTATCTTGCAGCATATCCATCACCGACTCATTGCGCGACGAAGCATCATCCGTCGGAGCTTCGTGCTGCTGCCACTTACTTTTCGGCGCGGCAGGACCCCACTGCGACGAAAATATCAGCCCTCGCTTTTTCTCGGTCTCAGGCGCAGGCTCATAAGGCTGTGGAGCGGGCTTCGCCCAACGCTCATCATAATGCATCGCAGCACCTTGTCCTAACGCATTACCTCGCTCTAGCGACGACATCTTACCAAGCGCGCTACCGCCAGAGCGCCCTATCGCACGGCTAGAGCGAGCAGATGTGGGAAGATAGGGCGCGCGAGCATTTTGACGAGCCGTATACTTTGTGGCGCTCGAATGAGATGCAGCTGTATGCCCCATAGCGCCAGAACGAGTTGCACTATAGCCGTAGCGAGCTTGCGGCTGTGCAATTCGAGTCGTCGTTAATTTGCGAGCTTGTGCGTCTACGGTTTTGCCGGTCTGATCATCCGCGCCTCCGTGAGTTTGCGCGCTTACGCTTCTCCGCATATCTGCACCTCTGTAAGTTTGCTCCGTATCGCGGGCGCTTGGCGCCTCGTCCTCATAGATACGGGTCTTTGGCAAACGCATCAGTGTCGCGACTAGACTCTTGCTAGCTACATTCTGACTGCTTGATTGATTAGCCGGGCGCTTAGATGCTTTATTTCTCGCAGAATGTGATGCGAAATTTTGCCTAGAATTTTTAATAAAATTTTTCGCACTTTTTCGCGTGGAATTTTTAGCAGAATTCCCAGATGCACGCGTATTTTTTGTGAGCTTGGAATTTGAAAGGCTTTTAGCATTTGCAGATTTTTTAGCATGCGGCTCGGCAGAGGATCTTGCCGAGGTATTTTTACTCAGATGATCTTTGGCTCGCAAATTTTGAGATGAAATTTTATATTTATGGTTTTGCTGCGCGGCGGTAGATTTGTGGCTTTGCTGCGCGGCAAAAACGCTAGAAAAGCTCGTCAAAATGAACGCAATTAAAAAAATACGAGCTAAATTTTTCATCGTTTTCCTTTCCATGGATTTTAGGCGAAATTTAGCAAAGCTTAGATTAAGCCGCGTTAAATTTAATGAGTGAGGCTATGAAATTTCAGCTCTAATTCCAAGTCGTATCGCCAAATAAAAACCTGGATAAAGGCTAAGCTTTAAAAATTCCGCAGCTAGAATTCTATCTGGCAATAAAATTTTATCACACTAAAAATATGACGTCACGGCAAAAATTTTATCTTGTAAGCGCTTAAGAAGGAGAGCTGAAAAATTTTAAAGTTTTAGAATTCTGCGCTTAGATTTTGAGCGGCAAGTCAGAATTTAAGGTAAAAAGTAAGCTCAGATAAAATTTTAATTTTAAAGGATAATGCAGCAAAACCACAAATTTGCGGTGAGATACCATGCGGTGACTAAAAATTACACCACTTAATCGCTAATTCATAATAAATCGCCGCGCTTCAGACGTATTTAAAAACGCGGCACATATCATTTTAGCGGAGTATAGCTAAAGCATCGCCGCACATAAGGCATTGCAGAGCGCTGCAAAATCTCACAGCGCCGTTGCAATGGCATAGGAGCGCCGAATGGCGCTCCTATGGGGCTACATCATTCCGCCCATGCCACCCATTCCGCCCATATCAGGCATTGGAGGCATTGCAGGTTTCTCCTCTTTGATCTCGCTTACGGTCGCTTCGGTCGTTAGAAGTAGGCTTGCGACAGAGACCGCGTTTTGAAGCGCAATACGCTCGACTTTGACCGGATCGATGATACCTGCCTCAAACATATTGACGTACTCGCCGTTTGCGGCGTTGAAGCCGAATTTTTTGTCCGAGCCTTGCTCAACCTTATTTGCTACGACACCCGCGTCAAATCCTGCATTCTCGGCGATCTGGCGAAGCGGAGCGAAAAGCGCGCGCTTAACGATGTCCGCACCGATAAGCTCGTCACCGCTTAGGGCTAGCTTTACGCTAAGTCCCGCTCTGATTAGCGCAGCGCCGCCGCCGATTACGATACCCTCGTCTACGGCTGCTTTGGTTGCGTTTAGAGCGTCGTCCACGCGGTCTTTTTTCTCTTTCATCTCGGTTTCGGTCGCAGCGCCCACCTTGATAACCGCAACGCCGCCGCTAAGCTTAGCCATGCGCTCTTGAAGCTTCTCTTTATCGTAATCGCTCGTAGTCTCGGCGATTTGAGCTTTGATCTGCAAAACGCGCGCGTCGATATCTTTTTTCTTGCCCGCGCCGCCTACGATAGTGGTGTTATCTTTGTCGATCACGATACGCTCAGCCTGTCCAAGATCGGCCATGGAAGCGCTTTCTAGCGTTCTGCCAAGCTCCTCGCTGATGACGGTGCCGCCTGTTAAAATCGCGATATCTTCAAGCATCGCCTTTCTACGATCGCCAAATCCAGGGGCTTTGACCGCGGAGATGTTTAGCACGCCGCGAAGTTTATTTACGACTAAAGTCGCAAGCGCCTCGCCCTCGATATCCTCGGCGATTATTAGAAGAGGTTTGCCGCTTTTTTGAACCTGCTCCAAAACTGGTAATAGGTCTTTTAAATTTGTAATTTTTTTGTCAAATAGAAGCACTAGCGGCGAGCTTAGCTCGACTAGCATTTTCTCGGCATTTGTAATGAAATATGGGCTTAGATAGCCGCGGTCAAACTGCATTCCCTCGACGACGGTTAGCTCATCGTTGATCGATTTTGCCTCTTCTACGGTGATGACGCCGTCTTTACCGACCTTCTCCATCGCATCTGCGATCAGATCGCCGACGGAGCTATCGTTGTTTGCAGAGATAGTAGCAACCTGAGCGATCTCTTTTTTGCCGCTTACTTTTTTAGATGATTTTTTTAGCTCCTCGATGATCGCAGCGCTAAATTTATCCATACCGCGCTTAACTTCGATCGGATTTGCGCCCGCAGTTACGTTACGTAGGCCTTCTTTAAAGATCGCGTGAGCTAGCACGGTTGCTGTAGTAGTGCCGTCGCCCGCTTGATCGTTGGTCTTGCTCGCTACTTCGCGCACCAAAGAAGCACCCATATTCTCTAGCGTATCTTTTAGCTCGATCTCTTTAGCTACGGTTACGCCGTCTTTTGTGATCGCCGGAGCGCCGAAGCTTTTTTGGATTAAGACATTGCGACCGCGAGGTCCCATCGTAACTTTTACCGCGTCGTTTAGTTTCCTAACGCCCGCGTAGAGTTTGTTTCTTGCGTCGTCTGAAAAAATAATCTCTTTTGCCATTTTCAATCCTTTTTATTTAATTATGCCCAAAACATCTTCTAAATTTAAGATAAGGTATTTCTTATCGTCTAAGCTGATCTCGCTGCCTGCGTATTTTGCAAACGCTACGGTATCGCCATTTTTGACGCCTTCACATTCGCTGCCGACGGCTACGATTTTGCCGGTCGAAGGCTTCTCTTTTGAAGCATTGTCGGGGATGATGATGCCCGAAGCGGTCTTTTTGGTTTCCTCCTCGCGCTCAATTAGAACGCGCTTGCCAAGTGGTTGAAATTTCATTTCAGTCCTTTCTTTGATTTGTGATTTCTAAAATTGGCACTCAATGTGTTTGAGTGCTAAAATTATATGCAAAATTTAAAATCTTGTCAATAGTTTATGAAAAATTTTTATAAAACTTTAGTGATTTAAACTCAAGTATTGAGATTTCAAACGTTAAATTTTAAGGGCTATAATACCCTCAAATTTTAAATTTTAAGGGGACGAAATGAAAATTTTCGGCATAATCGCAGGAATTTTAATCCTGCTTATCGTAGGCGCGGGCTGCCTATTTTTCAGCGATTTTGGCAACAATCTTACCAGGCCTTACATAGAAAATTTGATCAAAGAAAAAAGCGGCCTTGACGTGAAGCTTGAGAAATTCGATCTAAATTTCGGCGATCTGGACATCAGCGCAAATGTAAATGACGCTGCGAGAGTAAACGTAAAGGGCAAATACTCGCTTTTTGCGCGCTCTTTCGATCTTAACTACGACGCAAACGCGCACGATCTAGCCAAGCTCGGTATAAAAACGAGCGAAGAGCTAAGCCTCAAAGGGCAAATTTTAGGCGATCTTGACAAATTCGGTATCAACGGCAGCGGGCGGATTTTTGATAGCAACGTAAAATTTTTGGCAAATTTAAAAGACCTCAAACCGCTTGATCTGCAAATCGACGCTAAGGGCTTAAACGTCGAAAAAGCCCTTGCCGTAGCCTCTTTGCCGATCTACGCCAAAGGAAATATCGACATTCTCTCAGACATCAAGGCTAGCAGTGGCAGCGCAGAGGGCAACGCAAGCATCAAGAGTTCAAATTTGATCCTCAACGAATCTGCATTTAAAGATATGAATATCTCTATCCCAAAGGGCGTGCAGATCACGCTAAACTCGGACATAACCGCGCAAAATGACATCCTGCGAGCAGCAAGCAAGATCGATTCGACGCTAGGCAAGATCAGCGCCGAAAAGTCGGAATTTGATCTGAAAAACAAAACTTTAAACTCAGATTTTAATCTGAATTTGCCCGATCTAGCGAAGCTCGAAAGCCTGCTCGGGCGTAAAATTTCGGGCGACGTTAAAGCAAGCGGAAATTTAAAGACCGATTTTTCTACGCTTGAGCTTTCAAACTCGCAAATTTCAGCGTTTAAAGACGCGCTTAAAGCGGACGCAGAGGCCAAATTTGACCTGAAAAATAAAAACGGCGAGCTGTCCGCGAAGCTAAATACAAACGATCTGGCCGCGCTGCAAAACATCCTGGGAGTGAAGCTACAAGGCAAGGCAAACGGCGAGCTTAGCGCGGCTCTAGCGCAGAACGAACTTAAAAATCTAAGCTTAAATCTAAACGCTATGGGCGGCAACCTGAATGCGAGCGGAAATTTGAGCGATCTAAAGCTTAAGGCGAGCAATCTAAATCTGGCCGTGCTTTCGGCTCTGTTTTACGGTAGTGCCATCGGAGAGGGCACGATAAACGGCGATGCGAAGTTAAGCTTAAAGGACGGTATCAACGGCACGGCGCAAATTTCGCTCGCTAACGGCGTGATTTTTAAGAAATTTTTAGACGGCGCGACGGACAAGAACTTCCCGAGCGATCTGAAAGCGGACGCGCAGGCGCAGACAAATATCAAAAACTCGGTCGCGACCTTTAGCGTAAGCGCAAACTCCGATCTGGCGCAGCTTCAGAGCCTAAACGGCACCTACGAGCTCAAAAATAAAGCGCTTAAGGCAAACTACGCGCTGCTGATCCCGAGCCTGCAGCGACTAGAATTTTTCTTAAATCGCAGACTAAACGGCAAAATTGCTGCGACGGGCGAGCTTTCGCATGACGGCAAGAGCCTGTTTGCGACCATAAATTCCAAGGTCGCGGGCGGTGAGCTGAACGGACAGATCGCGGGCGATGAAGTGAACTTTAAAATCCAAAATTTTATCGTCAAAGAGCTTACGACGCTTCTAAATATCGACCACGTCTACGACGGCACGGGCAATGCAAATCTTACGTATAATACAAACTCGCACAGCGGAAAATTTGACTCGATCATCAATAACGGCCGCCTTCCTAGCGGCGGATTGATCGATAAAATCGGCAAAATTTTAGGTCGTGATCTAGGCGGCGAGGTCTATAACGACGCCAAAGTAAACGGCACGATCAAGCAAAATTTAATCAATTTCAACGCCGATATGAGCGCGCAAAAAAGCAAGCTAAACGTCACGGGCGGCACTCTGGATAGTAAAACGGGCGCGATTTCGGTGCCGGTTAAGGCAAACATCGAAAAAACCGATCTTGAAATAAACATCACCGGCACGATCAAAGAGCCGAAATACAATATTCAATCGGACTATCTAAAGGGCAAGCTCGACAAGCAGATCGGCAAGGGCATCGACAAGCTTTTCGGCGTCAAAAAGGACGATAATAGCAGTAAAAACGACGCGAAAAAGGAGCAATCAGACGCGATTAAAGGGCTGATAAATGGGCTATTTTAGCCCATTCGCTCCCATTTGGCGTTTGGAATTTATGGATACTGCTAAACGAGCGCGAGATTTGAAATTTTGAAATTTTGAAATCTCGCGCAGTTTAAATTTTAAAATTTTATGCAGTTTAAAATTTAGAATTTTGCGCTTGCCGGAGTAGCTAGAGTCGCAAAATTTCAAAACTCGGCGCAAGCTATTTATCAAAATTTTAAATCTCGTTTCGGTCTGTTTTTGATGACGATTTAAATTTATCGCCGTAAACTTATCCTGCTCGCGTTGCTATCTGCAATGAAATGTACGTCGCAACCTAGCGTCTTTTAAAGTGTTTCGTATCGATACTGCGCGCCGTGTTTTCAGGCTATCCGATGCTACTTAAAATTTCGCGGCGCAATGTTTATTGCAGCAGACGCCATGTTAGATAAAATTTGCCCGCCACTATCACAAGAAAAATGAGCGTTAAAGCTCCAAATACCGTAGCCGTAAATTTATCATCCATCGCGGCGTATTTGTCATATCTGAATTTCATCAGATACTCGCGCTGCGGTGGGTCGACGCTCGCATTATAATCCAAAAATAAAACCTGATACGCCGTGCCGCGACCCTGAAACGGAAACGGACGGCTTTGATACCAAGCTTTAACTCGCTTGCCTTCCAGCCATTCGTATGCGATTAGCGAGATAGAAGGCTTGATATTTACACCTTGCCACTCGTCCGCTCCTGAGCGCTTAAAATTAGCTTCAACAATTGCCGCATTGAGCAAAATTTTATTTTTATAAAAAGAGGTTAAGTTATCCGTATCGTCATTTAAAAAGACTTTGATAAATTTGCGCTCATCCGTAAAAATCTGCATATATTCGCGCCCATCATCGCTTCTGACATCCATGATTATTCCATTTGCGATTTTCAGATCGTCTAAGCTTTTCGGATTCAAGCTAAAAAGAAATCCGTACCACATCGCCGCCAAATAAAATGCGATCATAAATAGATCGAACTTGCGATCTAAGTTATACCAAATTTCGCCGAGCTTCATCGATCATTACATTGTAAGTTTCGCTGCAAGATACGGAATTTTACGGCTTTTATTATCGCGGGCTATATTCCTGCATCATCACCACGGGCAGAAACAGTACCGTTCCCACGATTATTATCGGCACAGCTACGATGGTGCTTATCGTATACAATAGGGCGTTGCCCTCGCAGCGTTCGGGCCTAACCTCGATGTTTGCCGGAATCGGAGAGCGCAGCCTATCGCTTGGCTTCATTATTTCGCTAAGATTTTTGATCTGTACGACGCGCGCATCGAAGTAGAAAATCGCTTCTATCTCGCCTTTTTTCTCATCGATTTCGATGCGGTTCGCTAGAGCTTTGATTTTGGCGACGTCTGCTCCTGCGGCAGAGTTTAAAAAAGCACTGAAGCTACCGCGCGCCTCGCCGTTTTTAGCATCGGTTACTTCGATCTGTACAAACTCGCGCTTAAGCCCTTTGGCGTATCCGCCATCGTAAAATTCCGAGATATTCTTAAGCGACGAGCCGTTCGTTAGGACATAGCTGAGTTTCTCACCTACGATGTATTCCTTGCCATCGTTTATGAAAAATGCCGTAATCTTTTCGGGCGTTTCATTTGCCCCAGGCACTACGTTTTGTTTGCACTGGCATCCCACAAGCAGGACAGCTAGTAAAACCGCGATAAATTTTTTCATGATGATCCTTTAAAATTTTAAATTAGCGTATAAATTCCGCAGCCAAAGCTCTATCTTAAAAAATTTCAGCAGCGAAATTTTGGCGTGTAATTCCGCGTCGTAAAATTCCGGCATAGAATTCCACTCCGTAAAGCTGCAACGACTATAAAAAGCAGCTCCAGCTTTTAAAATCCAAAGCCTCGAAGGCTACTTCAGTGCCGCTTTGACCGCCTCGCTCAGCCGCTTGCCGTCCACACTTGAACCAAGCGCTTCCTTGGCAGCTCTCATCACGCGCCCCATATCCTTTGCGCCGCTAGCGCCAAGCTGCGTGATTAGCGAGCTAACCTCGGCGGCAAGCTCGGCATCGCTTAGCTGCGCGGGCAGATAGGATGCGATAATCTCGATCTCGCCCTGCTCTTTTTGCACCAGATCGTCGCGACCGCCCGCGCGGTACTGCTCTACAGAGTCATTTCGGCGCTTGATCTCGCTTTGAAGGATGCTAAAGACGCGCTCATCGCTAAGGCTGATGCGCTCGTCCACCTCGACCTGCTTAAGCGCGGCGTTAAGCATCCTAAGGCTGTCTCTGCGGAAGTGATCGCCGCTTTTCATCGCCGTTTTAATGTCTTCTAAAATTTGCTCTCGCACACCCATTTTTCACTCCTTTAGATTGAAATTTCGGCGGTAATTGTAGCAAATTTAAAATTTGGCTCGGGTAAATTTAAGAGGATGAAATTTTAAAATTTTAAAGATTTAGCGCAATTTGCGGCTAAACTTAAAGCTCGCGCGGATATCGTCCGCGGTAAAGACTCGCGCGCAGCTCCCATTTGCAGAAAAAAGCTCGCGCGAAGTGCGCTAAATTTAAAAAGCCCCGCGAGAAATGAAATTCCTGCGAGGCAAACAAACGATAAGAACTCGCGAAAGCTCTATTTAGCGCGTGAGAATATCATTCGCACGATTTGAAGCAAGAAGCACACGCTTCCAACCAAAAAGATCGTATCGCCGATGATGCGCGCCCAGCGGAGCCCGTAGAGGCTGTCTTTTTGCAAAAATTCCGCGCTTCTTGCGTACCACATACCCACGTCGATCGCCGCGAATGCCTGCAAAATTCCGACAGGCAATAGCGAAATCAGTACCATTAGAAGCAGACCCGCGTTAAGCGCCCAAAAGCCAATCTTCATAAGCGTATCGTCAAAGTTTTTTTGCCTGTAGATATACAGCGCCACGAGCCACACGAAGCCGAGCGCCAAAAAGCCGTATACGCCAAATAGCGCCGTATGAGCGTGCACCGCGGTGGTGTTTAAGCCCTGGATGTAAAATAGCGCAAGCGGCGGGTTGATCAAAAAGCCGAAAACGCCCGCGCCCAGCATATTCCAAAACGCCACGGCGATGAAGCAGTAAAGCGGCCATTTTAAACGCTTAGCCCAATCCTGCGCGAATTGAAGCTTGTAGTAATGAAACGCTTCCGAACCCAAAAGCACCAAAGGCACGACCTCAAGCGCCGAGAAGCTCGCACCCACAGCCATTATCGGCGTAGTAGTGCCCGCAAAATAGAGGTGGTGGAAGGTACCAGGAATTCCGCCGATTAGGAAAATCGACGCGCTAGCAATCGAGGTGTAGGTGGCAAATTTCTTGCTTACTAAGCCCAAGGACGCGAACACGAACGCCAAAGACGCCGTCGCGAAAACCTCGAAAAATCCTTCGACCCAAAGGTGCACGACCCACCAGCGCCAGTACTCCATCACAGGGATCGGCGAGCGCTGTCCGTAAAATAGTCCCGCGCCGTAAAAAAGCCCCACGGCGATGACCGAAGCGGTAAAAATCGCCAATAAATTCTTATCGCCCTCGGCTCTAAAGCCCGCGATAAAGCCGCGTAGCACGAGTACCATCCAGATCAGCAGGCCCACAAACAGTATCAGCTGCCAAATTCTACCGAGGTCTAAATACTCATATCCTTGATGTCCGATCCAGAAACTGCTGCTTGGATCCATCTTACCCGCAATCGCCATGTATTCGCCCGCGAAGCTGCCGACGACCAAGAAAAGAAGCGCGTAGAAAAGCACGTCCACACCGAGCTTTTGAAATTTAGGATCCTTGCCGCCGTTGATGATCGGAGCTAGAAACAATCCCGCCGCCAAAAAGCCCGTAGCGATCCAGAAAATGGACGCCTGCACGTGCCAGGTGCGAGCTAGCGAGTAAGGGATATATTGCGAAATATCAAGCCCGAAAAAGGACTGACCCTCGATCGTATAGTGCGCAACAAAGCCGCCGATGAAGGCTTGAAATGCAAACAACGCAATCGCTACGAAAAGGTACTTGCCGAGCGCCTTTTGCGACGGCGTAAGCGCTAAAGCGGCGATCGGATCGGCGTTTAGCTTCGCAGGAGCCTCGAAATCCTCGTCCTTTTTGCCGTAGAAATTTCCAAACCATACTAAAAGACCGATGCCGGTAAGCAAAATAACGAGGCTTGCGATCGTCCAAACGACGTTTTCCGTGGTAGGGACATTGTCTATCAGCGGCTCGTGCGGCCAGTTATTGGTATAGGTCGCCTCTCCGCTCGGACGATCCGTAGAAACCGCCCACGCAGTCCAAAAGATGAAATCCACGAGCTCGGCGCGATGCTGCTCGTTTGCAAGCGTGTTTTCCTTCATCGCGTAATCCTCGCGAAGCTTTTTAAAGCGCGGATCGTTTCCGAAAACGCCCATGTATTCGTCTTTTACGACCGCCATAGCCTTCAAGCGATCATCGCTTAGCTTGACGGTGCCGTCTTTTACGGTGTTGGTGCGATACTCGGCCTTGGTAAGCGCCTTGATCTGCGCCTTTTGCTCGTCATTTAAGGCGTCAAATTTCACGCCGAAACGCTCCTGCGCCTTGATATCCATAAACGCGACCAGCTCCTTATGCAGCCAATCCGCGCTCCAATCAGGCGCCTGATACGCTCCGTGACCCCATATAGAGCCCACCTGCATACCGCCGATACTCTGCCAGGCCTCCTGCCCGCGGTAAATGCGCTCGGTACTGATTAGCTCAGCTCCGCTAGCATCGGTAAATTTTACCACCGGCGGAGACTGCCTATACACCTCGCCGCCGTAAAAACCCAAGAAACTAAAGCCCACGATGAGTACTGCTACAAGCGTCATCCAGAGCTTCTTAAATTCTGCCATTTTCACTCCTTTAACTGAAATTAGGAGAGAATTTTACCTATTTAAATTTCGATAAGCATTGAGGCTCGTCAATAAAAAGATAAAATTTATCTGCTTAAGCTGGAATTTATTAAAGTATACTGAAATAAAGGGTTTTAGAAAATTTTATATAAAATTTATATCTATAAATCTATCCCTGATTTCAATATTATCAAGATTTAGATTTAGTTTGTCTTTTAAATACTTTTTCAAATTTACTCGTTCATACTCACTTAACATAGTTAGCGGAATGGCAAAATAATTACTATGAGTGCTATCTAATAAAATTAGAACATTTAAATTTATGCTATCTATTCTTCTTAAAATTTTAAGTACACCAAAGCAAAGAAGATTTATCGGATGCAAAGCGTACGATAAAATTAGCAAGAGAAATTTTTTAAACTTAGTTATATTGGCATTGTATTTGCACGCGTCTTCAATCACGAGTCCAGAAAATTTATAAATAGCGATTTTATCAAAATTAGAAGTCTTTACACTTTTATGTATCGAATATACATCGTTATAATTTTTGCATAAAGAATTATATTCTATTCTATCGGAATAGAAATTTAAAAATTTATGTTTATTAATAAATAAAATTCCCACTAAAAAAGTAACAGCTCCTAGGAATTGATATGCCCAAGCACTTCCTCTGCAGAAAAATAGAAATATAACTAAAAATACAGCTAATATTAAATAACATTCTGTGCTGATTTTAGTCCAATAATCTTTGATCATAAAAAGCGGCATTTCAGATTTATAACTTTGAAATTTCATACGATAATACTCCAAATTTTTAATTCAATACACCGTTCTTTTCATTGACTTTACTCTGCATCTTTCACTCCTTTTAAATAGAAATATATTTTGTAAACAAATTCGAATGTAGACATTAATATTACGGAACCCGAAAGAGAAAAACCGGATTGAAAGAAAATGATATATCCAAAAATTGAAAATCTACTTTGAAATTCCGGCATAAAATGGCTTGTTCTTATGCTTATACCGCTGCTTGCAAAATATCCGGTATAATAAACCTCAAACATAAAAATACCAAAACCAAACATAAACGGAAGCAACAAAAACGGGCAATCGTTTTCACACTTCTTTTTTGAAAGCAATATAAAATCATCATCATATCTGCAAAAGTAAATATAATAAACCAATGAATATAAGCTAGAAACCGCAAAAATAATAATCCCGTATATCCACATAATACTAACGTAAAATTCCGAAAGTTGGGTGTATGGGCTAATACTACCGATAATTTCGATATTTGGAAAATAGCTTTTCATAAAATTTACGAAATTCAAGCACGCAGGAGAAATATCTAAAATATTTTTAGGAATTATAAAGGCGCTAAGAGAATATAAAAAATATATAAAACATAATTTCGTAAAAAATTTACCGAATTTTATACGAGTATTTTCTATTCTTATCTTTTTGCTTTTAAATTCTAAATCCTGCAATCTTAACCCCTAAATAAAATGATTACGCATTTTAGCGCCTACAACCTTATACAAACTATAAATTAGCATATTTATATTGTGCTTAATAAACGCAATCTATGTAAGGGCTTCCGAAAGTGGATCAAATTTGGATTTGCTCTAAATTTAAAATGATCCGTCGCTGCTACTTTCGCGAGGTTTAGGAAGCGGCGAAATTTTAGTGTAATACTCGTCTTTGCCGTTGTATTGGCGGCTAAAAATGCCGTCCGGGACGGTGAAGTTGCGCTTGGTTTGCGGATATTCTTTTAAATAGGCATCTAAAAATTTTGCAAACACCGGTGCTGCAGTGCGACCGCCGCCCTCGACCTTTCGCATAGGTTTATAATCGTCGTTGCCATACCAGATGATGATCTGTAGATCGGGCGTAAAGCCGCAAAACCATGCATCTATGCTGTCGTTTGAGGTGCCGGTTTTGCCCGCGACGTCGATTCCTTGCACGCGCGCGCGAGTGCCGGTGCCGCGCTGCACGATATTTTTTAATAGCGTAGTCATCAGATATGCCTGCTCCGGGCGCAGCACGCGGCGGCGCTCAGGCTCTATAAAGCGAGTTTTGCCGTCCTTATCGGTAATCGAAACGATAAATTTTGATTTTGCAGTAATCCCAAGCCCCGGAAACATCGAATACATCGTGGAGTATTCAAGCGGCGAAATTCCGTAGCTGCCGATAGCCACCGACAGGGCGGGCGGGACGTTTTTAAAGCCGAACTCGCCCAGCTTTTTTACCGCGCGATCAACGCCGATAGATTGCATCAGATTGATCGAGGCAAGGTTGCGCGAGCGAGTTAAAGCTTCTTTGATCGTGATGTAGCCGCTGTAAGTCTTGTCGTAATTTTTCGGCTTCCACGTTTTATCGCTGCCATCGTCGAATTCTCTAGCTATATCGGGAACTTCGGTCATCGTCGAGTAGCCCATATCAAGGGCGATTTGATAGACAAAAGGCTTAAAGCTGGAGCCAGTTTGGCGCTGGGATTGGCTGGCGCGATTGAAATTTGATTTCGCGTAATCCACGCCACCTACTAAGGCTAAAATTTCGCCATTTTGCGGATGCGTGACGACCATAGCGCCGTTTACGTTGCTTGCATTAGCGTCTTTGTTGCGCTTTAAAATTTCATTGTAGCCGAAAACTAATGCCTCTTGCGCCATCGCCTGCGCCTTTAGATCAAGGCTCGTATCTATGCGGTATCCGCCCGTGCGGACATCCGGTAGAATTTTTTCCGCTTCTTTTATGATCTCATCTACGGCATACGGTGCTACGTTTTGCGTGAGCGTTTCGTTGTAGATCGTAGGCTGTTCGTTCATCGCAAGCTCATATTCGGTCTTATTTATCCAGCCGAGCTCATGCATCCTATAAATCACGTTATTGGCGCGCGAAAGCGACAAATCAAGGTGCTTAGTAGGATCAAAGCTGCTAGGAGCTTTCGGCAAGCCCACTAAAATCGCGATCTCTTTAAGGCTTAAATCTTGCAAATCCTTTTTGAAATATCCCAAAGCCGCCGTGCGAATGCCGTAATATCCGTGCCCGAAATACACTTCGTTAAAGTAACGCTCTAGAATTTGTTCCTTGCTTAGGGCATTTTCTATCTTAAGCGATAGGATCGCTTCTTTGATCTTGCGATCAAGCTTCTTTTCGCTCGAAAGAACTAAATTTCGCGTGATCTGCTGCGTAATCGTGGAAGCTCCTTCGACAAATTTCATCGCTTTGACATCCTTAATAATCGCCCTAAAAATCGCCTCGACATTCACGCCGCCGTGTTCGAAAAACGCCGTATCCTCGATAGCTACGAGCGCTTCGATCACGCGGCCTGGAATCTCGTCGAATTTTACGTAAATTCTATTTTGTTCATTAAAAACATTGGCTATCAAATTGCCGTTGCGGTCATAAATTTTAGTCGTAAGCTCGGGATGATAATCGATGATTGAGTCCGATTCCAAGCGGATTTGCGAGTAAAAATACAAAAAAATCCCGCCTGCGGCAAACGCACAAACCGTAATAAAACTAAATAAAACTCTTACCATACAAACCTCTTTAAAATTTCCAGATCAAGCCCCATCGCCGTGAATTTTGACCCACGCGAGCTTTTGATATATTTTTCGTTAAAGCCTTCGATACTCATCGCACCCGCCTTGCCGCGCCAATCGCCGCTAACGATATAACCTTTTAAATCCGCTTCATTAAATTCTGCGAATTCAAAGCTTGCGACGCTAAGTGCCGAAAGCTCTAACGCCTTACTACAAAAAATCATCGCAGTATAAACGGCGCAGCTAGCACCGCTTTGAGCTCGTAGCATTTTTAATGCGTCCGCTTCATCCCGCGCCTTGCCTAAAATTTCGCCGCTGGCAAGTACGGAGCTATCGGCAAACAGCACTTTATCATAATTTTTATAAATTTTAAAAAACTGCGTTTTCTTGGCCAAGACAACGCGGTAAGCATAGGTGTGTGCATCGTCCTTACTAATGCCGCTTTCATCGAAATTAAAAGGAATTTGCGTAAATTCTACGCCGTTATCCTTTAGAATTTGTGCTCTAGTAGGCGAACTGGAAGCTAAATAAATCATCAAAACTCGCCCACCGTCACGCCTAGATAAACGCAAATCAGCGTGACTACGATATTTAGCGGGATGAAATATTTAACGACGATGATTAAATGCTCATTCGCCTCAAGCTCATCTCCTGCATCCAAAGCTCGCTTCAAAGATGAAATTTTATAATGCATGTAGATAAAATTTAGTAGTATAAAGCCGGCGCCAGCCCACAACGTGGCAATCGCACCTTTTACCATAGGATCTGAAAATTTAAAACTTCCGCCGTCCGCAAGAAAAAATCCACTTACGCAAACGATCACCAAAAATAGTGCAAAGAACTGCTCATAGCGTTTCATATATCGTAAAATTTCTGCAAATTTTACATCCTTCGCATCCGCTTGACTTTTACTGCTTAAATTCATAAAAATCCGCGCGATCAAAAATACGCAGATCTGCGCGCAGACCAAAAAAATCACGCTTAAAATGTGAATCAGCGGCAAAATTTGCGAGGCTTTGATGAAGCCGGTATCGATTTCGTTCAAATTTTACCTTTTGCGTAAGAGATCGCCTCTTTGATCGCTTCTTCGATTTTTAGCACGTCCCTGCCGCCTGCGGTCGCAAAATCATCGCGTCCGCCGCCGCCACCGCCTAAAATTTGCGCCGCGAGCTTAACCCACTCGCCAGCTTTGATCGGCGCGTTTTTAACGCCTGCCGCGATTGAAATTTTGCCGTCGGTGCCTACTTGCATCAGCATTATCGCCGCCTTTTCGTGGCTATTTTTAAACTCATCTATCATAGTTTTTATATCACCGCTTTCGACCGAGGCTACGCAAAGTTTGGTATCACCGACATTTAGAAAAGCCAGTGCATGAGAACTGCTTGCATGCTTGATCTGATCTTTTAGCGATCTGATCTCATCTTTTAATTTCTCAATCGCACGGAGAGGCTCAATCCCTTTTAACTCCGCAGAAATTTCAGCAAGCTTAGCGCGATTTTGAAGCGCTAAATTTAAAGCCGCGCGCGAACAAACTGCCTCGATACGCCTAACGCCCGCACTTACACTGCTTTCTTTGACGATAAAAAACGACCCTATTTCGCTTAAATTACGCACGTGAATTCCGCCGCAAAGCTCCTTACTAATCTCTCCGAAGCTCACGACGCGCACTTTTGAGCCATATTTTTCGCCAAAAAGCGCAATCGCGCCGCTGTTTTTAGCGTCATCTATATCCATAATCTCAGTTTTTGCCGTACAGCCCTTGCAAACGGCGTTATTTACAAATTCCTCGATTTTAGCTAGCTCCTCGCCGCTAAGTGCCTTAGGATGCGAGAAGTCAAATCTTAAGCGGTCCGCTTCGACCAAGCTTCCTGCTTGAGCGATATGAGCCCCTAGCACCGCACGAAGCGCCGCGTGCAAAAGATGTGTCGCGCTGTGATGACGTGCAATCTGCTCACGCTCCTCAGAAACCTTAAGCCCGACGATATCGCCGATTTTCAGGTTACGATTAAGGCGCAAGTGGGATAAATTTAGCCCATAAAATTTCTGCGTATCAAACACATCGGCTATGGACTCCACTTCGCCGCTATCGCCCGTCTGACCGCCGCTTTGTGCATAAAACGGAGTGATATCAAACATCGCCCAGCCGATATCGCCAGCTTTGAGCTCATCCACTTCCGCAAAATCCTCGTTAAGCAGCGCTAAAACCTTGCTTGTGCGACTAAGCTCTTCGTAACCGCTAAATTTATTCTCACCAAATTTCTCTAGCAGTGCCTTAAAATCGCCACGGACGTTTTTATCGCCGCTACCCTTCCATGCGGCTTTAGCTATCTGCCTTTGCTCGCTCATAAGCGCGTCAAATTTAGCCTCATCCACACGCAAATTTTTCTCGCGCAGCATATCGGCGGTCAGATCGAGCGGAAAGCCGTAGGTATCATATAGCTTAAACGCGACCTCGCCGCTAAAAATTTCTTTAGTGCGCGCAAGCTCTTCGTTAAAAAGCTCGATGCCGTTTGCCAAAGTGGCAAAAAACCGCTCCTCTTCGAGCTTGATCTGCTCCTTTACGGCTTGCTTTTTCTCGTTCAGATAGGCATAGTGCCCGCCCATCAGCTCGCATACTTTATCCACGAGGCGATACATAAAGGGCTCTTTGATGCCGAGCAGATAGCCGTGGCGAACGGCACGACGCAGAATTCTACGCAAAACATACCCCCTGCCCTCGCGGTTAAAATTTGTTCCCTGCGCTAGCAAAAACGTAACCGAGCGGATATGATCGGCGATGACGCGATAGCTCGCGCCGCTTTCATAAACGTAAGGTTTGCCGCAAAGCTTTGCAACCTCATCAATTAGCGGCATAAAAAGCGAGCTGTCGTAGTTGCTAAACTTGCCTTCTTTAATCGCCGTGACGCGCTCAAGCCCCATGCCCGTGTCGATGCTAGGTTTTGGTAGCGGAGTTAGCTTGCCGTCGCTGCTGCGCTCGTACTGCATGAAAACTAGGTTCCAAATTTCAAGAAATCTGTCGCCGTCGCCGCCCATGTAGTCCTCAGGCGTGTTAAAGTGCTCGCCGCCTTGGTCGTAAAAGATCTCCGAGCACGGTCCGCAAGGACCGGTATCGCCCATCGCCCAAAAGTTATCGTGGTCGCCGAAGCGATATATGCGCTCCTGCGCTATGTGGCGCGCCCAGAACCCAAACGCTTCGTCGTCCTTTTCGTGCACGGTGACGTAGAGTTTTTCTTTGGGAAGCTTTAAAATTTCAGTGATAAACTCCCACGCATAGGCGATCGCTTGCTCTTTAAAATACTCGCCGAAGCTGAAATTTCCAAGCATCTCAAAAAACGTATGGTGGCGCGCGGTGTAGCCGACGTTGTCTAGGTCGTTGTGCTTGCCGCCGGCGCGGATGCAGGTCTGACAGCTCGTGCGGATAGGCGGCGTCGGACGCGGAACGGCTCCTGTAAATATGCTTTTAAACGGCACCATGCCCGCATTCGTAAAAAGCAAGCTATCATCATCGGGCACCAACGGCGCGCTGGGGATGATCTGATGGCCCTTGCTTGCAAAGAAATTTAAATATTCGCTTCTAATATCCATGATTTGTCCTATTTCAAGTTAAATTTTAAAGGCGCATTTTAGCTAAATTAGATTTTAAAAACTATAAAATTTTAACCATTCTTAGTTATAATGGCGCGAAAGATTAAATTTAGGGCATAACGATGAAAAAAAAGATAGCGATCATAGGTATGGACGAGCTTGGTCAAAAGCACTTCAGCGAGCTAAGAAGGAGCGATTATTTCGAACTTGTAGCGCTTTATCATAAGGGCAGCAGTGAAAATTTCGGCCCGCGCTATCCGATCTTTGATAATCTAACCGATCTTTTTAACGTCGCTAAGCCCGACGCCGTAGTCATCACGGCTCCCCCACCATCGCATAAAGAGCTGATTTTAAAATGCCTGCCGTTTACCAAAAATATCTTTGTAGAATCCCCGCTCGCACAAAGCCTAGCCGAAGCTAGAGAGATAAACTACGCGGTCACTACTAACGGTACACGCCTAGCCGTAGGCTACTCCGACCGCTACAATCCAGTAATCGTATCCTTGCTACGCGAGCTTGCCAAGGGGGATAAAATTTTTTCGATGAGCTTCGTAAGCGGTTTTGCAAACGATGATAGAGCAGATATCGTCGCCAATGCCCTTTTTAGAGATATTGATCTTGTGCGGCTGCTTTCTCACAGCGAGATCGCCTGCATAGAACTTAGCAAAAATATCTCTAAAGAGCGCACTCTAGCCGCATGCGCGACACTTCACACAAAAAGCGGCTGCTATTGCACGCTAATGCAGTCCAATCTCTATCCGATCAGGCGCCACGGTATCGAGATTTGCACCGACAGCGGCGTGTATTTTGGCGATCTAATCTCAATAACTCTTTTTAAAATTACGCCTGACGGGCGCGTAAATCTGCGCGTCGATCGCGACGACTTTTCGCTACGCCGCGAACACGAAGCGTTTTGCGCGATGTGCGACAGCAGTACTAATGCAGGTCTTGCAAGCGTAGAGGATGCGATAAAAATCAGAGAAATCATCTCATGAAAAAAGCCCTAATTTTGCTCAACATGGGCGGCCCGAACAATCTGAGCGAGGTTGAAGTTTTTTTAAAAAATATGTTTAACGACCCCTTTATTTTGGGCGTTAAGAGTGATTTTTGGCGTAGCGTTTTAGCCGCGCTCATCGTAAGAAGCAGAACTTCATCGGCGCGTAGCAACTACGAAAAACTGGGCGGACGCTCGCCTATATGCTCCATCACCGAAGCGCTTTGCGAGCGGGTAAATTTACTCGCGCGAGCAAAATTAGGCGCGGGGTCAAAATTTGAAAATGCGGCGGATGCGGGCGCCGCGAATGAGTCGCCGCAAGAGATTTCATTGCAGAGCAAGCCGCCGCAAGACGCCCCGACGCAGGGCAAGGCGCTACAAAATGAAGCGCCGCAGGATGAAAAACCGATAGACGAGCTGGTTTGCGATTATGTGATGAATTACACGCCGCCCTTTGCGGAGGACGTGCTTAAAAAATACGCGGATTTTGACGAGATAATTTTGATGCCTTTGTATCCGCACTTCTCAAAAACGACGGTGCAATCGAGTCTGTGTTCTGCCGAAGCCGCACTTAAGCGGCTTGGTATAAAAAATTATAAGATAGTTGATATTTTCTACGATAGCGCCGCTTACAACGAAATTTTACTAAATTTAATTGCAAGCTGTGTTGCGAAATTTAGCGCGGATGAAATTTCGCAAATTTCGCTCATATTTTCCGCGCATTCGCTACCGGTAAAAATGATCACCGCGGGCGATCCATACGAAGCGCAAGTAAAGGCGCACGTAAAAATTTTAAAAGATCTGCTGGCTGCGCGCGGGATTAAATTTAAAGAGATTATTTTGGCGTATCAATCGCGCCTGGGCCCCGTGAAGTGGCTGGAACCTAATGTCGCGGACGTTTTGCGGGATCTGCAGAGCAAAAAAGCGCTCATATTTCCGATCGCGTTTTGCGTGGATAACTCCGAGACCGATTTTGAACTGGATATTTTTTATAGGGCCCAGGCGCGCGAGCTGGGTTATGAATACTACGAAGTGTGCAAATGCCCGAACTCCCGCGAAGATTTTGCGAAATTTATACTCGCGCAAGCGCTGTAAATTTAGAGATTAAAATTTAATCTTTTAGTTTGGATTTTTTATATTCTATATGAAGCTTGAAAGTAAATATAAAAGCTATTAAAACTAAAATTATACCAGCTATAACGCTAGTTTTTCTTCCTTTGTAGAGATAGCTCATGTTTGTCGTATCTTTAAATAAAACCAAACCATCATCGCAGCGGCTCAGCTTATTCAATACAAAATCAGACATATTTATGATTATACATCGATTAAATACATATTCTTTAAAAAATATATCACAAATATATGTTCCTTCTGAAATTTTTACATCTACAAAGCGTCTAGTGATGATTTTATTATTATTTTGGATTGACACTACACAATTGGCTTTCGTACGATAATGTCCTTTGTGCCTTTTAAGTTCTTTTATAGTACCGGAAAATACGAATGGATCTCTTATGCTTTGAGTACTTGGTACGATAGAGTAGGAGTACAAGAGAAGTATCGGTGCGATAAATGAAACGCAAACAACGATTAGCGTTATAAAAGTGTGTTTCCGATCGAAGCCGAATTTAATCAAATCATACCAATAATCTACGTAGTAAAGCGGGTTTTTCATTGTATTCCTTTAGTAGCTTTTGGCAAATCAGAATATTCTTGTAGCGATTTAAAACCACCTGTAATAAGTACACCTTTTATCAACACTTCCTCTACTCATCTATATCTCCTTTATTAAAATTAAGGCATTGGAATTTTGAGCATCAGAATTTTCCTGCAAGCCTTGCTCTAAATTCTGACGCCGCCCATCTAAAAGCCTCTTTAACTTTTCAAGCCTTGCTTCGTTCATCCTTATCCTCGCTAAGCCGCCGATTTAGAAGTCTAAATTTAACCCCCAAGCTAAATTTCAGAGCTTTCCTTGCGCGCCTTTATAGACGTTTTTTACGTCGTAAACCAGCGAGCCCGCGTAATCAAGCTCAAAAAACTGCTTATGCGCTACGGCGATTACGACGCAGTCAAATTTGCACAAGTCGGGCTTTTGCAGCAGATCGATATCGTAGTATCTCTTGGCGTCGGCGGCGCTCGCCCAAGGATCATAGACGCCTACCTCGCAGCCGAAATTTTTAAGCTCGCTTATCATATCCACGACGCGCGTATTGCGGGTATCGGGGCAGTTTTCTTTAAACGTCAGCCCCAAGATCAAGACCTTTGCGCCCTTTACCTTTTCGTCGTATTTTATCATCATCTTAACGACCTCCGTAGCGACGTAGCTTCCCATATTATCGTTGATACGGCGGCTTGAGAGGATGATTTCAGGGTGATAGCCCACCTCGGTTGCCTTCTGCGCCAAATAATACGGATCGATGCCGATACAGTGTCCGCCCACGAGCCCCGGACGGAAGCTTAAGAAATTCCACTTCGTAGCCGCCGCGTCGATGACGTCGTTGGTGTTGATACCGAGCTTGCCGAATAGGATCGCAAGCTCGTTGATAAAGCCGATGTTGATGTCGCGCTGGGTGTTTTCGATCACCTTCGCGGCCTCGGCGACCTTGATGCTGCTAGCGCGAAAGGTGCCGTTTTGCAGGATGCTAAGATAGACGCTATCTACGACATCCAGAGCCTCCGGCGTGCTTGCCGAGACGATCTTTTTGATCTTCGTGACGGTGTGAATTTTATCGCCCGGATTGATCCGCTCGGGCGAATATCCGCAGAAAAAATCGCGGTTAAATTTTAGCCCGCTCGTGCGCTGCAACACCGGTACGCAGTCCTCCTCCGTAGCGCCCGGATAGACGGTGCTTTCATACACGACGATGTCGCCCTTTTTAAGCACGGCTCCGACGCTTTCGCTGGCCTTGATTAGCGGCGTGAGATCTGGGCGATTTAGCCTATCTACGGGAGTGGGCACGCACACGATGTAAAAATTGCTCTGCCTCATATCATCTAGCTTTGCGCTAAATTTAAGCCCGTTTTGAATCGCCGCAGCAAGCTCCTCGTCGCTAAGCTCCAGCGTGCGATCGTGCCCGCCGCGCAGCTCGTCTATGCGCTCTTGCGAGACGTCAAAGCCCACGACCTCGTGTTTCGCGGCAAACGCCGCCGCCAAAGGAAGCCCAACGTAGCCAAGCCCGATTATCGCTATTTTCATTTTTCCCTCATTTGCTTTCATATTTTCCTCTTTTCTTTGCGTTAAATTTCATCGTTAAATTACGCAGCCAAACTCGCTAAATTTCGCAGTTGCGCAAACATACGGCGCGAATTTATAGCGCTGCGTCTTAAAAATTTAACGCCACAGGCTCGCTCGCCGTTTTACTTGCGCGACGGCAAATTTAAAATTTTGTCTTGATACGGAATTTTACGCCGCACCGAATTTCACATCACGATAAAATTCAGTTGCTTTAGTGCAGCGAGCGGCGCCATGCAAAATTTCAAGCCGTGATAAAATTTTACTACCGCGCCAAAATCCCGCGTCGCGATAAAATTCCATCGCCGTGCCGTTAAAATTTTGCGCCGCTAAATTTTACGCCGCCAAAATTCCGCGCCGTAAAATTTAAACGCCTTAAAATTTAAACGCCTTAAAATTTCAAAAGTCGCGCTAAATTCCGTGAAATTTCGTCGCCGCAAAATTTTAAAAAACCTTGCGAAATTTAGCAAATTTAATCTTTAATTTCAACTGCCTCATCCTTGATCTCGACCTTTTGCGTGGCGTTTGCGTCGGCTGCGGGCTTTAGATAGCCCTCCTCTATCAAAATTCCTACCGCCCGCTTAAAGATCGGCAGCGCGTTTTGAGCAGCGTAATAGCTGCCCCTTTTAGGCTCGCGCACCAAAACGCCAATCGTGTAGCTGGTGTCCGCGTCGTTGGCAAAGCCGAAAAACGAGCTGTTATAGGCGCTCGAATAGCCGCCCCCCTTAGCGATACGCGCAGTGCCCGTCTTGCCGCCGATTTGCAGCCCCGCTACCCGCCCTTTGCGCCCCGTGCCGCTCTCAACCGTTTTGATTAAAATTCCTTTTATTACGTCAGCGGTAGGTTTAGAGATTACCTGGCGGGTTTCGCTTTCGTTGACGATGTAAGTTTTGCCGTTATTTTCTAGATTTTCGACTAGACGCGGGCTGATCATCACGCCGCCGTTGTTAAAGACGGTGTAAGCGTTTAGCATCTGAAGGAAGGTCATCTGCGCGCCGTAGCCATAGCTGATCGTAGCTTTGTAAATTTTATTATTCAGGCTTTTGATGCTTGGGATATTTCCACTTTGCTCATACGGTAGATCAATGCCTGTTTTTTGCGACATACCAAAGTTCATAAGCCCGTCATAAATAGCCTGCCCCTCCAGCCGCTCTGAAATTTTAATCATTCCAATATTTGAGCTGTGGATGATGATCTCCTCGCCGCTCATCTGCTTTGCAGGATGCGTGTCGCGGATCGTGCGAGTACCAAGCTTATAGCTGCCGTTATAGGTATTGATGATCTCGCCCGGTTTGACGGCTTTGGCATCATAGGCGATTGCGAAAATTATCGGCTTCATAATCGAGCCCACTTCGTAGGCGTATTCGCTCGCGGTAAAATTTAAATTCTTAAGATCGTTTTTCGTGATGTTTGAGGGGTCATAGCGGGCATTGGTCGCAAGGGATAAAATTTTGCCCGTTTTGGAGTTCATAATGCCCACCACGATTTCTCGCGCATCGTAATTATCAGCGCCCTCATCGCTTAGGCGCTCTATTTTTCTTTGCAGCGTTAGTGGCACGCTTAGACGGACGTTGTAGCCGTCGATCCTGCCCGTTTTTTTGCTGCTACGCTCTAGAATGATATTGCCGCCGATATCGCGCGGGCCCACGATAAACTCATCTCTAACCGGCGCTAGATAATACTCATAGTACTTCTCGATCCCCTTAATTCCGCTAACTTTGGTGATGCCATCAACCTCTTTTTTATTGATATAGCCGATTAACGGAGTGAGCGAATCGCCGACATTGTAGCTGCGCTTCTCGCCGCTTTCGCTCACGCTCATGCGGATAGGCGGATTTAACCTGCCGTTTGAGCCTATGAAGCTGACAAAGACCTTTTTTAAATTTAACTTATACGCAAGTTCTTTTAGATGCACGGCGGTTTTGGCGTCGATCTTATACGACAGCACGGTCGTACCGCCAGAGCCCTCGATCGCGCTTTTGACGCGCTTTTCGCTATCACCCGTGTAGATGCAGTATAGCCGCACGAAAAGATCAAGCTTGTTTTTATCGATGCTACGTGCATCGACGCTAACTTTATAGAGTTTGACGGAATTTGCCGCGACATAATTATCTTTTGCGATTATCGCGCCACGGATCGCGCTGTTGGTTTCATTGACATCCAGGCGCGGTAGCTTGCGCTCAGTGCTGCCCCAAAAATATAAAATCGCCAAAAATACAAAAAGCGCCGCCGGCACGAATATAAACATCACAATAATCATACCGACCGAGGAGCTTTTATCTCTTTGCCACATCTTATTTCTTTAAAATTCTAAATTCTGCGCGTTTTTCGTGCTACCGCATTTCAAGCTTTGACTCAATGCTGCGCTCCGCGCGGAACTTTAAGATCCGCAAAGCGCTCAAAGCCGCTATCTTGCGCACTAAGCTCAGCAAATAGAGCGAGGAATTCCGCTCGCGGCATCTCTTTAGCACCCATAAATTTCAGATGCTCGTTCATAATCTGACAGTCGATTAGAAAGCCGAAATTTGCAAGCACCTCACAAAGCCTAATCAGCGCGACTTTCGAAGCGTTGCTCTTTAGGCTCAGCATACTCTCGCCGCAAAACACCCGCCCAAAAATTAGCCCGTATAGCCCACCTACGAGCTCGCCATCTTCGTATGCCTCGACGCTGTGAGCGTAGCCGTCTGCTGCCAAACGCGAGTAAGCCTGCACGATCTGCTCGCTGATCCACGTGCCGTCGCTCTCTTTTTTTCGTACGTCTTTGCAGCGCTCGATGAAGCCCTTAAAATTCGCGTCAAATTTAACGTCATATCGCTTAAGATAGGGCTTAATGGACTTTTGCACGCGCACTTCGCGCGGATCAAGCACTGCGCGCGGATCGGGCGACCACCATAAAATCGGCTCATCCTCGCTAAACCACGGAAATATCCCTGCGCTATAAGCGCTAAGCAAGCAATCCTCGCTCAGATCGCCGCCACTTGCAAGCGGCGCAAAATCGGGCGCATCCATAGGATCTGGAAAATCGTAAAACCGAGCCATTATTTAACGACACTGCTTTGAGCTAGTGCGGGTTGCTTTTTTTCTATCTGCGGCAAAGGCGTAGAAGCAAAGCTAAAGCTTAGCTCGCCATCTTTTACGCTCACGCTAACCAAGCCACCCTCTTGTAGCGCGCCAAAAAGCAGCTCGCCGCTTATATGATCGCTGATCTGAGAGCTGATCTCGCGCTTTAAATTTCGCGCGCCAAACTCGTCCGAATAGCCGCGCGAGATAATCAAATCTTTTGCTTCCTTGTTTAGACTAATCTTTACGTTTTTTAGCTGCGACTCTAGCTCGCCGATAGTTTTATCCACGATCTTTTCTAAAATTTCGCCGCTTAAGCGGTTAAAATTTATGATTTTATCGATGCGGTTGCGAAATTCCGGCGCAAAAAAGCTTCTTATGGCGCTATCTACTTTATAGCTCTCATCCTTTGTAAATCCGACCTGCGGCGCTTCTTTCGTACCTAAATTCGACGTCATTATTATGATCGTATTTTTAAAATCGGTCGTAACGCCGTTATTATCGGTAAGGCTTGCGTTATCGAAAATTCCTAAAAAAATATTCGTCATGCTAGGATGAGCTTTTTCTACCTCATCAAATAAAATGACGCTGTAGGGGTGCTTTTTGATGTTGTTTGTTAAAATTCCACCGTTTTCAAAGCCCACGTATCCGGGAGGTGCTCCGATGAGCCTAGAGACGCTGTGAGCTTCCATATATTCGCTCATATCATAGCGCTCAAAATGCACTCCAAGCTGCGCGGCTAAGACCTTGGCTAGCTCACTTTTGCCCACACCGCTGCTACCTGCAAATAAAAATACGCCGATTGGGGAGCTTGCGCCTCCAAGCCCGGCGTAAGAGCGCAAAAGTGCCTTGCAAAGGCTGCTAACCGCTTCATCTTGACCGAAAATTTCACGCTTGATATTGGCTTCCAGATTTTTTAGTACCTGTTTATTATCGACGCTACTGCTTAAATTTGCAATATTCGCGCTAATCGAAAGCGTATTTACCAAATCGTCCTTACTGATTTCAAGCGGAGCTTCGTGCGGTTTAAACGCAAAGCTAGCGCCCACCTCGTCGATGAGATCAATGGCGCTGTCGGGAAGGAATTTATCGCTTTGATATTTTTTAGCAAGCGTTACGCTATCTCGCAAAATTTCGTCGCTAAATTTTACGCCGTGAAATTCCTCATATTTTTTGGCTACGCCTTTTAAAATTTCGACGCTATCGTCAATGCTAGGCTCGCTCACGTCGATTTTGCAAAACCTGCGGCTAAGCGCTTTATCCTGCGAAAACGAGCGATATTCGCCGTATGTAGTAGCGCCGATGACCGATAGCTCGCCGCTTGCAAGCGAAGGCTTTAGGATGTTTGACATATCAAGTTCGTTGCGATTGCCCGTGCCTGCGCCAACGATCGTGTGAATTTCATCGATAAATAAAATCGCATTTTGATTAGCGCTAAACTCGTCTATGAGATCCTTTAGCCTCTCTTCAAACTCCCCGCGCAGCGTAGTGCCTGCGATCAGCGCGCCAGCATCAAGGGCGTAAATCACCTTGTTTTTTAGCTTTTCTGGCACTTCGCCGCGGACGATTTTTAGCGCGATGCCCTCGATGATCGCGGTTTTACCAACTCCTGCTTCGCCCACTAAGATCGGATTATTTTTCTTGCGGCGACAGAGGGTTTGCAGCGTCTTTTCGATCTCTTTTTCGCGTCCGATGAGTGGATCGATCTTACCCTCAAGCGCGATTTTATTGAGGTTTGCTGTATAAAGTGAACTAGGCGAATCCTTTTTAATATCGCGCTCGTTTATGGCGTCCTTTTCGCCCTCAAACGCAGGCTCAAATTCCGTATTCTGCCACTGCCTGCGGCTTTCGTCGTAATTCATCGCATGCGTGATATCATCGATATCGTATGAGTTTAGCTTAATCGCTGCGGCTTCGTCGCGAGAAACGACCTCATCACGGTGATCGAAAGCGGATTTGTACTTTCGCACGATGAGCTCAAAAATCGCAGCGTTTATACCGTAGTGATTTAAAATTTTAGTGCAGTCGTTTTCCTTATCATTTAGAATTTTAAGCATAAAATCAAGCTCATTTTTAGGCTCTTTAGCATTATTTAATTCAGTATAGAACTGCTTAAATTCTATCGTCTGCGCCGGAGCCTTGCCGCTTGATTTAGGCATCATATCCAAAAGCCCGCCCAGATTATCCAAAATATTTAGGTAGTTAATATCTGGAATTTCTTTGGCGATGAGCCCATGGAAGGGCTTATTGTATTTAAAAATCGCATAAACTACGTGCGAAGTAGTAATGTATTCGTCCTCGCCGTCATTTGCGACGCTGATTGCTTGTTCAAAATGTTTGTTTAAAAAAAATCCTATCATTGCTTTCCTTTAAATTTAATCCTCTTCGATCTCACATCTAAGAGGGAATCCTGCGGCCTTTGCCGCTTGTAAAACCGCTTGTTGCTTACACTCGGCTATCTCTTTAGGATACGCGCCGCAAACCGCGCGACCCTGCTTATGAACTTTCATCATTAAATCTACGGCGTCGTTAAAGTTTTTGGCAAAAATCTCCATCAAAATATAAACCACGAAATCCATCGTTGTTACGTCGTCGTTTAGTAAAATCACCTTATACGGACGAGGCACGAAAGATTTTGTTTTGGCGCGAGTGTGAATCTGCACGCCGGTTTTAGTTGCCATTTTTTATCCTGGCGATATCGCTTTTTATCACATCAGTATCGACCATGCCTAAGTAATACGGCTTACCCCGCTCATCGCCCTCGTTAATGTCGGTAAGCCTTTGATATTTTCCATCTTTAAGTACTACCTTAAAAGGGATCGAAAGCGCGTGACGATAACCGATGTCGCTTAAAATTTGACCCACTATGCGCTCGTTTTGTTTTGAATTGGAGATGAAATAATACGCATTAAACTTTTTCGTAAAATTTTCGATCACTTGCGCGTCCGTAATGTCCTCAAAATAAATCAAGCCAACCATTAGAAAATCCGCGGAATTTTTTAACTGAAAGTCCATCAGATGCGGCGCTTCGATGCGGCACGGCTGACAGTAAGTACCGAAAATATCAAACATTAAAATTTTATCGCTGTCCGCGAGCTTAAAGCCCTTTTCTGTCCGCTCGATCGTTACCTCGCCGCCTACGACGCTTTTAAGCGTAAATCGTTCGCCCGCTTTAAACGGCGTAAAAGCTACCTCCTCGCCACTTTCTCCGCCAATACGCTCGCCATTTTTATCTTGAGCAGAATTTTTTGCCATCTGATTCTCGCTCGCGGCAGGATTCTCGCCCGCAGAGCCCGTCTTTTTCTGCGAATCATCTCCGCAGCCACTTAAGACAAAAATCGCTAAACATAATAGTAAAAATTTCTTCATTGCATTTCCTTCGGGTTTAAATTTAAGCCCGCATTTTAACCAAAGTTTTGTGAATTTAAAATGAATGCTTGTCGTATCGCTTCATCGCGCTTTGCGCTTCGCGGTCGGCTTCCTTGCGCTTTAGCGATTCACGCTTGTCGTGCAGATTTTTGCCACTAGCCAAAGCGATACGCGCCTTTACGCGGTTTTTATCATTGAGATACAGCGACAAAACTACGATGGTAAGGCCCTCTTTGCTAACCGCGCCAAGCAGCTTGTCGATCTGCTTTCGGTGCATTAAAAGCTTTCGCGCCGCCCCTTCGTCGGGACGAAAATGGGCGTTTGTGCTTTCAAGATAGCTGATATGCGCGTTTAGCAAAAACAGCTCGCCGCGGATCACGCGACAAAAGCTATCTTTGAGATTGCCCCTGCCCGCGCGCAGAGCTTTGACCTCGCTGCCTTTTAGCACGATGCCTGCTTCAAAGCTTTCAAGTATCGTAAAATCGTGAAATGCCTTGCGATTTTTACTCAGTTCTTTCATCTTTTTCCTTCTAAATTTGGTCCTAAGCTTAGCCCGTTTTTGCTTAAATTTAAAAGCGGGCGAGCGAATTTTAAATTTTATCTTTAAATTTAGCTTTTAAATTTTAACCGCGCGCCTTGGAATTCTTATTTTAAGAAAAACACGCTGCTGCCGCTACCGCTTAGAAACATATCGCGATACTTGCTCATCTGCGGATATAGCTTTATGCACGGCGCGAAAAGATCGTTTAACGTAAAGCCGCCATATTGCGTCAGCAGCTGCTCGCTGCCTAAACGCAACATCTCTTGCGCCTGCGCGGCGTTTATATTTTGCATAAAGCTTGCGCGAAACTCGTTATAAACCGCGCCGGTGGAGCAAAAGATCGCGGGCGTTAAAATTTCGATCGCAGGCAGCTGGTCCTCGAAAGGCTCGATGATCTCGCCGATGCCGCGCACGTTTGCGGCCTCAAGTCCACTAACAAAAAACGCAACGTCCGCGCCGATATTTTGCGCGATTTTGGTAAGCCGCTCGCGCGAAATTTTTAAGCCTAACTCCTCGTTCGCAAGCCGCAAAAACGCCGCCGCGTCGCTACTGCCGCCCCCAAGACCCGCGCCGATCGGAATATGTTTTTTAAGCACGATCTTGTGCGAGCCGAAAAACTCCGCAAGCTCACGCGCAAAGCCCGCCTGCTCAAGCGCCACCTTGGCCTTTAAAATTATGTTATCTGCGATCTGCGCGGCGCCACATTCGAGCGCAAAGCCGCTCGCGCGCTCGAAGTTTATCTCATCAAAGAGCTCCCTGCGCAGCACGAAGCGCGAGGCGATCTCGTGGTAGCTGCCGCGCGTGCCGACGACTTTTAAAAAAACGTTAATCTTTGCATAGGCCTTCAAATTTTACTCCTTCTACGCTTTGGCGCGTTTGCGTTAATTTAGCGCGCCGCAAGCCCATCTAGCGCGATTAAAATTTTAATCCGCGCGCAAGTTAAATTTCAGCCTGCAGCAAGCCCTATCCAGTGCGATCAAAATTCAAAAACCGCGCACCGTGAAGCGCGCGCCGCGGAATTTAACCCGCGATCGCGGCGCCCGATACGTAAATTTTATAAAGCGCGAAATTTTAATCCGCAACGCACGCAGCTAAATTTCAACTCGCGGCGCAAATCTATCTTAGCGATTAAAATTCCAAGCCGGCAAAATTCTAGCCGCGTCGCTGCACGCCACACTAGATCATAAATTTAGTTTAGCAGTACGCCGCCCGCCGTAAAATCAAACCTATCGGCGCAGACTACGCACCGCCGCAAGCTAGAATTTCATTCGGCAGAGGCGCTTGGCGCGCCGCGATAAGCCCCGACCTGCGCGCTTTGTAAATCGCGAAATTTTAATCTCGCAGCGAGCCGTCATCGCGCACCGAAAAGCAAATCGAAACGCCGCTCCGCCGGATTCGCCGCGTTTAAATTTAGCCCCCGCGGATTTATGCCTTTTCACAAGCGAGCGCCGCCCGCCTAGCCGCGCGTTTAAATTTACACCGCCTGAGGCAGATTTTGCGATCCGTGCACAACAAAAGAGCGCGATCACTCGAGTCGCCGCCGTCTGCGATAGAATTTAACCGCACATAGCAGCGCGCTATGCGAGTAAATTTAAAACGCGCCGTATTTATAACCGCTCAAATTTCAAGCCAGGGCCGCCCGATCAAAATTCCGCCGCAGGCTAGAGCCGCTGATTAAAACGCGCCGCCTGCGATCGGAACGTCGTTCCAAAGATAGCGCACCTCGCCCGAGCTTATCTCGATGATCGAGTAAAAATCGCCGCAGATAAGCAGATAGCGCCCGTCTGCGCGGCTCGCCAGATCCTTTGCGGCAAGCTTTTTACCCAAGATCACGTCGCGCGCGTCGCCGTCGTAAAAGTTCGGCGCGAGGTCCAAAAACTCGAGCGGATTTAGCGCCGCCTCATCCGCAAAACGCGGATCTTTCAAATCGAAAGCCCCCTCGCTCTCCCGCCTAAGCGCGCTTAGCGTACCGCAAACGCCTAGTTTTTCTGCTAAAATTTGCGCAAAAGAGCGCACGTAGCCGCCCTCGCTAAGCGCAACGCGAAAGCTCACGAATGGATGAGCGTAGCTTAAAATTTCGGCATCAAAAACCCGCATCGAGCTCTCTTTTAGGCTCACCTCTTCGCCTGCGCGAGCGAGCTTGTATGCGCGCACACCGTCAATTTTCTTGGCGCTGAAAGCGGGCGGGATAAATTTTATCTCACCGCGCATTTGCGCTATCGCGGCATCTAAAACCTTGCGCGAAAGCGGCGGGATTTGTTCCACACGCTCGATATTTTCATTATCTCCGCTTGGGCTTTGCGCGCCCAGCCACAGCGTCGCAGCGTAGATTTTTGGCTCCTTTTTTAAAAATCTAAAAAAGCGCGCGTATTGCCCGAACGCGACAATCAGCGCGCCGCTCGCGAAAGGATCGAGCGTGCCGCTAAAGCCAGCCTTTTTCACGCCGTATTTGCGCTTAAGAGCGCTTAAAAATTTATTGCTGCCGATGCCCGCGGGCTTGTCCGCCAAAAACAATCTATTCATAAGAGCCGATCTTTTCTACGAAATTTGACATTATCACGCGCGAAATTCCGCCGAAATTTATAGTGAGTCGGTCGCCGTTTACCGCCGTGATCTGTCCGATACCAAAGAGTTTGTGTTTGATCAGCTCGCCCTTGCTAAAGCCGCTACTTTGCTCGCGCGGCGGCTCTTTGGCTACCAAACCCGCCTCGGCTATAAACCTGCTAGCGTCCAGCCTCTCGCGCTTGCCGCGATAAAAGCGGCTAGCAGCAAAGCTAAGCGTAAGCGTGCGCTTGGCGCGCGTAATCGCTACGTATGCGAGTCTGCGCTCCTCCTCGATGTCATTGCTGTCGCCCAAAAGCGGGAAAAACCCCTCCTCCAGCCCGATTACGAAAAGATGCTCGAACTCAAGCCCTTTGCTAGCATGCACGCTCATTATGTTTATCGCATCGCCCATGATGGCGTCCTGATCGCTAAGAAGGCTTAGCTCGTTTAAAAATTCCGCCAGATCAAAATCGGGTTTATTGCTAGCTTCGTCCTTTAGCATAGCTAAAAACTCGTCGATGTTCGCTACCCGATCGGCGCCGTCCGGAAGCGAGGCGTAGTAAGCCTTTAGCCCGAAAGTGGGCTCTAGCGCCTCTATTTTTTTGATAGTATCGGCTAGTGCGGAAATAGAAGCGATGCCGCTTTTAAGCTCCGCTAGAGCCTGCGCCGCCTTGGCGCTAAGCCCCGCATCAGGCTCACTAAACGCATCAAATAGACTGATGAGTCGCAGGCGCGAAAGCTCCTCGAGCTTTGCCAGCGAGACCTTGCCGATGCCGCGCTTGGGCACGTTTATGATCCGCCTCATCGAAAAGTCGTCGTGCTCGTCGTTTACTAAGCGCAGATAGGCGATCGTATCCTTGATCTCGGCGCGCTCGTAAAATTTCACGCCGCCTACCATTTTATACGGGATTTTGGCGCGATTCAGCCCCTCTTCCAGCGCGCGCGACAGAGCGTTTACGCGGTAAAGCACGGCGATTTGAGAGGGCGCTACTCCGCTTGAAAGTAGCTTTTTGATAGCTTCTGCGATCTTTGCCGCCTCGATACTCTCCTCGTCTGAACGCAAAATTTCGATCTTTTCGCCGCCGCCGTTCATGCTAGTAAGGCTCTTGCCGAGGCGGTTTTTGTTATGCGAGATGAGCTCGTTGGCAGCAGATAAAATTTCATCTGTGGAGCGGTAATTCTGCTCGAGTTTGATAAATTTTACGTTTGAGAACTGATCTTTAAAATTTAAGATATTTTCTATCCGTGCGCCGCGCCAGCCGTAGATACTCTGATCGTCATCACCCACCACCACGAGGTTTTCGTGCGCGGCACAAAGCTTTTGCAGCAGTTTGAATTGAATGTCGTTGGTGTCCTGATACTCATCCACCGTGATATAGACGTAACGGCGCGAAATTTCATCGCATAGCCGCTCATTGGCGCTTAAAATTTTATACGGCAATATCAGCAGATCATCGAAATCTACAAGATTATTCGCCGCCAAATACGCCTCGTAGCGCTTATATGCATCAGCGCAATGCGCGTAAAATCCGCTATACATCCTGCTTAGCTCGTCCTCTTCGCCCTTTAGAAGCTCGTCGATATCTTTGGGGCCGATTAGAGAATTTTTGTAAGTTGAAATTTTAGCTGCCAATAGCGATGTGGGCAAATTTATCTCAAAGCCCTTGATGATCTTTTTCTTATCGTCGGTATCGATTACTTGGAAGTTTGCGCTGCGCCCAAGCTCGCTAATATGAAATTTCAAAAACAAAAGCCCGAATTTATGAAAGGTGCACAGAAGCGGCACTCCGCTTAAATTTAACCCGCTTATCAGATTAAGCGCTCGCGAGCGCATCTCGGTGGCGGCTTTGTTCGTAAACGTAAGCGTGAGAGTATTTCCCGGAGGCACGCCGTTTGATAGCAGATAGGCAAGACGCGCGGTGATCGTTTTAGTTTTGCCGCTACCAGCACCCGCTAAGATTAGCATCGCTCCATCCACGTGGCTCGCAGCCTCGCGCTGAGCAGGATTAAGACCCTCTAAAATATCACTCATTTTGAGAAAATTTTACGCGATTTTTCGCGTTTAAGCCACTCGGACTCGGGCTGGGAGAAATTTACCGCGATAGGCTTGCCGTCCACGACGATCTGCAAGACCGCGTAAAACGGCACGCTAAGCGTGCTTGCAAAATCCTGCGGCCCAAATCCCGCCTCGAAAACCAGCTCATCCTTGCTAAGATGCGCGCTAGAAAGCGTGTATTCCTCCAGCTGCAAAAAGATAGCGGGCATTTTGAAGCTTTTTAAAATTTCCTCCGGCAGCGGCGGGTCAAATTTTATCTGATCCGTCCTCGCAACGATGCCAAATCCATATCCAAGAGCCAAAACGTAATCCAAAACCGCGCCTATATTTGCACTACTCGCAGCGATAAATTTATCGTCTTTTAAAATTTTATCTATCATCCTAACCCCTCACAAACTCATCTACAAGCGCCGCGACCTGTTCTATGCCGATGCGCCAAAACTCGCTTTTATTGATGTCAAAGCCGAATTTTGCCACCAGCTTTTGCGGCGCGTCGCTGCCGCCCGAGCTTAAAAACTCAGTGTAAATTTGAACGAAATTTTCGAGCCTGCCGCTCTTATACAGCCCGTAAAACGCGAGCACCAAAAGCTGCGCGTAGGCATAGGAGTAGCAGTAAAACGGCGTGTGAACGAAGTGCGGAATGTAGCTCCACCAGCTTTTGTAATGATCCTGCAAGATTAGCTCGCCGGCAAACATCTTGCGCGACTCCTCCATCCACAGCTCACCCAGCCGCTCGATGCTTAGCTCATCCGCGCTTGCATGCACGCGCCGCTCAAAGGTCGTAAATCCGATCTGGCGGTAAAGCGTAGCGAAGATATCCTCGATCTTTGCCGCAAGCATCGCTCGCAGCGCGGCTTTATCGTTTGCAGTCTGCGAGGGCGTATCCGTATCGCTCGCAGCAAGCTCGCACGAACCCGCAGAGTCTTGCGAGGCGGAGTTTTTTACGGCGCGCTCGTTTGGAATTTCACCGCCCTGAGCCTCTTGCGAAGCGCTACATTTAAAATTTTGCGAGCCGTCCAAGGCGGCGGTGCTTTTGAAATTCGACAAACCGTTTAAATTTGAAAAATTTTCGCGCATATAATCAAACACCAGCATCTCGCAGAAAACCGACGCGGTCTCAGCCGTCGTTAGCGGCGTGAAGGAGTTAAAATAGCCCACGCCGTAGCTTAGATACTGATGTATCGCGTGCCCCAGCTCGTGCGCGAGGGTAAATACGTCGCGGCGCTTGCGGGTAAAATTTAAAAGCACGAAAGGGTGCGTATCGCGAGAGCCCGAATGCGAAAACGCGCCGCTTTGCTTATTTTGCGCGGGCATTGCGTCGATCCAGTTTCGCTCAAACGCGATCAGCGCGATCTGCTTAAATTTTGGGCTAAATTTTTCAAATGCCGCAAGCACGATCTGCTTAGCCTGCTCGAAGCTAAACTCGCCCTCGTCGCCCCCAAGCGGCGCGTATCTGTCGTAATCATACAGCGCATCGTAGCCTAAAATTTCGCGCTTTTTGGCGTAAAATTTGCCGACTAGAGCGAAGCTTCGCTCCGTCTCTGCGATCAGCGCATCGACGCTTGCGATGTTTATCTGATTTTCCTCATGCATCACCGCCTCGGCTTTATCGTAGCCGCGCAGCTCGCAGCGAATTTTAAGATCGGTTTTGATCATATTGTAGATGTAGCCAAGCAGGTGGGAGTTTTGCTCTAGCACCGCGCTTAGCGAGGCTGCGGCGTCCTTTCGCACCTCGCGATCGGAGCTATGAAGCAAGCTTAAAATTTCCTCCTCGCCAAGCTTTTGCCCGCGAAAACCAAAGCTCATCCGCGCCATGCTCTCGTCAAAAAGCCGCGAAAACGCCTCGCCGCTTACGGGCGAAGTTTTTAAAAGCACGCTTTCTTGCGGCAAGCTTAGCTGGTGGGTCTTGCGCTGCTTAAGTAGGCTCAAATAATATCTAAATCTCCCGCTTCCTGCGATAAACTCGTCCTGTTTTGCGGCGTCAAGCTCGTTAAACTCAAGCTCGAAAAAGAGTAGGCTCTGCGAAATGTCGTTGCAAGCTTGCTCCGTCTTGGCCTGCTGCGCCCCGAGACTTGTATCTCGCGCGAATCTTAGATGCGCAAAGCTCATTATCTTGCCGATCTGCTCGCTGATGCCCTCATAAAGCTCAAGCGCGCCTAAAAATTCCTCCGCGCTAAGGGCGTGCAGCTTATCTTTAAATTTAAGCTCAAAATCCCTAGCCTGCGCGGAGGCGCTATCTATCGCGCCGCTAAATTCTGCTTCGTTTGCAAACAGCTCGCCTAAATTCCAATTCATCGATTTCCTTTTAAAATTTTTGGATAATTTTATCAAAAAAGAATAAGTAAAATTTTAAAAACCGCAAATCCGCCGTGCGGGCGGAATTTGCGGTAAAATTTTAAAGTGAGTTATTTTTGCATACTTTGCGACGCGATCGCCGTAAAAATCACGTCCGTGGAGCTATTGATCGCAGTTTCTACCGAGTCTTGGATCACGCCAATGATAAAGCCGATCGCAACTACCTGCATTGCGATGTCGTTTGAGATATTAAAGAGCGAACACGCAAGCGGTATCAGCATCAATGAGCCGCCGGGTACGCCGCTAGCGCCGCATGCACCGACCGCCGAGACCACGCAAAGCAGTAGCGCCGTCCAAAAATCGGGGCGCACGCCAAGCGTATGAGCCGCAGCAAGCGCCAAGATCGCGATTACCACCGCAGCGCCCGCCATATTTATCGTAGCCCCCAAAGGAATTGAGATCGAGCTTAGCTCGTCGCTGATACCGAGCTTTTTGCATAAATTTAAATTTACCGGGATATTCGCCGCCGAGCTGCGGGTGAAAAACGCCGTGAGGCCGCTTTCGCGCAGGCAGGTAAATACGAGCGGATATGGATTTTTCTTAATCACCGCAAAGACGATGAGCGGATTTACCACGAGGGCTACGAACGCCATCGCACCTACTAGCACGACTACGATTCGCACGTATCCAAGCAGCGCATCGACGCCGGTTTGATAAACGGTAGAAGCTACTAGACCGAAAATTCCAAATGGCGCGAGCTGGATTACGAACTGCACGATTTTGGTTACCGCTTCGCTAAGATCGGTAAAAATTTTCTTTGTTTCATTAGTGCAAAATTTAAGCGCAACACCAAGACCTATCGCCCAGGTTAAAATTCCTACGTAATTTCCGTGCGCGATAGCGTTTAGCGGATTATCTACGACCTTAAAAAGCAGATCTTTTAGCACGATCCAAACGCTCGCAGGAACCGCATTTTCCGCCGCGCCGACATTGCTTAGAGCAAGCTGCGTCGGAAATAAAAAGCTGGCTGCAACCCCCACGCACGAGGCTAAAAAGGTGCCTACGATATATAGGACGACCACGCGTTTTAAGCCGCTTGCGCTGCCGTATTGTTTATTTACGATCGAGCTTAAGATCAAGATAAAAACTAAAATCGGAGCTACCGCTTTAAGGGCGCCTACGAATAAATTTCCTAGAATTTCCGCAAAAGCTACTACGTTTATTAAAAACGAAGTGTGCTCTGCCGCAATATCGCCCGCAGCCGAACGCGCGGCAAAGCCCAAAATAGCGCCTATTATCAAGCCGGTAACTATGCGCAGAACTAGATTTTTATCTTTGTAGCTGGCTACTAATTTTTGAATCGAACTCATTTTTTACCTTTCAATCAAAACGTCGTTTGAAATATATCGAAATTTTATTTAAGCGCATTTAAATTTGAGCGGAATTTCGTAATTTTTAGTTAATCTTAAAACCTCGTTAGATAAAATGCCCCGAAATTTTAATTAGGAGCAGATATGTATCTATTTACAAGCGAGGTAGTAAGCCCCGGACATCCGGACAAGTGCGCCGATATCATCGCAGACAGCATCGTGGATGAAATTTTAAAACAAGATCCAAACGGACGCGTCGCGGCGGAGGTTTTCATCGCGGGCAAACACGTAGTAATCGGCGGCGAAGTAAACGCCAAGATCGATTTTACCCACGACGATTACCGCCACATCGTAAAGGGCGCGCTTAGCGAGATCGGCTATAACGACAACCCTCATTTCACGCGCGCGCAGTGCCTGCATCCGCAGGATCTGCAAGTGGACGTATTTTTAAACCAGCAAAGCCCCGACATCAACCAAGGCGTCGATCAAGAGGGCGGCGAGATCGGAGCGGGGGATCAGGGCATAATGTTCGGTTTCGCAAGCTGCGAGACGAAAAATTTTATGCCGGCGGCGATCACCTACGCGAGGCTTCTTTGCGATCACGTTTATGCCTATGCAAAGTCCCATCCTAACGAGCTTGGCGTCGATATTAAGACGCAGGTTAGCGTCGATTACGGCACGAAGAGCAATTTTGAGGAGTGCAAGCCGCAAAGCATCCATACGATCGTGGTTTCCGCGCCATGCGTCGAGAGCATGAGCATCGAGCGCGTCCGAGATCTGATCGGAAATTTAATCGATTCGGCGGGGCTTCCAAAGGAGCTTTACGACAAAAGCAAGACTATCATCTACATCAACCCGACCGGCCGCTACGTAAATCACAGCTCGCTTCACGACAGCGGCCTAACGGGGCGCAAGCTAATCGTCGATAGCTTCGGCGGCTACAGCCCTATAGGTGGCGGCGCTCAAAGCAGCAAAGACTACACCAAGGTCGATCGTAGCGGACTTTACGCGGCGCGCTACATCGCCAAAAATATCGTTGCAGCGGGGCTTGCGAAAAAATGCATCGTCCAGCTTAGCTACGCAATCGGCGTAGCTAAACCGGTAAGCGTCAGCGTCGATTGTATGGGGACGAATTTAGGCGCGGCAAGCGACGATGAGCTATCCGCTTTCGTGCTTGAAAAATTTCCGCTCACTCCGCGCTGGATCATCGATAAATTCGGTCTTGATCGCCCCGGCAAAGAAAGCTTTCTCTACGCCGACGTCGCCGCACGCGGACAGGTCGGAAACGACGAATATCCGTGGGAGCAGCTTGATAGCGTGGAGCTTTTTAAGGCTTTGAAATAAAATTTTACGCTTTGCAGTAGTGCCTTTTTAGCTTACGACATTCGCTAGGCTTGCAGCAGCGAGCCTAGCTCAATATTCTACGCGGCTTTGCAGCCGTGTAATTTATCGCGCGCCCAAAAGTAGCGTTGCAGCAAAATTCTCCATCAAAATTCTAAGCCGCGGAATTTAAGAGTTTTCGCAGGTAGAATCGAATTTTAAAATTTTAAGCCTAACTCGCGCAAAATTTTAAAATTGGCGCGCTGAAATTCCAAGGCTGAGCCCGTCTAGTTTAGTGATAAATTCTAACTAGAGCAGGCTTTAAAAAAATTTTCACGCAAGCTTTTAAATTTACAATCGCTTAAAATGAAATTTGACCTATAAAATTTTTTCTAACGCGCTTTTTACTTAATCTCCGAAGGAAAAAATTTTAAATTCTCCTTACTTATGATATTTAAGCGTGTAAATTTTAAAATTTTGCATTTTATTTGAAGTTTGCCGCTTTTATAATAGAAAGAAAACCCGAAGCAAATTTCATTTAAAAGCGGCATTTGCAAGATAAAAGCGCTGAAATTTTAAAATATGGAATTTATGAACGCTACTAATTTAAAATCTCAGATTGGCACGCTTCGCCAAAGCTCCTCCACTAACTACGCGAAATGAAAAAGCAAGATTAAATTCTCTCTCGCTCAATGTCACCCGCAAGCAAGCACGGCGGAATATCGAGCTTAAATAACGCAAAAGATAAAAGAATAAAGCAAAAAAGAGGAGGCTTGGAGCTTGATAAAATTTTAGCCTTGTACGGCGGCGACCGAGCGGCTTTTAAACTAGGCTTTAAACGCAGTGATTCGAATTACGCGCCTTAACTTAAATGCTAAAGCAGCGATAAAATTTCATCGCCGCTTTCATAAATTAAAATTTTAAAGATACTCCGAGCTACGCAGCTGCAATAAGTAAATCACCTGCATTTTAATCACCCGCGCCTCGCCTAAATTGCCTAAAATTGCCGATCAAATTTAAGCCGCATACGCCTTTATCTGGCGCTTAGTTTAGCCGCGCGGCATAAAAACGCAGCTAAAAAGCGAAGCACTATTTCGTCTGATTATCCTCATTTTTTGGTGCGGCAGTGCTTGCATTTATCTCGCTGGCTGCGTTATTTACAGGCTCAGGAACAGAGATTTTTTTCACCGAAGCAGTGAAATTCTGCTCGGCTTCAACGTCGCCCGTTTTTTCGATATATGTAAAATCGCCCATCTTCGTCCATGTTCTAGCTTTAGCTAAAAACGCCTTTTGGCTCTCCCAAATCTCTTTGAAATCGGGGTTTTTCTCGCTTTCTTCGGCTAAAATTTCATCCGTCGCCTTGCGAAGCGCACGCATAATCTCAGGTGAAAAAGAGCGAATCTGAACGTTCGGATATTTCTTTTTGATCTCGTCCCAAATTATTACGTTTTTATAAAACGTCTCGTTTTCTGCGTATTCGCGCGCCTTAGCGATCGAAGCCTCTAGGATATTTTGCAAGTCCTTAGGAAGCTTCTGCCAAGTTTGTAGATTTATCACGATCTGCTGCTCGCTAGCGGGTTCTTGCCATCCCGTATAATAGTAATTTGCGACTTTATGAAAGCCTAGAGGTATATCAAAGCTAGGACTTGCCCACTCGACCGCATCGATAGTACCCATCTCTAGCGCCATATATAGCTCACCTACCGGTATCGTAGCGACTGCGACGCCAAGGCGGCTCATAACCTCCCCGCCAAAGCTTGGAATTCTAAATTTAAGCCCTTTTAGATCGTCTAACGTATTAATCTCTTTTTTAAACCAACCGCCCATCTGCATGCCGCTATTTAGGATATTAAAGACCTTTAGATTGCTTTTAGCATAGAATTTATCCGCTAGCTCCTTACCCCCGCCGAAGTAATACCAAGCATGTTGCTCGTCTTTCGTCATACCAAAAGGCACCGTCGTAAACAGCATATTCGCGCTATTTTTGCCTTTATAATAGTAGCTCGCAGTATAGCCTAAATCGTATTGTCCGTTTTTGACCATATCATAGATCGCAAAAGGTGCTTTATGTTTGCTAGGCGCGTCGATGCTGATTTTTAGTCTGCCATCAGACATACTATCTGCAAGATCTGCCATCCGCTTGGCGACATCGCCTACGATAGGCATACTAAGCTCGTAAGTCTGAGCTAGCTTAAGGCGATAAATTTTCTTATCCGCGCCCCACAGCGACGTGGCTATAATCAAACTTAATCCGACAAGAATCGATTTTTTCATATACTACTCCCAAAATGAAATGGTGCGAATTTTATATAAAATCATCTAAATTCACGCTTTTATAACTAGCTTTTAAGCGAAATTTTCGCACAATTGCAGCCAAATTCGATAAGGAAAGGGCATGCAAGAAAAACATTACGAAGTAATCATCATAGGCGGCGGTATCACGGGCAGTGCGCTAGCATACGTGCTGGCAGAATTTAGCGGGATCAAAAATATCGCTCTACTTGAAAAATACGAAGGGCTTGCGACGCTAAATTCTAAAGCCAGCGCAAACTCTCAGACGATTCATTGCGGCGACATCGAGACCAACTACGATCTGCAAAAAGCGACCGAAGTCAAGCGCAAGGCGGATATGATCGTGAAGTATTGCCAAAAGCACGGATATGAGAATAAATTTTTATTTCAAGGGCAGAAAATGGCTCTTGGCGTGGGCGAAAGCGAGGTAGGGCTAATTAAAGAGCGCTTTGAGAAATTTAAAGAGCTTTATCCGTATTTGCAGCTTTTCGACAAGGAAGAGCTCAAAAAAATCGAGCCCAAGCTAGTTTTTGACGGGCGCGGAGAGGAGCGAGCGGAGGATATCGTAGCAATGGGTGTGCAATCGGGAGTTTACACGACGATCGATTATGGCGCGATGGCGAATTCCTTCGTGCAAAACGCTAAAAACGTGGAGGGCAAAACCTGCGATCTGTACCTCAACACCGAGGTGCAAAACATCACTAAAGTAGGCGATAAGTTCTATATCCGCACCGCAAATAGACTCTCGCTAAGCGCCGATTTTGTAGTCGTAGATGCGGGCGCCCACTCGCTGTGGCTAGCGCACAAAATGGGGCTGGGGCAGGATCTTAGCACGATTTGCATCGCCGGCAGCTTCTATCTAACCAAGCAAAAGCTTCTAAACGGCAAGGTTTACATGGTGCAAAACCCAAAGCTTCCATTTGCCGCGCTTCACGGCGACCCCGATCTTTTGGCGGACGGCTGCACGAGATTTGGCCCTACCGCACTTACGTTACCAAAGCTTGAACGCTACAAGGGCTGTCGTTCGGTGCCGGAATTTTTTCAATCATTAAATTTTGACATGGACGTAGCTAAGGTCATTTGGCAAAATTTTGGCGATAGCGAGGTAAGGGATTTCTTAATCCGCAATATAGGCTTTGAGATACCGATTTTAGGTAAAAAGCTTTTCGTCAAAAATGCGCGCAAGATCATACCTAGCATCCGCGAGGAGGATATTTATTATGCCAAGGGCTTTGGCGGCGTGCGCCCGCAAGTAATCTCACACTCGCAAAAAAAGCTGATTTTAGGCGAAGCTAGAATAGGCGAAAATCCGGGGATTATCTTTAATATGACCCCAAGCCCCGGCGCTACGAGCTGCTTAGGCAACGCACTTCGCGACGCAAAAAGTGCCTGCGAATATTTAGGAGCGAGCTTTGATGATGCAAAATTTGATGCGGAAATGATGCGATAAAGAGGAATTTTTAAATTTCGCTCGGGCAAGAATTTTAAAATTTTACTTCGGCGAGGATTTTAGAATTTTGCTCGTGCTTCACATATATAGAGAGTTTTAAAATTTCATTCAAACGCGAATTTTTAGAATTTAACCTGCGCTGCAAGCTATGAAATTTTAAAATTTCACCATGCCGTAGAATTCTAAAATTCTTGCGCACCATAAAATTTTAAAATTCCTTTGTCTAGCGAATTTTAAAATTTAGAAATTTCAAAATTTTGCGTAAAATTTCGCCTAATGCGGCGATAAATTTTAAATTTAAAGGAGAAAAGATGCTTAAAAAAACCAAAATTTTAGCGACCATCGGGCCCGCAAGCGACAGTGAAGAGATGATGAGCGCGATGGTAAAGGCGGGCTGCAATGCCTTTAGGATGAACTTCAGCCACGGCACGCACGAGTATCACGAGGCAAATTTAAACAAAATTCGCGCCGTAGAAAAGAGCCTTGGCGTACGCATAGGCGTCTTTCAGGACATCAGCGGCCCAAAGATCCGCGTCGGCAAACTCGAGGAAAATTTCAAACTAAAAACGGGCGATAAAATCACCTTCCTTCCTCGCGAAATCATCGGCAAAAAGACCGCCCCGAGCGAATACGAGCTGTGTATCAACCACCCAGAAATTTTGCCGTTAATGAAGGTGGGCGAGTTTATCTACCTCTACGACGGCTCGATCCGCGCCAAGGTAGTCGCGGTAAGCGAGCAAGGCGTGCAAGCAGTGCTCGAAAACGACGGCTTTTTAAGCTCGAATAAGGGGGTGAACTTCCCAAATACCCGCCTAAATATCGACGTCATCACGCAAAAGGACCTCGAGGATCTGCGCTGGGGCGCGGCGCACGGCGTAAATTTCGTAGGCATCTCCTTCGTGCAGTCTCAAAACGACATCCTGCGCGTGCGCGAAATTTTAAACTCGCTGGGCTCAAAAGCTAAAATTTACGCCAAGATCGAGAAATTCGACGCGGTCGAAAATATAGAGCAGATCATCGAAGCAAGCGACGGCATAATGGTCGCGCGCGGAGATCTGGGCATCGAAATGCCGTTTTATGAGATCCCGCGCATCCAAAAGCGCATCATAACGTTAGCCAACGCCCGCTCAAAGCCTGTCATAACCGCCACGCAGATGATGCTTAGCATGACCGAGCACGAGCGCGCCACCAGAGCCGAGATCAGCGACGTCGCAAACGCCGTACTCGACGGCACCGACGCCGTGATGCTAAGCGAGGAAAGCGCCATCGGCAAAAACCCCGCAGCCGTGGTCGCCGCGATGAGCGAGACGATCCGCGAGACCGAAAAGATCTATCCTTACGATAAATTTAACGATTACGACTTCTACGACGAGACCGATATGATCACTTCAAGCACAGCAGCGCTCGCCGCAAGGCTGGGCGCAGGCGCGATACTTTCGATCACGGGCTCGGGGCGCTCGGCGATCAAACTCGCACGCAACCGCGCCAAAATCGACATCATCGCAATCGCACACGACGAGCAGACCGCGCACGCGCTAAGTCTCGTGTGGGGCGTAAATCCCGCGATGGTCAAGGAAAAAACGAGCATCAACTCGCTGCTCGCGCAAATCATAAACGAGGCTATGCAGCGCGGGCTCATCGAGGAAGGCGGCACCTACGTGATGACGGCGGGCTTTCAAAGCGGACATCCCGGCAGCACCGACTACATCCGCATCATCAAAAAAGATCAGATAGATTTCTACCGCGACGCGGCAGAAACGGGTCTCAAGGATAAAATTTAAAAAATCAAAATGTCAAAGTCCATTAAAATCAAAGAATCGCGGTTAAATTTAACCCCTTGCTACGAACTAACGCCGAAAGAGGCGCGAGAGCTCGTCAGCATCGGCATCACCGAGCGCGGCGAGATATATTTTCTATGCGAGGATACGGGCGAATACGTCATAAAATTTATGCAAAATGGGCGGCTGCGCGAGATAAAAACCGACGCGGACGAAAACGGCTACCGCTTCGCCGTGCCCGTGGATTTTCCAAACCGTTGGGCGCTGCTAAACGCTCGCTCGCGCTACGATGAGAAGCTAAAACGCGGCGAGGAAAATTTAAAATTTATCGATGAGCTGGGCGTCCAGACGGGCAAAATTTGCGTGGACGATGGCATAGCAAAGATCATAGCGCAGGGCGGGCGGCTCTACGTTTCATATTTTGGCGACGGGCTCTTCGGCAACTTCGGCGGAGACGAGTGCGAACTCGCCGTTTGGAACGAGGCGGGCGAAAAGCTCTATGGATTTGACCTCAGCCGGATTCACGACTGCTACGCGATAAATCTATTTGGCGGCGCGTGCTACGCGCACTATTGCAGTAGCTTTGATTTCGTGCGTATCAAGGACGGGCAAGCCACGGCGTGTACTCCAAAAATCAGTTCTTATAAACCAGGCTCCGCGGCTATCGAAACGTGCGAGCTAGAATTTTCAAAGAGCGATTATATTTTTGCGAGCCGCGACTTCGCGCTGGATGAGCGAAGCGTGCTGTTTTGCCCGGCTGATAACGACAAAGATGAGCTGTTTTTGTTTAAATTTAAAGGCGAAACGCTAGAATTCGACAGAAAAATCAGCCTAAATTTTCTCGGCGCAGACGGCTCGAAAAATAACAAAAATGAGGGCTGCGGCTCGTACGGGAACGGCGAATATTTAGCTCTTTTAAAAGGCGCCAAAATTTATAAAATTTGCGTGAGCGAGCTAAATTGAAATGTAAATTTAGCAGCTAACGGCGTCTAAATTTAGCCGCGTAAAGCGTCGCGGTAAAGCCGAATCAAAAGAAAATAGAGCCGCCGCAAAAATTAAAATTCCGCAAAAATATATTCGTTAAAAATCAAGCTCACGCTCTTAAAATTTCAAGGTATAATTACGAAGCAAATTTACAAAATTTAACCGAAGGAGAGACCATGAAAAAATTTCGTTCACTGCTGCTGTGTGCGGCGGCGGCTGCGACTTTGAGCGCCCAAGGCGAGAGTGGGGATAAGGTGGAAAAAATCACTTCGATCGACATCTATGTTTCGCCGTTTTATTCGGCTAAGGAGGGTAAGCCCGAATACGTGCACGTTTACGAGCCGATCGACGATATGTTGATGAAAAACGACGTGCCGAGCCTAAAAAAAGCGATCAAAATCATCGAAGACGCCCCGGATATGATCGCTCCGACCACGCTGATGACGGTCGCTGCACGCGCTTATGATCTAGGCCTTAAGGACGACGCAGTGTTTTGGTTCTACGCGGGCAAAAATCGATTCCTAACCTTCGCTCGCGTCATCGACATCAAGGACGAGATGTTTCGTGAGACCGAGTCCGCGAATGCGGCGTTTTTACAGCTCGTCGGCAACGTGGTAAATCCATACGCATTCTGCGATCTCGCTAAACAGCGCGATGCGGCGGCACGCGCTAGGGACTGGGTCAAGGCGCACCCGTATAAAGCGATATTTGATGAGAAATTTCCGTCTCGCTTCGCAGATCGCGCCGCCGCGCTCAAGGCAGCCGAGGACAAAATGGACGCCGCGCTACTTAGGCAGGACGAGTTTTTCGCAGACCCCGCTAAAAAGGCGGACTTCCTAGCCAAGCGCAAAGCAAATAACGCGGATAAGCGCTTCTGCGATTAGTATCGCCTAACCAGCGGCACTTTTGAAAAATCGGCATTATTTGAAATTTTGAGCTGCCAAAAATTTAGTATTGCATTTTTATCTCCTCAAACGGATCTGCGCGTGAATTTAAAATTTTATTACGTAGAATTTTATCACTAACGGCATGCAGTGAAGCTTTGATATAAATCAGCCTAGATCTGTTTAAAATTTAGCAGAAGCTCGCACGCAATTCTATTTCGCATAAATTCTATCGACAACTAACGCAAAATCAGATCAAAATATTACTAAAATTCCAGCAGTTTGGCGACGTAAAATTTCACCGCTACCGCCTAGAAATCGAAGTTTTTCAAATTTAGCCGCGCGGCGAAATTTTATCCGTTTTTATATACGAACGTTATATAATTATCAAAATTTTTTCCAAGGAGAGAGGATGAAAAAGCTCGCTACGATACTTGCGCTGCTCTGTGCGGCGGCGTTTGCCAAGGAGTATGAGTATATGGTGCAAAGTATGAGCTACAGCTCTCTCGGAGATCGCAAGCAGAGCACGCATCTAAGCTACGATGCGGCGGCGCGCAAGCTGGAGCAGATAAGAGATACGAACTCCTCGGACGGCCTAGGCTCTAGCTACAAAGAGATCAGCTACTTTGACGAAAAGGGGGATATGGTTAAATTTGAAGTATTTAACCTCGATCTTAAAAGCGGCAAGTGGAAAAAAATAGAAGACTACACGGAAAGCGTCAAAGACGGCGTCACGACGCGCGAGAGCAATTCGATAGCGGATGACGGCACGCGCAATGCGAGCAAAACCGTCTCCAGCTACGACGGTAACGCGACGCAGGATGTGCGATATAAGCTCACAAAGGGCAAATGGCAAAAAGAGAGCATGAACAGATCCGTAAAAAACGCGTGGGATAAGGAGGAGCTTACGATAAGCTTCAAATGGGACGGCAAGAGCTGGCAGCCCAAAGATAAGACCGAAATTTTCTACGACGGCTCAGGAGAGATGAGCGGATACGTGAGCTACGAGTTTGCAAACGGCGCGTGGCAAAACAGCGAGCGAGAGATGCTTAATGGCGATCGAAACGGCAGCTACGAGCAGATCCGCAGCACCTTTGAGGACGGCGCGTGGCAAAACGCGACGATGAGTAAGCACGAGCTTGATGCCGCGAAGGGCGAGGAGATCGTTACGAGCTTCATCTGGAACGACGAGAAGGGCGCGTGGGATAATATGAGCAAACAGACCGCTATCAAGAAGGGCGCGGATCTTAATATGACCTCTTATCTGTGGGATGAGCAGCTTAAAGATTGGGTCAAAAGCTACTCAAACGGCGAAATTTACGACAAATCGGGCGAGCGACTACTCGAGCAAAGCTACGAATCAAATTCCAGTAGCGGCAAATACGTCTATAGCTACGACGAGCGCGGCAGCAATACCGCGATGGATATCTACAAGCTTGACGCGAGCGGTAAATGGGTGCATACCGGGCGCTCGGAGGCTACTTACGATACCGCAATCCCGGCTGATAGCGTGGGATACGGAGCCGCGCTCATGATGTTTGAGATGCCTAGCATTTACGCGATAACGAGCTTTAAGGAATTTGAGCTTAAAGACGGCAAACCCGAGCTCATAACGGAGCAGACGTGGAAATATAAAAAGATAAAGTAGCGTTTGAAGATGCACAGGTAAAATTTCGCGGCTAAATTTTACCTGCGCGATCTTGTACGCGTACTGCGGTTAAATTTAGCGGACGTAGCAATATTCGCGCGAGCTTTGCGTTTAAATTTAGCGGCATAGCGGTATTTATGCGAGTGCCGCGATTAAATTTAGCTAGCACGGCGTCACACGAGCTTTACAGTTAAATTTAACGGCGCGGATGTTTCGTGCGCCGCGTAAATTTTAAAATTTAAATCCTACGCCGCAGCAGGTCCGCACGCAGCGGCGGCAAAAGGAGAGGATGAAAATGGTTTTACCCAAAGCGACAAGAACGGCTATTTCGGCTTTAATTTCAGCGAGTATCTGTTTCGGCGTCGTAGCGGCGCAAGACCGCGGCGCGGCGAGCGAGCAAAAACAAACGATGCAAGGCGGCGGGAGAGATGATCGGACGCCCGCAGGCAAGCAAAGTAGCGAAATAAGCGCAACAAAGCGCGCAGACGAGCAAGGCGACGAGGCGCAAAATTTTAAAATCAAAAGGCGCTATTTTCGCAGCTGTTCGTGCCTGCACAAACAAAAATCAAAGGAGCCCGCCCGCCTCTACGATGAAATTTCGCAAGAGCAGGCCGAAAGATCGGCAACCTATTTCATCGGCTATTTCAAAGATGGCAAACTAAGTCGCTATGAGAAAATTTACGAAGGTGAGAGAGCTTTTTCGAGCGAGGATATAAAGCGGTAGCGAATGAAATCGCAAATTAGCGGCAAAGAGGCGCGATGAAATTTCACGCCGCCCAATGCCAAAAATAGCGCGCGTTAAATTTTTAAATTCACTCTTGCGCAGGCGACTGTTCTAATCTTTTAAATTTTACGGCTTGGCTTAAATTGGCTCGGCGCTCTACGACGATGGTGCCTTTTCTCTTTTCGCCGCTAAAGATGTCCTGCCGCATCGCCAAAATACCCGCTGCCGCTTCGCTAAAGATACTCCCCGTCGCTTCGCAAAGATAGTTCTCGCCGCGCCCCTTCTTTAAGGCCGCAGTCAAAGCGGCGAAATCATCAAAATTTTAAAATTTTATACCGAATATAAGATCGCGGAGCAGCTAAGTCCAGGGTGATCGATCGCTTCACGCCTCACGCATCACGGCTCAAATTTATCTTAATCGATCATTTTTTATCCGTTGATATATAGTTTCAAAATACGTATCGCTACAAAAATATATAAATTTTCATAGGCAATATTAAAATTTAAGTAAAATTTTATCCTAGCTGCATTACCATTCAATAACTATTTTCACGATAAGGAGAACGGCATGGAACTACTGATCCTTGTTTTGCTAGCGGCTGCCGTATGGCTAGTGTGGCGAAAGCCCGCGAAAGAAAAGGTTGCCTTTAGGCTCTTCGTGCTCGGCGCAGCACTATGCTTTGCGATGTATTTTATCGCGAGCTTCACCTCCGTGCTGCCCTTCGGAAGCTATTAGGAGGGCGCTATGCAAAAGAGATTTAACCTACTGATGACCACGGCGGTTTTACTGATCCTTGCCATCCCCGTAGGCATCGCAAACATCTACCTCGGATACGTCGTAGGCGAAAGCCCCTGCACGCTATGCTGGTTCGAGCGCATCGGCATGATCTTAATCGGCGTTTTAGGCATCTTCATCTTGCGCTACGGAGCTAAAATCAAATACGTCTCGGCGGTCTTCATCTGCGCGGCATACGGGCTTTTTATGAGTATCCGCCACACCTCGCTCGACGGCTTTGCGTGGGACGTGGGGATGGGCTTTGGCGACGCTATCTTCGGCGCGCACACCTACACGTGGGGCGCATTCGTGTACTGGGCCGTCGTTTTGGTAATGCCCGTGATGCTGCTTTTTGCGCCGAAAGTACAAAACCTAGACGAGCAAAGCGAAAGCTTCAACCCCTTTAGCGCATACACGACCGCGATCGTCGCGATCTCGTTTGCCGTCATCGTCTCAAACGCCTTCCAGGCCTTCTTCTCCACGGGCGTTCCGCCTTTTAGCGGCAAAGGCGAGCCCGAAAGGATAAGCTTAAATCTAGCTCAAGCGAGCGATAAATGGACCGCTCAAATTTGGACGAGGCTGCAAAGGCCATTTTCGCTTACGGGCAAAAACAAAGTGCAGATGCCGCACATCGCCGGCGCTTTAGAGGAAGGAGCGTTTAAATTTAACGAAAATCCAAACGACGGCGCCGTGAAAAATTTAAAACCCGCCCTTAAGATCAAAAGCAAAAAACCGCTTGCGTTTAAAGCGACCGGGATCTTCGGTCAAGGAAACGCGGGCGGGCTCGCATACGACGCCACAAGCGATGAGTTCGCGGTCGTCTCGACGGCTGCGGGGGTGTATTTTCTAGACGGCAGTCTGCAAAACATAACGCACCGCGCGATCCTAGACAAACCGAACGGATACGACATCAGATACAGCGTCGATAGCACCTTTGCAGACGGCAAGCTCATCACGACCGCTTTTAACAAGACCCTTTGGGCGGTGGAAAAAGCGCCGCAGGGCGAGATCGATAAATTTAAAGAGTGGAACACCTTCCGCGAAAGCAGCGGCGGGCTAAAGACCTCGTGGTATAGAGATCGCCCCGTCGTGCTAACCGTCAGGGCAAAAAAGGCCTACGTCCTATCGATCGCAAGCGACCCCGCAAGCGAGTTTATGTATATGTTCTCGGTGCCGAATGAGGTTTCAAAAAAAGTCGTCGTCATCAGGGTCGATAAAAACGATCAAACTCTAAGCGCCGAGAGCGTCCTAAAGGCGGGCGCAGGGCTTGAGCTAAAAGACGGACGCGATCTAAACGACTACTACATCACCGGCGCCGACGTGAAAAACGGCAAAATTCTAGCGCTTAGCAAAAATTACAATACCCTACTCGTCGTGGACGCAGAGACGATGAGGGCGGTGGATGCCTACGAGCTACCTGCCGTCGGCGATATGCACGCTATCGCGATCAAGGGCGAGTCGCTCTTCATCCTAAGCGTGGAGGGCGGACAGGACGTCGTGTATGAGCTCGAAAGCCCCGCGATTTAAAATTCAGATAAAGGATCGGTCATGAGAGGTTTTTTTAAAATTCCGCCCGAGGACGCGGCAGATTTTGCAGCGCCAAATTTAAAGGCGCGAGCGATTATTTCAGCGGGCGCTTTTAGGGTGCGGGCGGCGGTAAATTCGAGGGCACGAGCGGCAGTTTTAGCAGGCTTTATTTTGGCGGCGACATTAGCGCTTGCAATACCTGCAGGCGCAACCGAGACGGGCGAGGCAGCGACGAAACATGCGGCGGCGGATAAAATTTGTCTGCAAAAGACGAGCTACAAAACAGAGGGTGGCGCCGTGCCGCGCTACGAATATGAAGTAAGCCAAAACTACGACGCCAAAACCCGCCGCCTAGAAAAAATCTACAAAAAGAGCGGCGAAGAGGGAACCTCCGTATCGAAAAGTTTTAGCAAATTTGACGAAAGCGGCGAGCGCGAGATCGAAAATGTCGAATATGACTGGGACGCAAATACAAACAAATTTCGTGAAACGGCGATAAGCAAGCAGGAGATCGCAAAGGATGGCTCGAAAATTTATTTTAGTCTGCAAAAAGACGGCAAGCCATACGAGGGTGAAAAAGCCGTCGAAAAGCGCGAGGGCAAAACGGAAATTTTGCAAAATTTCACGCTAAAAAAGGGCAGATGGACGCCGACGCACCTTACAAAAAGGATTGTCGATGAAAGCGACAGAAACAATTTCGTAGCGACCTATGAATGGAACGCCAAAGCGAAAAAATGGATGCCCTACGAAAAATCAATATATCACTACAACGGCGACGTTTACGCAGGCTCCGAAGGCTACGCGTGGCGCGGCAAATGGGTGCCGCTTACAAAACGTACCGTCTTTACGGCTGCGGACGGGACGCGCAGCGAGATAAATTTTATATGGAAGGACGGCGCCTGGGGGCGCGATGAAAAGATCTTGCGCAAAATCGAGCCTAAGCATAGGCGTTTTACCGAGCTAAGATCGCGCTGGGACGCCGCAAAAAACGAGTGGAGGGAGTACTACAAAAACGTGCACGAGGAGACCGAGGAAAGCAGACCGCTGCGCGAGCAAACCGTACTTTGGCGCGAGGAATCGCAACGCTGGGAGGTCGTGTTTGAAAACGAGTTTAGCTACGACACGCGTGGCAACGTCATAAAAAATCGCACGGCCTCCGATGGCAAGCAGTACGAATATATCTACGACTACGACGAAGCGGGCAACAACATCTCGATCATCCTGCGCGAGCCTGATGAGGGCGGCAAATGGCACGAAACGCAAAGGACGCAAAACGTCTTTGAGCCTGAAATTTTAGCGCACGACGTCCTGGATCGCGGCTTCATCGGCGACTACATAGCCGCGGGCAAAAACGCGATCAAAAGCAGCAAGCAGTATTTTCTAAAGGACGGCGAGTTTAAGCTAAACGAAACTCGCGAGTGGGTTTACGGAAAATGCGGGCCGCAATAAAATTCGGAAAGCCTCATGAACGAGCCTTATATCGTTAAAATTTCAGATAGCGACGCGATGATGTTCGGCTGCGAAGCGGACGAGCGGGTGCGCGAATTTGTCGCTAAATTTGACGGCTGGGAGTACGAAAGCGAGTTTGAGCGGACCAGCTATCTGCTCGGCACGGACGTTTTTATCGAGGTCGCGAGCGAGGAGCGCTTAAATGAAGGCGCCTTACGCGCTCAAATTTCAAACGAAAAGGCTTTGGACGCTGACGGCGGCGCGGCGTATCTGCTCCTTAGCCCGCGACATATCGCCGCAGAGGAGCTGCGAGGCGCTTTTGAGGGCAGAGCGCCGCAGGAATTTGCGCGCATTATCGAGGGTCTCGAAGCCAAATACGACTGCAAGGATCGAATACTCTGCTACATCGTTTGCTATTTTACGCCGAAAGGCAAAGAGGGGATGCGGGCGGACTTCGGCGTGCAAATTTAAAGCGCGGCGGATTAAATTTAAAATTTGCCCGCACGGCATGCTTGCGCCGAATAGCAAGAGTTTGATCCTGCGCGTAAGACCTGCGCCGTATGGGCGCAAGTGAAATTAAGCAATGAAATTTAAAATCGCCGCGATGAGCGAAATGGGAGTCAGAATGATAAAATCCATAAAATTTAGGGGCGAGAGCATCGAGGAGCTGGAGGTTTGGTACTATGCCCCAAAGCACGAATATAGCGCGGCGGAGTTCGCGCAGCAATGCGGCAAGCTCGTGCGTGCGGACTTTAGGCTCGCCTCCCTTTACGAGATAAAATTTGAAAAATTCAAGTCCTGCGAGCCCGATGATTTTATGAAAGAGCGAATAACGGCTGCTTTGAGCGCGACGGCTCTATCAGGCGAGCCTCAAAATTTTGCAATGGGCGGCGAGAACGACTGGGATTGGCAGGAGTGCTCGTTTGAGGCGAGCGGACAGCGATTTTTACGCATCTGGGCAACGTCGGCTTGATAAATTTAGCCGCAATACAGGCTTTATGCGCCCGAGGTTTTGGGCGGATTTGCTGCAGAACGCTTGCAAAAGGCGCCGAGCGACATTAAAATTCCGCGCTACCGATTATCTCGCGCGTATTTGCGTGCCTTGAAGTGTGATAGCGTAAGCCAAGTAGCAAAGCAAGCAAGTGCGCCCTATTTTGCGCAAATTTACGCGCCGAGGCGCGGCGGGCGCCCTGCTTTGAGCCAAAATTTATTTGAAGGGAAAATATGAAAAATCTATTTCTAGCCGCGCTTGCGGCATTAGCGCTTAGCGGCTGCGCGGGCTTAAAATGCGGCGCAAAAGACGGGCGAGACGTCGCCGAGATCGACGTGCCCGAAGATGGCTGGACGAGATACCTAGGCACCGACGGCGAGATCAAGGAGGTCGCATTTTTCACGGCGTTTTTCTCCAAGCAGTTCCGCCAGAGCCCAAAAGATGGCGAAAAGATCGGCTTCGTGCTTACCAAAAAGATCGGCGAACGCATACCGATAAGGCTCGGCACTATGTATAAGGCGGCAGACGGCGCATTCGCGCTTGTGGATCTTGACGCGCAGAGCGACGTATGGGGCGGAGCAGAGGAGCTACGCAGAGCAAAACGGGTGAAATTTTACAAATTTCAAGAAAGCGGCGTCAAAGTAACCGACTATGAGGCGCAAGGCGGGCTTTGCGAGGCGTTTTACGCAGGCGAAAAGATAAGCGTTAAAAGCGTGCTAAGCCGTCGCACCAGCAAGATCGGCAAGACTGGCGGGGCTAGCGGCAAAATTTCCACCGTGCAGACTCAGGGCGAAATTTCGCGCGACGTCGTCAAAGCTTTAAACTCGCAGGAAAAGACATCGTCGCAAGGCTCTAGCAAAAATTTAGCGAATAAAAAGAGCGCCGCGCAAAAAACAGATAGCGAGGCGCTAAAATCAGAGACGGAGGCGCTAAAAAATATCATCTGTATTGTAGGCAAAAACGAAGTCGATTGAAATTTCAGACTAATGAGTGAAAATTTTGCTAAAATTTTGAATAAAAATATCTTTTCAAGGAGCAAAAAATGAGAAAAAGCGTTTTATTTTTTCTATTGCCGCTGTTTTTGTTCGGCGGCGAGGCGCAAAAGCAGCTAAACGTCTTTGAGCTAACGCCGTCAAAGATGCCGCCGCAGCAGTTTAAGGTCGAAGCGGTCTTTTCAAAAGAGATCGAAGCCGACTGCAATGACGCGTATCTGATCGGCGGTAAAATAGAGCAAAAAGAGGGCTCGGACGGGCTTTATTACGAGTTTAGCGGCGGCAACGAGCTTGCTCAAACGCTGATGCTGTGTAAAACCGAGAAGCAAAAAAAATGGGTCTATTATGAGCTTGGAGCGCCTTTTTTCTACACTCCGGGCGAAATTAGAATTTTAGCGCCCAAAGACGTTAAGGTCGAGCTTAAAATTTACGAGCTCGTAGAGAGCAAAAAGCCTAAAATCCGCAAGATGAAATAATTTCACAAGAAGCGCGGCGGACCGAGCTTATGCGTGGCGGAATTTCCGCCGCGCAATAGATTTTTCATCGCGCAATGGGTTTGCGCGCAGGTGAGATAAATTTTACGACGCAAGACAAATTCTACGGCGAAGAATGGAATTTCGGCATCGATGCGCCGTTTGGTTAAAATTTCAGTATAATTTCGCAAAAACAAGGAGAGAGAATGTCAGAGAGAATTTTTGAAAGCCTAAAAGAGTTTTTGACGCAGCAAGGCGCGCGCTTCCGCGTCGTAGCTCACGAAAGCGCGGGCACCTCCGCGGAAGTCGCCAAAGCTCGAGGCACGCAGCTGGGACAAGGCGCAAAGGCGCTGGTTTGCACGATCAAGGGCTTTAAGGACGGGCAAATTTCTTTCACGCAAAATTTAAATTTAACAAACGCCGATAACGCGCAAAACCCCAACGCTTCCGCCCTTGCAACCGCTCAAGGCTGCGAAAATGGCGCCTGCGCAGCAAATTTAACTTTAACCGCCGATCAAATCTGCGCCAACGTACCGCAGCAGCTGAAGCTTCCTAGCGACAAACCCGCGGGCAGAAACGGCAGGATCTACGTCCTAGCGGTCTTCGCAGCAGATCATAAAACCGATCTAAAGCGCTTGGCAGAGGGGCTCGGCGGCACGAAAGCATCGCTCGTAAGTCCCGATGAAGTGGGCGATCTCACGGACTGCGTCATCGGCTCGGTGCCTCCGTTTAGCTTCCACGACAAACTGCTGCTAATCGCCGATCCGTCGCTGTTCGGACGCTTTGAAGAGATCGCTTTCAATGCGGGCTTGCTCGATCACTCGATCATTCTAAACGCGCAGGATTATGCGCGCATTGCAGCGCCGCGCATCGTTAGCTTCACCGAAAAGGCTACGGAAGGCGAATAGTCGCGCATCGTCCGTTTCACACAAGAAGAGGACTCGGATTAAATTAATCCAAAAGCAAGGGCAAAATAGAAAAAGATGGCTAAGGATGGCTGTAAAAGCGGCGCTTTGATTTTTAATCTTTTTTCTTCATATTAATAAGGCTTTAAAATTTTCAGTATGATTAGGAGAAAAGGGATCACGACCGAAACAAGGGGGAATGCTATGAAGAAGGTGTGGATATTTTTGCTGTGTCTACTTGCGCTATGCGGCATGGAAAATGCCGCGGCCAAGGGAGACGATGCGACGCGATCGGAGATTTACCAGACCATGAAAAATATCTACGACGATCTACCGATCGCGCAACTGCCGATTCGCTATCCGGGAGAAATTTCGCCCTTAGCGGCTATCGATAAAAATTTACTTGATAAAAATGAGCTGTTTTCGTTCGCAAAGGAGAACTTTTTAATCGACGATCTAAGCGCGTATTGGAAGAGGATCAAAGACATAAGAGCTTGTCGTTTGCCCGGAAAGAGCGCCAAAACAATTCTGCTAAGGCTTTATCTGAGGGATTTTCAAGATAGCAGGCACGGGCACGAATATGTTTTTATGTGCCTTTTAAACGACGCATTTCGTATAAGCGATTGTCGCGAAATTTACGCCGATTACGTGCACTGCGGTAAAAGCAAGCCGCCGATGCGCGCCAAGCAGGAGTTCGTCATCGGCGCCGATTTACGCTGCACAGTAACAACGTACTACTATACTTTAGATAGCGATAAAGAGCTGCACAGAAATGTCTGCGTGCACGAAATACAAAACGGCACGATCGTTACTAAGGATTAAAATTCAAGGCGATCTTGCGAGATGTTTTTGGTCGTAAAGCCGTAAATTCATAGGCAGAGCTGCAAACTGAGACGCGAATTCGCTCTATCTATGATCCCCGGCTATTTCAAATCGCGATAAAATAACGCTTAGACCGAGCCTCGAATTCATCATATTGATGAGGCACTGTTTCGAGCCGCGCCAAAACGGCTCGTAAATCTTTGGTACTCCGCAGCGTCCCACTAAGATGCGTCGCCTTACGGAGCATTTTAACGACGCGAGCGCTTTATTGGTTTTGACTTCCTGCAACAAGCTGAATATCAAATCTGAAATTCTTAGCAAGCCCCGAAAGCAGCGAGGATAAAACATCCAAATTTTAAAATTTAAAAATTTTTAAAAAAATGTGAGATTAAAGAGAATTAATCGCGACGATATCGCATCGCCGCGACTGAAGAAGGCATCATCGTGCCCGCGAAGGTATTTATTTCATAGCGCCTTGTTGTTTCATTTGATCCATCATCTGCTTAAATATCTCTTTAGCTTGTTTGCAAGTGGCCTCTTGCTGCTCCTTAGGAAGTGCGCTGATCTGATCCATAGACTGCTTTTTTTGATCCTCATACATCTTGACCTGCTGCTCTTGACCAGCTTGTTTGTAGGTATCAACCATCTTATCAAGATCTGCGAAGTACTCCTTGCAGCTATCTGAAAGATCTGCGGCGCTAAGACTTAGCGCAAAGCCAAAACTAGCCAAAACTAAAAGTGATTTTTTCATTTTTCTCTCCTTGTAAAAAATCAGCGAAAGTATATCATTTCGCTTAGTAAATTTGCCTTAAATTTTAATCAAATACGGCTATTTTTTTAAATTTATAGCGCTTTTGAAATTTTAAAATTTTACTCTCGTCGCGACGCTTACATTTTTTAAAATTTAACTCATCTTTAAATTTTAAAATTTCAGCTCTTGGTTTCGCAACTGCCGCCGGTGCTTTTTAAAATTTCGCCCTCGCCGCCTCTTGGGGCTGCAGCGCAAAATCACTTCTCATCAAATCTGATCTGCACCGATTTTTTGTGTGCGCCGAGCCCCTCTGCGTCCGCTAGCGCCATGCACGCGCCCCCAAGCTCGTCTATGGCGCGTTTATTTAGCGCTATGATCGAGCTTCGTTTGATGAAGTTATAAACCCCCAAAGGCGAGAAAAATCGCGCGCTTCCGCCGGTCGGCAGCGTGTGGTTAGGGCCTGCGAGGTAATCGCCCATCGCTTCGGGCGTGTAGTGACCCAAAAATATCGCACCTGCGTGGCGTATGCGCGGAAGCAGCTCGTAGGCGTTTTCAGTCGCGATCTCAAGGTGCTCGACCGCAAGCTCGTTCATCAGCTCCACGCATTCGTTCATATCGCGCGCGATGATGATCGCGCCTTTGTTTTGCACGCTGGCGCGAGCGATCGGCTCACGCACAAGCATAGACAGCTCGCGCTCGATGTGCTCTGCAACGGCGAGGGCGAATTTTTCATCATCGCTTATCAAAAAGCTGCTTGCGATCTCGTCGTGTTCGGCTTGGCTAAGCAGATCCACGGCGATGTTGCGCGGATTTGCCGCAGCGTTTGCGATGATGCCCACTTCGCTAGGACCCGCGATCATATCGATATTTACGTCGCCGAACACGAGCTTTTTAGCGGTTGCGACGAAGATATTCCCGGGGCCCGTGATGACATCGACCTTGCCGATCGTGCGCGTGCCGTATGCCATCGCCGCGATCGCGCTGGCGCCGCCCACTTTGTAGGCCTTTTTGATCCCCAGCACATGCATCGCCGCAAGCAGTAGCTCGTTTACGACGCCGCCTACGGCAGGGGTGCAGACGCTGATATCCTCCACGCCCGCGACGATTGCCGGGATAGCGTTCATCAGAAGCGAGCTTGGATACGCCGCCTTGCCGCCCGGGATATACAGCCCCGCGCGATCCACGGGCGTGATCTTTTGCCCAAGCATCGCGCCGCTTGGATCGAAGCTAAACCAGCTTCTCTCAAGCTGTTTTTCATGATAAGCGTAGATGCGCTCGTATGCGATCTGAAGCGCGTTTTTTAGCTCTGCGGTTAAGCCTTCATAGGCACGGCTCATTTGCTCTTGCGTGATAGCCAGATCGCCCTGCACGCGCCATCTGTCAAATTTCTCTATCTGTTCGGCTAGCGCCTCATCGCCGCGCGCTCTGATATCTTCGATGATGCCGCTTACGACGGGCATTACCGATCTCATGTCCGTCTCGCCGCGGCACATTAACCTCGCAAACTCCTCTTTAAAATTTGCGTTCGTGCTTTTTAAAATTTTCATTTTTGCTCCTTGTAATGCTTGGAATTTTAACGCTTTTTGCTAAATTTCGCCTTTAAGCTCGCGGCGATGTAAATTTACAGCTCGCTGATTTTCAAAAGATTAAGCGAAAATGAAATAAAATAACCGAAATTTTAAACGGAGCGATGTATGAAAAAGATATTTTTAGCGCTGATCGCCACGGCGACTTTATCGCTAGCAGAAGCCACAGCTTTGTCATCGGCAGAACAAGAGGGTCCCGGTATAAGCAAGTTGCAAAGCGAATGCGATAATAACAACACCTTAGCATGCGTAAATCTCGCCATGGCATACTATTCAGGGGATGGTGTGAAGCAGGATTATGAGAAAGCAAGGGAGCTAAATTTTAAAGCCTGTAGTTTGGGCGACGGCTGGGGTTGCACCACCTTGGGGGCGTCATACGAATACGGCAAGGGCGCGGAGCAAGATTATAAAAAAGCGATCGAACTGTATTCTAAGGCCTGCGACTTAAAAAATAGCATAGCTTGCGGCAATCTGGGTGTTTTATACTACTCAGGCAAGGGAGTAAAGCAAGATTATCAAAAAGCGATCGAAATGCTTTCCAAAGCTTGCGATTTGCAAGAAGGTGACGGATGCTACAATCTCGGGCTTTTATATGCCTCGGGCGAAGGCGCAAAACAGGATTATAAAAAAGCAAGCGAGCTATATTTGAAAGCTTGCGATTTAAAACATGGCAAAAGCTGCCATAATCTTGGAATTTTATATGAAAAAGGGGAAGGCGTAAAACAAAGCTACCAAAAAGCGAATGAACTATACTCTAGAGCTTGTGAGTTAGAGCTTGCCCAAAGCTGCTATAATCTCGGGAATTCATATGAAAATGGTAGTGGCACAAAGCAAAACTACAAAAAAGCATATGAGTTATATTCTAAGGCTTGCGATCTAGGATTAGTCAATGGGTGCTACAATATGGGAGTCCTATACTATTCGGGCGAGGGCGTAGAGCGAGATTCTAAAAAAGCAAACGAGCTATTTTCGAAGGCTTGTCGCTTGGAATTTGCCGACGGTTGCTATAATCTTGGGATTTCATATTTCTATGGTGAAGGCGTAAAACAGGATACAAACACTGCAAAAAAATATTTAAATAAGGCTTGCGATTTAGGATCTCAAGTCGGTTGCGACGGATATAAAAAGTTAAATGAGCTAGGCTTTTAATTCATTTAAATTTTTAAGCCGCCCGTGGGCCTGCTTAAATTTACGGCTTAAATTAAAGGTCTAAATTTAAACCATATTATCGCGCGGCAGCGCTAAAAGCGCGTCAAAATGCGCGGACTTAAAATTTAAACCAATTCCGTCGCGGCAGATGCTGCGTAGGTACTGCGTAAAATTTAGCAAGCGCCAAATTACGACATTCGCACCAAAATAAAAGGATACGTTCCGCCGCCCTTGAAATTTCAGATGAGCCGTTAATTCTTTAAGAATTTTAAAATTTTAAGTCCTCTTTTTTGCGGGCTAAAATTTCGAGCAAGCCGTTAAGGGCGAGCTACTAATTCGTAGCGTTCGCGTCGAACTGCAAAAATTTCCTGATCTCCTCCATCGCCTCTTTGTTTGAAAGGGTAAATTTGATCTCGATGCGGCGGCTGGCGTCCTTGTCCTCGACGCCTCTGCGCATCACGGGCTGCGTGTAGCTACGACCACTAGCGATGAGATATTTTTGCAGCCGCTCATCTTTATTCCATGAGTTGATGAAATCCATCACCGCAAACGCTCTGTTTTGCGACAGCTCGAGGTTGTACAAATATCCGCCGTCGCTGTCCGTGTGCCCTTCGATGATGATCTGATCTAAATTTTCGCGAATTTCGTCGTTATTCAAAAGCGCGGCGAAATAACTCTGCAGCGTCGAGCGGAGCGCCTCTTTGGCGCCCTCTTTCAGCTCGCTTGAGCCTTTGTCGAAAAGGATCGACGAGCTTAGCGTCATAGCGCCGCTTTCGTTATCGATGCGGATCTTGCCGCCCAGCTTCTCCTTCAGATCGGCGATGATCTTGACCTTCATTCCGGTGAGGTTGCGGATGCGGTTTTTCGTGACGTTGAGGTCTTGTAAAATTTTATTAAAATCGCTCTCCTTCTGCGTGAGTTGATCGAGCAAAAAGGCGATTTTAAGCTCGTTTTGGCTGATCGTAGCGTTGGCGTCCTCGCGCGCTTTTTGCAGAAGCGAGTTTATGTCTAAATTCTCTTTTTTCAGCCTCTCCGCCATCTCGGTCAGATCTTCGATCTGTATGAAATAGATGGAATTTTGCTTGCGAAGGTCGGTGTTTTCGATATTTAGCTTCTCGAGCTGATCGCTAAAAATTTTATTCAGCGCCTCAAGCTCGGCGCTTTTTTTCTCCTGGCTTTGCAGGCTTGCTAGCGCACTTGAAATTTGGCTTTCTTTCTCTTGCAGGTTGCTTTGCGTGAGGAAGTATTTGACGATGATGCCGCCTACTAAAAGCACGAAAACAAAAAGCAGTCCCGCCATCAAATCGGCGTACGCGATCCAAAAGGTCTCTTTTTCTTCGTTATTCGTTTTCATCTAAAAGTGCTTTTTCATCAATGCTTGCAAGCGTTTTTCGAAGCTCTTCGATGATGCTTTCGTTGCTCGTCTGCGCAGCGCCCTCTCCACCTAAAAGTGCCTTCAAATCCGCGCTTAGCCCCTTAAAGCTAGCGTCAATTTTAGCGGCGTAAGCATTCTGCGAACTTGAAATTTCGCCCGCAAACCCGCCCAAGGAAGCATTTAGGCTCTTGATTTGAGCGCTTAATGCACTCGTAACGTTAGTCAGCTCGCCTTGCCCGTCCGTTAAAGTCTTAGACTGGCTTAGATACTGCGCGGAAATTCCGTTTTGAATTTCGATTAGGCTTGCAGACACGGACTTAAGCGCAGATAAAATTTGAGCGAAGCTCTTATCTAACTCACCGTGAGCGAGATTTGTCCTTTGGATCATCTCGCCTGCTTTTTCAAGCTCTTCTTGTGTAATCGCCATACTTCGCTTCTCGGCTTCCATCACGCTTTCAAAAGCGCCGATTTTTTCATCGATTAGGCGGTTTAGCCTTTCGGTAAAATTCGTAGAGCTCATCATCGCAAATGAGCGCGAAATTTCAGAATTAGTGTTTAAAATTTCACTCAGATAGCCCTGCGTGATCTCGTCTTTGTTCCAGAAGAAATTTTTAGTGGAATTTTTGTATTTGATGAGCAGACGCTCATATTTGCTAATGCCTTTTTTCTCAAAATATATCCACCAAAGCGCTAAGAAAATTCCATAGATCGAGACGTAAAACGCCGTACCTACGCCGCCTAGAAGCTGTGCGATCTCGGTTTCGAGCCCATCGATATTGCTTGAGGAAAAGTGCGGCATCGAAATCGCAATCGAGATGAAAGTTCCTAAAATTCCAAGCATCGGAAAGACTGCCGACGCGACGGAAGCGTAGTTTTGATTACGCAGCGAGTAGCCGTATTCGTCCACAAAAAGATCAAAGCTGGCATCTGATTTTTTTTTACCGCCGATACTTAAGAGATTGGCGACAATGTAATTTTTCAGCTCGCACTTGAAATCATCGATATTATTTTGAAAATTTAAGCAGCCGTATTCGGCGTTGTGGCGGGCTAAAATTAGTGCAATAATGAGCAAAACCGCAAGCATCAGGATCGAGTGCGTTTCTACCTTCAGCCCGATAAGCCCCAAATAGCCCAGCAAAAACACCACAAAAACCGCGATCGGCAGAGCTACGATCTTAAAAAAAACGCCCGCTAGCGAGCGCTCCTTCGCCTCAGGTAGCGTGATATCGAGCACTTCGTTATTCGGGCGATCCATATTAGTTCCTATTTAGGCAATTTAGATTGTCAAATGCGACCTGCAAGCGCGCCACCATACTTTGCTCGCCTGCTCTCAGCCACTTGCGAGGATCGTAGAATTTTTTATTCGGTTTATCCTCGCCTTCCGGATTGCCGATTTGAGCTTGCAAATAGCCGCGATTTTTGGCTTCATAAGCGCGCACGCCGTCCCAAAATGCCCACTGCGTGTCGGTGTCGATATTCATCTTAACTACGCCGTAGCTTACGGCTGCCTTGATGTCGGAGGTTTCGCTTCCGCTGCCGCCGTGAAAGACGAAATTTACGGGCTTCTCGGATTGCAGATTAAATTTCTCGCGGACGAATTTTTGCGAATTTTTCAAAATTTCAGGTCTCAGCACGACATTGCCCGGCTTATACACGCCGTGGACGTTGCCGAAGCTCGCTGCAATGCTAAATCTATCGCTGATTTTGCTTAGCTGCTCGTAGGCCTGCGCGACATCTGCGGGCTGGGTGTAAAGCCGCGCGTTATCGACGCTCGTATTATCGACGCCATCCTCTTCGCCGCCCGTGACGCCAAGCTCGATCTCAAGCGAAATTCCAAGATCGCTTAAAATTTCCAAATACTTCTCGCAGGTCGCTAAATTTAACTCCAAATCATCCTCGCTAAGATCGAGCATGTGCGAGCTAAACAGCGGCACGCCGTGAGCTTTTTTATGAGTGGTATTAGCTTTGATAAGCTCGTCGATCCACGGGAGCAGCTTCCTTGCGGCATGATCGGTATGTAAAATCACCGCAACGCCATAATGAGCCGCCAAAGCATGCACTTGATGTGCGCCTGCAATAGCGCCTAAAACTGCGGCATTAGGGCAAGTAGCGCCCGCATAAAACGCTGCGCCGCCGTTGCTAAACTGAATAATAACGGGCGAATTTGCGATTTTAGCACTTTCCAAAACGGCGTTTATGGAGTTGCTCCCCACTACGTTCACCGCAGGGATCGCAAAGCCCTGCTGCTTCGCATACGCATAGACCTTACTTACGTCATCGCCGCTTAAAACGCCCGGTTTTACTATATCTAAAACGCCCATTTTTAGCTCCTATATTATTTATACTCGATTTTAGCGTTTTTGTGAAGATCTGCCGCTTTTTGCTCGACTACTTTTGCCGCTTTTTGCTGTCTAAGCACGCGCTCAATAAAAGGCTTTGCCTCGCTTTGGCTTAACTGCTTTTTAGCTTGAGACTCCTCTTTTAACACGACGTGATATCCAACCCTGCTTCTAATCGCTTTAGTAGTGATTTGACCATCTTTTATCTTAGAGATCGCATCGGCAAAAGGCTTGACCTGATCGCTAGGCATCCAGCCTAGCTCGCCGCCGGTTTGTTTAGCTTGCGGATCGATAGATTTAGCTTTGGCAAGCTCTGCAAATTTAGTAAATAGCGCACTGTCGCTAAGCCCTTTTAACTGCTTAATAATATCGTTTGCCTCAGCTTCGGTTTTAACGACGATCTGAGCCGCTTTGATTCTCGCAGGCTCGGTAAAGCGCGCTTTGTTTTTGTTATAAAAATCGGCTATTTCTTTATCGTCGATATTTATTTTGCTGGCTTCTTTAGCCTGCCATACACGAAGCGCTAAGTTATCTTTTACGATTTCAAGCTCTTTTTTATAAACGTCTTCGTCCATAACGCCCGATTTTTTAGCTTCATCCGTTAGCAGCATCAGATCGATGCCTTTATCGATAAGCTCCTTTTTTTGATCGGCATTAAGAGCAGCGATATCTACATTGCCTATGCCTTGAAGTAGCGGAGCAAGCTCCTTTTCGGTTACGTCTTTGCCATTGACGGTAGCGTAAACGGTAGCGTTGAGGCTGATAGCGGCAGCCAAACTAAGTGCTGTAAATAAAACTTTTTTCATCACAATTCCTTAAAAAAATTTTAACGGCGATTATAACTCAAAGTTGTTAACAATCAAACTGTACTTTAGAATTTTAGGGTAGAATTCCGACTTGAGGAAATGTAAATGAGAAGTAAAAAAGATATTTTAGAGATAAAAAAGAGAATTCTGCAAAACTTCGCGGAAGAGCGCAGTGAGTTGAAATTTAAAGATAACTATCAGCTTTTGGTCTGCGTGATGCTTAGCGCGCAGTGTACCGACAAGCGAGTAAATTTAATCACGCCGCGCTTTTTTGCGGAATTCCCTAGCGTTGCAGAGCTTGCAAAGGCCAATTTGGCGAGTGTTAAACTGCTAATTAGCTCGTGCAATTTCTACAACAACAAAGCGGTAAATTTAATCAAAATGGCGCAGGCGGTGGTTAGCGACTTCGGCGGCGTCGTGCCGCTTGATGAAGCGGGGCTCAAATCTCTTGCGGGCGTGGGTCAAAAGACCGCTCACGTCGTGCTTTTGGAGGGCGCGGGCGCAAACGTGATGGCGGTGGATACGCACGTATTTCGCGTTGCGCATCGCTTGGGGCTGAGCCGTGCAAAGACGCCTGAGCTTACGGAGCGCGATCTTAGCGAAGCTTTTAAGACGGACCTCGGCAAGCTGCACCAAGGCATGGTGCTTTTTGGCCGCTACACCTGTAAGGCGATCAAGCCAAACTGCAAGGAGTGCTTTTTAAACGAGCTGTGCAGCAGCAAGGATAAGAATTTTCCGTAAAATTTCAGCCTGCAGATGCGGGCTTAAATTTACGCACTTAAATTTGACGGAATTTTAAAATTTTGACGCCTTGCTTAAAGCCGCTTTACGACAGATGTTCGGCTTATTATGGCGCGGAAAATTTAGATTGAAATTTTATAAACGCCTCTTTGGTTTTTATCTTTTAGAAAAATTTAAAATTTTGCTTTTCGGAGCTTACTGTTTTGCCAGCCAAGCCCGGTATCCTTCGCTTTTAATCACGTCCGCGATGCTTTTTGCCATCTCCTGCGGCAAAAATTCGGACTTTTTATCGATGACGGACGCTAACGCGTAAGCGTTATCGTAATCTTGCAGCTCCAAGCTCGCGCGCACCAGCGTTTCATATAAAAACGGCTCGTCCTTTTCGATGCTCACCGCATCATCGTTTAAAAATTCATAGATGAACGCAAGCTGTTTTTTATCGCCAATCTTTAAAAAATAATCAGCCAAATTAGTCGCGCTCTTAATGATGATTTTGCGTAGCTCGTCTATCTGCCGCGCAGAGTAACGCTGGGTAATCAGCCGCCAATTTTCCGCCATTCTCGCCGCAATGATAGACAGCTTGAAAGCTCTGCCGCCATAAGCATATTTTTCGCTTTCGTCGCCGATTTTTTCTATAGCCTCGAATTCGCTCACCATATACTCGTATAGCTCCTCATAGCTGCCGCTGAAATTTTCTAAATATATCATCTCGGCGATAGTCTCGGAATTTTTGGGCAGATCGCTTGCGTATTCGGGCTCCTGCTCTTCATTTTCTTCGTCCCAGGCGGCTTTTCTAGCTTCAAAAGTTTTAAAGTCCACCAGCGGATTAGCGCCCTTTTTTACGAATTTAAAAAAGGTAGAAATATCGATCTGATGCTCATCTACGCAAATTCCGTCCTTAAACATCAGCTCGCAATCTTCAAAAAATTCCCAACCATCAAGCGCACCCAGGTAGCTTTGACCGATCCGTCCATCTAGGATATAGACGCATTCGCTAGCGCTATAATCAGGCATCGCGTGGTCGTTTGAGACGATATACGGCGCTTGCGTTTTTCCAAAAACCTGCAACATTCCGTCGTTGTATTCGCCGCTTATGCCCCAAAGCGCCGTTAGATTGCCGCCGATCGCGATAACGCCGTCCTGCGAATGCAGATAATCACACGCCGTATCTTTGGCGACTTGTAAAAACAGATAATCATCATCGATGATATCGCCGCCGGTGGATAAATTTCCGTTAACAAACATCGCTCGTGCGCTATTTTTACCGCCCGCTTCGCTAAATTTATCCTCAAGCCAAGCGGAATTTATCGTGCCTCCCGACAGGCTAAGATCGCCGTCAAACACCAGCACATCAAAACTACTATCCAAATGTAAATTTGAGCCGTATTTTTTCTCAAATTCATCATAAGGCAGTATAAAAACGGGTGGAATTTTGGTTGCAAAAGTGCTACGATTTTCGTATCGCTTTACCTGCAATTTAATAATCTGCTCGCAATTTTGCAGAAAATTTTTGATCTGGCTTTCCATTTTTATATCCTTTTAAATTTCTATTTCGGTAAGTAATCCCGCTGAGCAAATTTTAGCGTCCGCTCCGCTTCATTCTTTGCATTCGTAACTTTTCAAAAAGCAGTTGCGAGCAAAGCGAAGCAAAAATCTCTTTAAAAAGCGCTCGTGAGCCAAGCCGCCGTTAAATTTTAAAGGCGAAGTATTTTTGTTCTAGACGAGGCGGATTTAAATTTTACGACGGGAGCTACCTCGTCGGTAGTGACCGAGTAAAATTTGAATCCAACGAAGTATAGGACAAAAAGACAAGCCGCTAAATTTATTGCAATCTAGCGATTATATTTTTTACGACTTCCGCCATCATCTCCACCGACGCTATCTCGCAGTGCTCGTTCACGGAGTGCGGCGAGTAGATGTTCGGGCCTATGGAGCAGGCTTGCAGCTCGGGCTGTTTTGCGACCAGTACGCCGCACTCAAGGCCTGCGTGCACGGCGGCAAATTTAGCCTGCGGCTTTTGTTTTTGCAACTCCTCAAGCACCAGATGCGCGAAGTCGCTGACGTGCGGCGCCCAGTTCGCCGAGCGGTCGGCTACTCTCACGTCAAAACCAAGCGCGCTAGCCAGCGTAGCGGTCTCAAAGCCCAGATTTTCGAGCCCCTCTCGCTTCATCGCGCGTCCGAAAAAGTCAAACTCGATCACGCCCTCTTTTTGCTTAACGGTCGAGAGATTTATGCTTTCGTTTACCATGCCAAGCTGCGTGTCGTAGCTGCGCACGCCCTGAGCGAAGGAGTTAATTAGCGCTAAAATTTTGCCGCTGTTTACCAGCACGTCCGCTTCGCCTTCGCCTAGGCTCTTTACCCACGCTAGGCCGCGCTGCGCCGGCTCATGCGCGCACAGCGCCTTACACACGGCATTTGCGGGGATCGAGTTGCTCCTCTCGCCAAAATCCAGGCTGATTAGCTCGCAGCCCTCCTCGGCGAGAAATTTCGCCAGCAGCTTCGTCGCGTTTGGGATATTTTTATGTATCTCGTTGCCCGAGTGCCCGCCGCTAAGCCCAGTAACGCCGATCTCGTAAATTTTACCGCTCTTTTTGACGCTCGCGGCGCCTATTTTTGCGCTTACGTTTATACCGCCGGCGCATCCCAGCGTCACGCGGTCGTCCTCTTCGCTGTCTAAATTTAGCAAATTCGGCGATAAAATTTTACCCTTAAAGGCGTTTGCCCCCACGAGTCCGACCTCTTCGTCGTTGGTAAATAGACACTCCAAATTTGCAAACTCCCTCATCGCGCCCATCATCATCGCCACGCCGATGCCGTCGTCAGCGCCCAAGCTCGAGTTTTTCGCCCTTAGGATGCCGCTTTCCTCGATGAGCTGCAAATTCGGCGCCGCGCCCACGCAAACCATGTCGTAGTGGCTTTGCAGGCAGATTTTAGGCTCGCCCTTTACGGCGTGGATGTTGCCAGCCTCATCGACGTTTACGCTAAAGCCCAGGCAGCGCGCAAAATCCGCCAAAAACTCCCTCATCTGCTCCGTTTCGCAGCTACAGTGCGGTATCTCGCACAGCTTCTTAAAATCGTTCATAACCTCGTTTTTTTGCATGTTTGCTCCTTTTGAATTTATTATATCCACGCGTTATTGCGACACGCCCGTTAAATTTTAAAAGCGACCGCGCCGGCATAGCGCTTCCGCAAAACATGTGCAGAATTTCAATCGCGTTAGCTTACGCTGCAGGCAAGCCGCGCAAAATGAAATTTTATACAAAGTCGCATGAATTTTACCGAAATTTAGCAAGAATTTTATTTAAAATTTAGTCAGAATTTTGCCGGGGATTTTTATTTTACGATTACGCCTTCATAGCCCGTTTTCGCGATCGCCTCAAGCATCGCGGTCTCGTTTGCATCATCTTTTGCCGCGACGGTTGCGGTTTTGCTCTGCTGCGAGACCTTCGCACTTATCACGCCTGGCGTTTGCAAAAGCGCCTTTCGCACGATCGTGGTGCAGAGCGGGCAGTGGATTTTTTCCACGTAAATTTTAACCTCTTTGTCGCCAAAAAGCGCTGTAAATCCAAGCATCAAAAATAAAATTTTACGCATAAAGCCCTCCTAAAATTTCAGGATATGTAAGCATAAAGGCAAGCAAGGCTCCTAAGAGCGCGTAGATCAGAATCCATTTTTTGCGCCCGCTTTGCAGTGAGCATGTACGCGGCTTTTTGAAAAAGAAAAATGCAGAAAGCGCGAAGCAAAAAAGCGCTAACGCAGAAAGCGGCGCGCGGTAGTTGCCGAAAGCCTCTGCGCCTGAAAAAATGGAAAAGCTCGTGCCGAAAATCAAAAATAAAAGCGCAGGTAGGCAACAAAACGTCGCCGCGACCGCGCTAAAAATCGCGACAAATATCAGCCACAAACTGCGCGTGCTGAAGCGATTTTTGCCAGGATTTTCTCGCTTTTGCGCCAAGGTTTCTTGCGCGGAATTTTCTAGTTTGGTTTTCAAATTTTACCTTTTAATTATAATCTTGCCATAATCTTATCGCACCGCAGCCTGCTTTTGGCGCGGAATTTTATCTGCAAAATTTACCGCTACCAAATTGCGCGTAGAGTGGCGCAGAGCGGTAAAATTTAAATTCCATAAGCCGTAAATTTTAAAATTTCACGCGCCGAAAAATTTCAAAATTTTATTCATCTTGAAATTTTAAAATTCCGCCGCCATGTCGCTCACAAAATTCTAAAAAATTTTAAAATTCCACGCCAAATAAAGCGCGGAATTTTTTTCCAATGCAGACGCGGCAACATTTAGATTAGGCGCGCTTTTACACATCCGCCCAAAGTCGTCTAGCGGGAAGCCTCTCTTGTATACCTACTCAAAAAGCTCAAGTAGTTCGACGTTCCGCATAGCAAAACGCGAGCCGCTACAACTCCTTCGATCTGTAATCGTAGCTGAAATCTTTCGGCGAGTAGTAATTAAGAGTGTTGCCGTCCACTTCGCCGTAAGGATAGCCGAAATTATTGATCGGAAACTGCGCTGGGCGTGGGCTTAGCGTGAAGTCTCTGCCGTAGTTAAAGCCGATCCAGCACATCTCCCAGTTGCCGAAAAGATACTCGCGGATTTTAGTGAGCTTGCTGTCGTCATTGCTTAGCTTCTCGCCTAGGCGCACCTTCGTGACATCCGCGGGATCGACTGGGATCCAGCCGTGGCCTTTTAGATAAAATTCCGCCCTGCAGTGCTGCGCGCCCGAGATATGGCTGACGCCGTCTTTAGGCGCGGCGCCCATTTGAGCGCTAAATCTCGACGTGCCGACGCGGATGCCAAACATCTCTCTTGCGGCGATGCCCTGCGCGCGGCAAAGTGCAACGAAAACGCTATTTATGTCGGTGCATTTGCCGCTTAGCTTGCCGCTACTTAAAATTTGCTTCACGTCCCCTAGCCCGCAACCTAGCACGCTATTATCGCGCTGCATAGTGTTTGCCACCCACGTATAGATCGCGCGCGCCTTTTCCAAATCGCCCTTTATGCCGCCTGCAATCTCGTCTGATTTTTGCTTGACGACGCCGTCGATTTGAATCTGCGCACTAGGCTCTAAAAACTTCGCCACCTCGGGGCCAAGCTTTTCGTTCGGATTAAATTTTACCTTGCTAAAGTCGGTGTTACGTTCAAAGGTCTCGACGCTAAATTTAATATTTAGCGTGGGCTTTGCCACACCGACGTAGCCGGCATAGAGCGTCGGAATTTCGCCGTAGTCCACGGACGGATCGTTAAAATTGCCGTCAAATTTTATGTCGCTTACTTTTTGATACTCCGTGATAAGAGGAAGCGGTATCCAAAGCCGCGTCTGCTTACCCTTCTCCAAAATTTCGTGATTTAGCGATAGCCCGAAAGCTCTCTTTTTGCCAATGACTTTTTCCCCGCCCAAAATGGTACTCGGAGTTGCCATAACGGCGCCTAAAATCGCAGTGTTTCTTAAAAAATCGCGTCTTTGCATGAAATGCCTTCAAAATAAAATGGCTAAGCCTTAGCCCTAATTTACGCGCTGATTTTAGCCTTTTGCGGCTTTGAAATCGCTAAATTTTAAAATTCCGCAAGTCGTAAATTTTAAAATTCTATCCATATTTAAAATTTCAAAATTTCGCTCGCTTTAAAATTTTAGAATTTTGCTCGCCGCGGAATTTTAAAATTTCAAAATTTCGCCCAAAGACACGGCGCGAAATTTCGCCAAAGCGGGCGTGATAGCCCGCAAACTAGGCGCGAGGCAGTATGTATCGGGCGGCGTAGGCTAAACCACGCAAAAAGCGCCGCTGTCGCAAAGCCAAGCGTGCGCTTAGATTAAACGGTTGAGCTTCGAGGAAGCGCGGCGGCTTAGCTTAAGCAAATCGCGGCGGTAAAATGCAAGCCGCCAGAGGATTAAATTTCTCGCGAAAAATACTCGTAGATAAAATTTTTAGGCGAGTACGGATCTTTCGGCGTGCCGCCCACTTCGCAATACGGATGCGAAAAAATTTCGATCGGAACGTACGCCGGGCGCGGATTTAGCACGATTTCTCGAGCGTAGTTAAAGCCCAGCCAGCACGGCTCCCAATTGCCGAAAAGATATTCGCGCACCCGCGCCAGCTTAGAATCATCCTCGCTTAAGCCTTCGCCGAGTCGCACCTTCGTAACGTCCGCGGGATCAACTGGGATCCAGCCATAGCCTTTTAGATAAAATTCCGCTCTGCAATGCTGCGCGCCCGAAATTTCAAGCGCACCGCCGCTTAGAGCGCCCATGACGCCCATTTCAGGCGAAAATTTCTGTGCCGCGCCCGTGCGGATACCGTAAATAGCGCGCGCAGGAATGCCCGCTGCCCTGCAGAGCGCGACGAACACGCTATTAATATCGGCGCATTTGCCACTTAGCTTGCCGCTGCTTAAAATCGCCGCTGCATCGCCACTGCCGCATGCGATCACGCTATTATCGCGGCTCATATTTTTTGCGACCCACTCGTAGATCGCGCGCGCCTTTTCTAGATCGCCCTTAAGCGAGCCGGTGATCTCGTCTGATTTTTGTTTCGCAGCGCCTTCTACCGGAATTAGCTTTGAAGGCTTTAAAAACTCCTCGATCTCGGGGCTCAAGCGCTCATTTTCATTAAAGCTTACCTTGCTAAAATCGGTATTTCGCTCCGAAATTTCAATATCGAAGCTAAGCTCAAAATAATCATCCTCTTCGCCTACGACACCTTGCTCGCCGTATTTGCCGACGCCCGCTCTTGCCTCTTTATCGGGTGCGAAGCGCGCGTAGTACGTGCTTATATGATCTCCGCAGATAGCAGACTCTTGCGCATTTGAGCGGGCATGATATTCGCCAAGCAACCTCTGATAGGGCTCTTGCAGCACTAACGGCAGCCAAAGCCGCACCTCTGCGCCACTACTTGAAATTTCGTGATTAAACCTGAGACTAAATTTTCTCGTTTTTGCTTCTTGCATTTTTTGCTCCTTTGCTTGAATTGCAAGTCGATTTTATCTCTTTGCGCCTTAAAATGGATAAAATTTTATGTTAAAATGGCGCTAAATTTGAAATTTTAGGATTAAAAATGGATCTGCAAAAAATCAGAGACGAGAACTTTAAAAAGCTGCAAAGCGGGCAAAACCGCGAAATTTTAAGCGCGATCGAGGCGTTGAAAACAGGCGAATGCGACTGCGAGTGCGGCGACGTCGTGCGTGCAAGCTTTAACGCTAGCGCGGAGCAGAGAGATGAAATTTTGCGTATCGCGCGAGCGCTAAAGCCGTGGCGCAAGGGGCCTTTCGCGCTGAATGATCTTTTCATCGACGCCGAGTGGCGAAGCTTCATGAAATTTAACCTGCTGCGGCCGTTTTTAAATCTGAGCGGCAAAACCGTCGCCGACGTGGGCTGCAACAACGGCTACTATATGTTTCGTATGGGCGAGCTTGCTCCTGCGCGGCTCGTGGGGTTCGATCCCGGCGCGCTATTTTATCTGCAGTTTCGCTTCCTCGAGAAATTCCTCCGCAGCGGCGCGAAATTCGAGCTTTTGGGCGTGGAGCATCTACCGTTTTACGAGCACAAATTCGACACGATCTTCTGCCTCGGCGTCATCTACCATCGCAGCGACCCCGTAAAGATGCTAAAAGATCTGCGCGCTTCGCTAAATGCGGGCGGCGAGGTGTTTTTAGACACGATGTATATCGAAGGAGCGGGCGATTTCGCACTGTGCCCGAAAAACAGCTACTCAAAAATTTCAAATATCTACTTCGTCCCGACCGTCGGCGCGCTTCAGAATTGGTGCGAGCGGGCGAAATTTAGAGATTTTGAAATTTTGGCTCAAAAGCCCACGGATGCTAGCGAGCAGCGCAAAACGGAGTGGATCGACGGGCAGAGCTTGGAGAATTTCCTAGATCCGCTCGACGGCTCGCACACGATCGAGGGCTATCCCGCCCCGAGGCGTATCTACGTGCGGCTTCGGGCGTGATCTGCGCCTTTAAAACGCGTAAAATTTACTGAATTTATCGACTCGCAGCAAAAATTTTGTGTTCGGTAGAGCGTAAAATTTGACTAAATTTAGCGGGCTCGAATTGGATTAGATCACATTGTAGCGGCTAGGATCGGTACGGCGGCGCAAATTTTAAATTTCGCCTTTTGCACTACGCTTTACACGCGCGGCAGCACGAATTTTAAATTTTGCTTTTGCGTTACGCTTTGCGTCTTGTACGCGCGGCGGCGCGGAATTTTGCTAAATTTAATCAAGCGGCGGTAAATTTTAAAATTTTATCTGCGCAGCGCACGCTAGTGCAGTCATAGTGCGAACGCAGCGCAGAATTTAACGCCCGCAACCGTAAATTAAGCGGCAAATTTCGGCGCCTGCGATGCGAGTAAAGTGGTATCAATTCCGGTGCCCACGAGCAAAGCGGTATAAAATTTAACGCCACTTCGCCACTTCACGCCACTTCACAGCTCTTTGTGCGGCGAAACGCAGTTAAATTTAAACGATCAGCGCTCAAAAAATTGCAAAAAATATTTTAAATTTTGCCTCTCGGCCGCTAGGCTAGTATTTGCTCCGTGCCCCGGATATAGCGCAAAATCGCCCTTTATCTGCAAAATTTTATGCAAAGACTCTCTCATCTGTGCGCCGCTTGAAAAGGGAAAATCCCACCTGCCGATAGAGCCTTTGAATATTACGTCGCCGCTAAAAATCACGCCGTCCACTTCAATCATACAGCTGCCCGGCGTATGTCCGGCAAAAAGGCTAAATTTAACGTTAAAGCCCGCTATTTCAAGGCTTTGCTCCTGCCCTTTTACGAGCACATCAGCTTCTATGGGCTCGGGCATCGTCTCAAAAGGATCCGCCCGCAGCATAAAGGCGTCTTCCTCGTGGATATAAATTTTAGCGCCCGTCCTTTGCAGCTTCGCGTCATCATAAACATGATCGAAATGCCCGTGCGTATTCAAAACCGCCGCGATCTTTCCCGTATTTTGCATCACCCAATCAAAGCTGCCCTCGCCAGGATCGATCACAAGATCGCCCTGCTCGCCCTTTAGAATGTAGCAGTTCGTCGCGTATTCACCGAAAGCTTTTTTTAAAATTTGCATTTAAATCCTCCTTTTAAGCTTAAATTAAAGCCGTAATTTAGCCAAAAATAGTTAAAATTCGCGCAATTTAACGTAAAATTTTAAGGCTAAATATTATGTTTTTGGATGATTTGCTGCCGCAACTGACCGATTTTTTATCGGAGAGACTCGACGAGACTGGTGCGGACGCCTTTGTAGTGGGTATCAGCGGTGGGCTTGACAGCGCCGTGGTTTCTGCGCTTTGTGCACTTACTGAGATCCCCACTTACGGACTTATCCTGCCTAGTGCGGGTTCAAATTTAGAAAATATGGCAGACGGCATCTTTCACTGCGAATCCTTTAATATCCCCTACGAAATCCAAGAGATCGCGTCATTTGTAGAAAATTTTACCGCTTTAAATCCCGGTGCAAACCCGCTTCGCATCGGAAATTTCGCCGCGCGAATACGCATGAGCTTGCTTTATGATTACAGCGCGCAAAAACGCGGAGTAGTCGTAGGCACGAGCAATCTTAGCGAGAGGATGCTAGGCTACGGTACGATCTACGGCGATCTAGCCTGCGCGTTTAATCCGATCGGCGAAATTTTAAAAACCGATCTGTTTAAATTTGCAAAAATTTTATGCATAGACGATGCGATCATAAAAAAAGCTCCCAGCGCCGATTTATGGGAAAATCAAAGCGACGAACGTGAGCTTGGATACAGCTACGAGATTTTAGATAGCGTGCTAAGAGATATTTTTTCGCGGCCTAATCTAAGGGCCAAATTTCGCTCGGGCGAGCAGATCTGCGCGGACGATCTGAAATATCTGAAAAACTCGCGCCACAATCAAGAGCTGGTGAAATTTATCGTCCGTAGAATTCTTAAAAATAATTTTAAGCTTCGCGCGCCCGCGGTCGCCCGCATAGAGCCCGCGCACTAAGGAGAGATTTATGAAAGAGATACCGTTTTATAAGGCTCAAATCGATAAAAAAGAGGAAGACTTAATTAAAAGCGCCCTTTATAACAGCGATATAAGATATAGCGAAATTTTTGAAGAGGACATTTGTAAATATTTCGGTGTAAAGCACGCCGTATCGACTACGAGCGGCACGACGGCGCTGCATCTGGCGCTTTGTGCGATGGATATTAAGCGCGGAGATAAAATTTTATGCTCCGTAAATTCCTTCCCTAACGTTGCCGAAGTTATCCGCCACTTCGACGCAGAGCCCGTTTTCGTAGATATCGATCCGATAAGCTTTAACATTACGAGCGAAAGCCTTGCTCGCACGATAGATCAGAACCGCCACAAAAAGCTAAAATGCGCTTTCATCTCGCACATCGCAGGGCTTGCTGCGGATATAGACGCCATCAGCGAGGTCGCCAAAAGCGAAAATATCATCCTTATAGACGATGCGTGCCGCGCTATGGGCGCTACCTATAAGGGCGCAAAAATCGGAGCGCTTAAAAGCTCGCTCATATCGTGCTTTCAGATCAATCCTCAAGCGCAAGACGCAATCTCTACGGCGGGTTTTTTCGTTACGAACGACGATGAGATCGCAAGCGCCGCGCAAATTTTAAGAAACGGCGGCATCGTGGGAGACGCCTTTTACAAAGACGGCAATATGTCCTTTACCTACGACGTCGATCGCATCGGTCAAAAATACGATCTTAACGCCATAAATTCCGCCTACGCCATCGCTCAGTTTGAGAAAACCGACGCCTTTATAAAGCGCCGCAAGCAGATCGCCGCAGCCTACCGCGAGCAGCTCGCAAACTGCCCGCACGTGACGCTTCCAAGCGACAGCGAGGAGCATATCTATACTCAATTCATCGTAAAGATCGACAAAAACCGCGACGATTTCGCCAAGGCGCTGATCTCGCGCGGAGTGAGCGTTTCGCTGCACTATGTGCCGGTGCATCTGCTAAGCTACTACAAAAGCAAATATAATTACAAGGTCAATGATTTCCCGAATGCGCTTAAAAACTATCAGCAAATTTTATCCCTGCCGATCTATACGGCGCTTAGCGACGACGATGTGAGCTACATTTGCGAGCAGATCAAAGAGATAGCGCAAAATCGTGTTTAAACTCCTAATCGAGCGAAACCTATACGACCCGAGCCCCGCGTGGTTTGCGCTAGGAGTGATTTTAGCGCCGTTATCGCTACTTTATACGCTGATCGTATGCCTAAAAAGGCTCTTTGCTAAGCCGCAAAAATTTAAAATTCCAATAATCAGCGTCGGAAATTTAACCCTCGGCGGAAGCGGCAAAACCCCGCTAGTGCGGGCGCTTTTTAAAGAATTTAACGGGGAGTTCAAAACCTGCATCATCCTTCGCGGATACGGACGCAAAAGTAGAGGCTTGCTCGAAGTAGCGCTCGGCGGGCGGATACTTTGCGACGTGCGGCAAAGCGGAGATGAGGCGATGGAGTACGCGCTGTTTTTGCGCGGCGCAAACGTAATCGTTAGCGAAGATCGCGCCGCAGGGATTTTGCGCGCGCAAACTCTCGGCTTTGAGCTCGTGATCTTGGACGACGGATTTTCTAAATTTAATATCTCTAAATTTGATATCTTGCTACGCCCGCAAAGCGCGCCGAAGCTGCCCTTTTGCCTGCCGTTCGCCGCGTATCGCTACCCGCCGTTTTTTTATAAATTTGCGGATTTCATACCCTCTCCGAGCGACATTTTGCAGGAGCTTAAAATCATTTCGGCGGCGGATCTGCAAGAGGGGCTAAACGGCGCGGATGAAATTTCAAATCTTGCGGATGAAAATTCAAATTCCACCGCGGATGAAATTTCGGATTTAAATTTAAATCGCGCCACAGATGAAATTTCAAATTTAAACCCCGCCGCCGCGGATAAAATTTTAAATTCCAAAGAGGCGGGTTTTGAGAGATCCCGCACGATCTTAATCAGCGCCATCGCCAAGCCTTGGCGCTTGCAAGAGTTTTTACCGCTCGCAAAAGCCCACGCGTTTTTCCCCGATCATTACGATTTCAAAAAAGAGCATATTTTAGAGCTGCTAAGGCGCGAGGACGCGGAGCATATCCTATGCACGGCAAAAGATTACGTGAAATTGAGGGATTTGGGCGCGGAAATTTCGGTGATTTTGCTAAATTTGAAGCTAAGCGAAAACTTTATCCGCGAAATTCAAAACTACATAAACCAAGCTATGATAAAATAAGGTTTTTAAAGGAATTTTATGATAAAAAAGAGCAAAACCGCCGAAGTAATCATCTCCGCGCTGCCCTATATCCGTAAATTTAGAGATAAAATTTTCGTCGTCAAATACGGCGGCGCGGCGCAAACCGACGATGCGCTCAAGCTTGATTTTGCCCGCGATATCGTGCTTTTGCATATGGTCGGCATCAAGATCATCGTCGTGCACGGCGGCGGCAAAAAGATCAATCAGATCCTGGATAAGATCGGCGTGCAGAGCGAGTTTAAGGACGGGCTTCGCATAACGAATAAAGACGCGATCGAAATTACCGAGATGGTGCTAAGCGGCGCGGTAAATAAAGAGATCACGGCGCTTTTGAACCAAAACGGCGCGCCCGCAATCGGCATCAGCGGCAAGGACGGCGGGCTCTTGAAGGCAAAATTCCTCGATGAGAAAAAATACGGCTTCGTAGGCGAGATCACCGAGGTAAACACCAAGCTGATAAACGACCTGCTGCAAAAGGACTATCTGCCGGTGATCGCCCCGCTTGCGGGCGGCGAGACGGACGAAAACGTGAGCTTTAATATCAACGCCGATCTCTGCGCCAGCAGGATCGCAGCCGCGCTAAAAGCGAGCAAGGCGATATTTTTAAGCGACATTGACGGAGTGCTCGATAAAGAGGGAAATTTAATCAGCAAGCTCGATGCCGCGCTAATTTCGAAGCTTAAAAAGGACGGCACGATCGCAGGCGGCATGATCCCCAAAGTCGATGCGTGTCTGCAATGCGTGCGAAACGGCGCAAATGCCGCGCATATCATCAACGGCAAAATTCCGCACTCGATCCTGCTTGAGCTTTTCACGGACGGCGGCATAGGAAGTTTAATAAAGGAAGAAATTTAGGTGCGAGCGCGGATGCGGCGGGCGTAAAACCGCAATGCCGCAAGTCCGTGCAAAAAGTCCAAACGATCAAATTTAAAGCGCCTAGGCGGGCGTAAATTTTAAAATTTTAAAAAGGAAAAAGATGAAACTGGTTTCTACGAGAGATTTTTCGCAAAAAGCGGATCTTAGCTACGCGCTGCTAAATCCGAGCGCGAGCGGCGGCGGGCTTTTCAGCCCCGAGAAGCTGCCGCTTTTGAGCGAGGATTTTTTTAAGCAGTGCGAGGATCTGAGCTACAAACAGATCGCGCTTAAAATCATTGAAAGCTTCGATTTTGACGTAAGCAGCGAGGTCTTTGAGAGCGCGCTAAAGCGCTACGATAAATTTGAAAATCCCGCCTGCCCCGTCCAGATCAAAAAACTAAGCGAAAACGCCTATATTTTGGAGCTTTACCACGGCCCGACGCTCGCGTTTAAGGATATGGCGCTACAGCCCTTCGGCGCGCTTTTAAAAAGCATCGCAAAATCCAGAGGCGAGAAATTCTTAATAATGTGCGCCACGAGCGGCGACACGGGGCCTGCGACGCTGGAGGCTTTTGCGGACGATGAAAACATCAAAGCGGTCTGCCTCTATCCGCAGGGCGGCACGAGCGAGATACAGCGCCAGCAGATGGTTAAACAAAGCGCGGCAAATCTTAAAATTGTAGGCGTGCGCGGCAACTTCGACGATACGCAACGCGCTCTAAAATCGCTGCTAGCTGACGAGGATTTCAAAAACGAGCTCGCGCGGGCAAATTTAAATCTAAGCGCCGCAAACTCGGTAAATTTCGGCAGAATTTTATTTCAGATCATCTATTACCTCTACGCTAGTATCTATTTCTCAAAGCACGGCGTATTGAGCTCCGAGCAAAATTTAAAGCAAAGCGATCAGTGCACGGCGTGCGGTAAAAATTTAAACGCTTCGGGCAGCAAAAATTTTGGCGCGGCGGCGGGCGCAAACAGCGCGCAGAACGCAAAACAGAGCGCTAAATTTAACACCTTCGACGTCATAGTGCCAAGCGGAAATTTCGGCAACGCGCTAGGAGCGTATTTCGCCAAAAAGATGGGCGCAAAGATCGGCAAAATCAAGATCGCTTCAAACGCGAACAATATCCTAACCGAGCTTTTTACGCGCGGCATCTACGATCTACGAAAACGCGAGCTCATCCGCACGATCAGCCCTGCGATGGATATTTTGATTAGCTCCAACGTCGAGCGGCTGCTTAGCGATCTATTCGGCGATGCGCGCACAAGCGAGCTGATGCAAAGCCTGGCGCGAGATAAATTTTATCAACTTAGCGCGAGCGAGCTTGCGAAGCTGCGCGAGATCTTTGAAGCGGATTTTTGCGACGATGCGCAGTGCGCTAAGTTTATCAAGCAAGAAAGTGAGCACGGCGTGCTGATCGACCCGCACACGGCGACCTGCTTTAAGCTGCTTGACGAAAGCCGCCTAAATCTCATCATCTCGACTGCGAAGTGGATTAAATTTACGCCGTCGATGATCGGCGCGATCAAAGGCAGGGCTTGCGAGGACGAGCGAGCCGATATGATCGCACTTTCGAAGGAATTTCACAGCGACATTCCGCCGCAGATCTCGCGCCTTTTTAGCGCGCCGCAGGTACACTCCAGCGTCGTGGAGCAAAGCGAGATCAAAGACGCCATAATAGAGTGGATAAAAAAATGATAGTAATCCCCGCGCGCCTTGCTTCGACGCGCTTTAAAAATAAAATTTTATGTGAGTTTGATGGCGTTCCGATGTTTATCAAAACGGCTCAAAATGCCGCCAAGGCAGACCGCGTGCTAATCGCCGTGGATGAGCCGCAAATTTTGAAGATCGCGCAAGATTACGGCTTTGACGCCGTTCTCACCGCGCGCGAACATCAAAGCGGTACCGATCGGATCGCTGAAGCGGTCGCAAACGCAGCGCTTGCGGAGAACGAGATCATCATCAATATCCAAGCCGACGAGCCCTTTTTCGAGAGTGAAAATTTGATTAAATTTAAAGATTTCGCCCACGCCATGATCACGCAAAAGGGCGCATTTATGGCGAGCTGCTACAAATACATAAGCCAGCAAGCGGCGGCGGATCCGAATTTAGTCAAGCTAGTACTTGATAACGCTGGCTTTGCGATCTATTTTTCGCGCTCGCTCATCCCCTACCCGCGCGCGGCATGCGAATGCTACCTCGGACACATCGGTATCTACGCATACAGCGTGCGAAATTTAAAGCAGTTTTGCGCCCTGCCCGCCTCAGCGCTGGAAGATACCGAAAAACTCGAGCAGCTTCGCGCCATAAGCGCCGGTGAGAAGATCGCGATGTTAGGTATCGAAACCGAAAGCATCGGCATCGACACGCCGGCTGATTACGAGCGCGCGCTAAAGGAGTTCGGCAATGGAATTTAAAATTTACTCGTTGTGCGGCGCAGCGATTCAAGTACACAGATTCGCCGCTGAGCGTAAAATTTTAACGGAACGCGGAATTCTAGCGGCGCGCGGAATTTTAAAATTTAAAGATGCGAGCGCAAGATGAATTACGATGAATACAGATCCGCGGTAGATACGCTAAATGCGTGGGCGCGGGCATATTACACCGACGATAAGCCGATCGCAAGCGACGAGGAGTACGATGAGCTTTATTCGCAAGCGGAGAAATTCGAGCAGCAAAATCCCACGCTCGCGCTGCCCTACTCGCCTACGCAGCGCATCGGAGGCGCGATCAGCGAGGGCTTTTCCAAGCTCGCTCACGGCGCGCAGATGTGGTCGATGGAGGATATTTTCGACGACGCGGACCTTTTAGCGTGGCTAGCTCGCGGCGAGAAGAGCGGCGCGCAGTTTTACGTCGAGCCCAAATTTGACGGCGCGAGCTTAAATTTAACCTACGAAGGCGGCGTGCTGATAAGCGCGGCGACGCGCGGCGACGGGCTTATAGGCGAGGACGTGACGCAAAACGCAAGAGCGATCAAATCGGTGCCGCTTCAGATCCCCTACGCCGGAAGGATCGAGATCCGCGGCGAGACGCTGATCGCAAAGAGCGATTTTGACGCGCTAAACGACGAGCGCGCCGCAAACGGCGAGAGCCTGTTTTCAAACCCGCGCAACGCCGCCGCAGGCAGCCTGAGGCAGCTGGATAGCGCGATCGTAGCGAAGCGGAAGTTAAAATTTATCCCGTGGGGGGTCGGCGAGCATTCGTTAAACTTTGCGCTGCACTCGCAGATAATGGAGTTCGTGCGCAGTCTCGGCTTTTTGCGCGACGAGTTTTGCCGCATCTGCAAGAGCGCAAGCGAGATCAGAGCTGCGTACGAGGCGCTGCATAGCATGCGCGCGAGCAAAGACCTGATGCTTGACGGTATGGTAATCCGCGTAAATGAGCTTTCAAAGTGTGCGCAGATGGGCTATACGGTGAAATTCCCGCGCTTTATGGTCGCGTACAAATTCCCCGCGATCGAAAAGATAACGCGGCTGCGCGAGATCAATCTGCAAGTCGGTCGCACCGGCGCGGTCACCCCCGTAGCCGTCGTAGATAGCGTAAATATCGACGGCGCGAACGTTTCAAATGCGACGCTTCATAATTTCGACGAGATTGCGCGGCTGGGGCTGATGAAAAACGACTTCGTAGGCATCATCCGCAGCGGCGACGTGATCCCGAAGATCACAAGCGTTTATAAACAGCGCAGAGATGGCACGCAGAGTGAAATTTCGCGCCCGGATCGCTGCCCGGTTTGCGGCGAGAAGTTACTTGACGAAGGCGCGCTCATAAAGTGTCAAAACCTCGATTGCAAGGCGCGCGTGATAGGCGCGCTGATCTATTTCTGCTCCAAAAAATGCATGAATATCGAAGGGCTAAGCGATGCGACGATCACGCAGCTTTTTGAAAGCGGCAAAATTTCAAAGATCGACGATATTTACGCCCTCAGCGCGCAGGATTTGGCGGGGCTCGAGGGCTTTGCGGATAAAAAAATTTCAAATCTTTTGGGCGCGATAAATGCGAGCAAAAACGCGCCGCTTGAGCGCTTCATCGCTTCTTTGGGGATCGAGCACATCGGCGAGGTGGCCGCGCGCAAGATCGCCGCGGCATTCGGGCAGGATTGGCTGGATGCGAGCGAGGATGAAATCCTGCGCCTGGAGGGCTTTGGAGAGGCGATGGCAAGGAGCCTAGCGGAGTTTTGCAAGATAAATCGCGAAAAAATTCTAAATCTAAGCGAAATCATCACGCCTCGCGCGCCCCAGATGCAGACCGTCAAAAGCGCCTTCACGGACCGCAGCGTCGTCATCACGGGCACGCTCAGCCGTCCGCGCGACGAGTTTAAGGCCAGGCTTTTGGCGATGGGCGCGAAGGTGCAGGGCTCGGTATCTGCCAAGACCGACTTCGTGCTCGCAGGCGCAGAAGCGGGCTCCAAGCTACAAAAAGCTCGCTCGCTTGGCGTGCTGGTGATCGACGAGAGCGAGTTTGAAGCGCTTGCGAGCCTGGCGACGCCCGGTGCAAATTTACCCGGCAAGAGCGAGCCTGAAACGCTTGCGGGGAGCGGCGAGTGAAGGTTTTTTGCTCGGCGCCGAACCCACACGCAAACGGCGCGGGATTAAATTTTAAAAGCAATCTCCACCCTGCGGCACTTGTGTGTTTTATGAAGCGCGAGAATTTTAAAAATTTTGTAGCGCATGAGCAAGCGGCAAGAGCAAAAGCGACAAATCGAGTGGTCGGCGCTAGATCACAGGTCTTCGAGGCGCGTGCAAAAGCGGCAGACCGAGAGGCGATTTCTGCTAGGCGGGCGGGCTCCGCCTGCCGCGACACCAAAACCTCTAGCGCGATGTCGGCAGGTGCGGCTGCAAGCAAGAATATCTCAAATTTTGCACCACTAAAACACTGCGCCGATAGGAAAAATTTTAAAATTTTCGCTAGCGGCAAAATAAAATTTGCAACGCACGGCGAGCGGAAATTTACAATGCGCAGTATGGCTAAATTTGCGGCACGGCGCGGGTTAAAGTTTGAGCCTTGCGACACTGCTGCACGCGACTTTGCTATGCGCGATAAAATTTTAAGCTCAAGGCTGCGCAAAAACTGCGTAAGCTCTAAAATTTCATCGCGGCGCGGAGAAAAGAAAAAATGAGATTTGATCTGCTCGTCGCAAATACGCTTAAAATCAGCAGAAATCAGGCTGCCGCGCTGATAAAGCAGGATAAAATTTTGCTGCGAGGCGCCGTGCAAAACAGGCCCTCTGTGCAGATCGCGCCCGAGCAGAGCGGCGAAATCAGTGCGACCGATCAAATTTACGTAAGCAGGGGCGCGCTCAAGCTTGCGGGCTTTTTGGATGAGCTAGCCGAAAACGGGCTTTTAGCAAGCTGCGGCGCAAATTCGTCTAACTCGGCGGCAGAAATTTCAAAGCCGCGCAGTACCGCAAAAAGAGCGGATAGTAAAGCGGCAGCTACGCAAAAGGCGGGCGCAGTAACAACGCAAATTTCAAGTGCAGATTTTGCGGCTACGGATAAAATTTTAGGCGCGAACGAGGCTGATAAAATTCCAAGCGCGGCTGCCGCGACGACAAAGAGCGCTAAAGCAACTACCGAGGCGATCCGTACCGCAAAAACTAATGCCGATACGGCGGAGCTTTTACAAACCGGTGCAGGCAAGCAAACGGTGGAATTTTTACAGACGAGCACAGGAGCCGAGACGGTAGGGCTTTTGCAAACGGACGCGGGCGCCGATACGGCAGAGATTTTAAATGCGGCGAAAGCTTCCAAATCGGGTGGCAAGGCGGGCATGTGCCGCAGAGAAAGCAGCGCGGAGCTGGTACAAACAAAGCCCTCGCAAAAAGATATTTTCAATTTAGCTGGAGCAGATGTTTTGGACGTGGGCAGTAGCACCGGCGGGTTTGTGCAAATTTTATTGCAGCGCGGCGCAAAGAGCGTGACTGCGCTTGACGTCGGCAGCTCGCAGCTAAGCGAAATTTTGCGGCGCGATCCTCGCGTGATCGTGCGCGAAAACACCGACATCAGGGAGTTTGCAAGCGAGAAGAAATTTGATCTCATCACCTGCGACGTGAGCTTCATCTCGCTAAATTTGATCCTAAAAAGCCTCGCAAGCCTTGCAAAAAGCGCTCTCATCGTGCTATTTAAGCCGCAATTTGAAGTCGGCACGGAGATCAAGCGAAATAAAAAAGGCGTGCTCAGGGACGAAAAAGCAGTGCGCGCCGCACGGGCGAAATTTGAGCGACTATGCGCCGAGCTGGGGCTTACTGTACTGTACGCTAGCGCCTGCAAAATCACGGGTAAAGAGGGAAATAGGGAATTTTTCTATCTTCTAAAAAGGATGAACGATGAAATTTAAAAACTTAATTATATTGGCGTTTTGCGCGCTATTTTTGGGCTCATGCGCCAAAAGCCTGAGCCCAAAAGCGCCGATCGTAAAAAACTTCGACATCGCTAAATTTAGCGGCGGTTGGTACGAGATCGCCCGCATGAAGGGCAGTGGCGAGCTGCAAAACACCGCGTACGAGTGCTTTATCGATAAAAACTCTACGATCAATCTTTTAAAAACCGCTAAGACAAGCTCTGGTAAAATCGAAAACGAGCAGCACGTATTGGAGTTTGCGGGCGATAAAAGCGTAGGCCTGCTCTATCAAAAAGGCATGATTTCCGACTCACTCTACCGCGTGGCGCAGGTGGACGGCGACTATCGCTACGCCCTGATCTTCGGCGCCGATACGAGCGAGCTTTACATCCTATCGCGCACCAAAACCCTGCCCGAGCCGATCCGCATCCTCTATCTCAAAAAGGCGAAGCACAGTGGCTACGACACCAAAAAAATCGTCTGGACGAAGCAGCAATAATGGCTAATCAAAAATCAGGCAAAGACCATACAGAGGCTTCGCTGCGGAATTTTAAAGAGCAAAATTTCGTAGCACAGAATTCCAGCTTGAAAAATTTTACGGAACAGAATTTCACAAGCAATTGGGAGAATTCATCTCAAAATATCAAACGTCCAAGGCAAGAGTTGAGCGAAAACAAAACCGGCGATGCGCACCGCGCAGATGAAGCAGACACCGACGCCGCTTGCAGTAACGAAACGGCTTATGGCGGCACTTGCGGCAATGGCGTAGACGCGCAAGCTCAAGGCACGCTTCCTGCTTGTGCGGAAGTGCTGCGTGCGCGCCTAAGCGAGCAGTTCACACGTGGCGAGATTTTCGCAACGCTACAAGGCGCAAACCGCGATAATGTGCGCGCTGTAGCGATCGGTAACTTCGACGGCATGCACCTTGGACATCAAAAATTATTTGAGCGCCTAGGCGAGCACGGCGCAATAATCGTAATCCTAGCAGGAGGTGGCACGAAGCTAACCCCTTTTGCGTCACGGCAGGCATTTACGAACAAAAAGATTTTTTATTGCGATCTACGCGCTATCAAAAGCCTTAGCGGAGGCGAATTTATCGCACTTTTAAGGCAAAATTTCATAAATCTACAAAAAATCGTCGTAGGCGAGGACTTTAGATTTGGGTGTGATAGGGCGTGGGGCGCGGAGTTTTTAAGGCGCGAATTTCGCGGGCAAACCTGCGTCGTAGGAGAGTTTTGCTTAAGCGGCGGCGGCGTGCATTCAAGCAGGATCAAAGAGCTTTTATCGCGCGGTCGGTGCGAAGAGGCGGCGGAGCTTTTAGGGCGAAATTACGAGATCTGCGGACGCGTAGTGCGCGGTCAGGGGCGCGGGGCGCGGGAATTCGTAGCGACGCTAAATCTTGATGCGAGCGGCTATTTTATGCCAAAAAGCGGCGTGTATGCGACCCTGGCGCGCACTGGAAGCAAGGAATTTGCAAGCGTGAGCTTCTTGGGGCATAGGCTCAGCACCGACGGAGCTTTTGCACTTGAAACGCACATTTTAGGGGACTTTGCAGGCTTTGAGGCGGGTTTAAATTCCGCGCAAGATCACGCGCCGTGCTGCGGGGGGCAAGCCGCACATTCTGCGCAAAATTTAGATGAAATTTCGGCGTGTAATTCGGCTGAAATTTCTACACAAAATTTTGCGGCGAGCGAGAGCTTGGGCGTCGAAAATAAAAATTTAGAGGCTGCGGACAAAAACAGCGGCGCGAAATTTGCTTGCGTGAAATTTATAAAATTCCTACGTGAAAATCGCAAATTTAGCGATCTAGCGCAGCTTAAAGAGCAGATTTTAAAAGACGCTACGGAGGCGGAGGCGGTACTACGAAGCCGCAAATTTTAATCTACGGCTTATAAGCTTAAAGATGAAATTTTCGGGCTGTGCGCTTTAATTTAATGCATCCGTCTGCGCTTCGCATCTATGGCGCATTAAATGAGCCGTCTGCGGCATCCCGTATAAAAGTCGTGTGCCTGCCTCCGAGGATGCTTGGTGCACCGTCTGCGTCTGCGATGCCATATGGGAAGTGTACACAAAAGCGGCGCGCAAGCTGCTAAAAAGTCGTTATATTTTAACGGCGTACCGCCTGCAGGACTTTAACGCACCTTGGGCTTGGGTTTATGTAAGACGAGGCAAGTGCAAGCTGTGCCGAGAATTGAGAACGATAAAAAATCTTAGTTGTGCTGCGAAGCTTTAAAATTTAGCAGGGCTGAGCTTACGAGCAAGAGCCAAGCGGCTAAATTATACGCCTAGCTAAACGCGGGATTTTGTCAAGCGGGCTCCATTTTACGGCGCGTAAAATCGCAAAATGGGCGCGAAATTCTACCAATATAGCTTTGGCTATGCTTTTAGTTTAAGTTCATAATTAAAGAATTTAAAGGAGCTGTTTTGGCAGTGCGAGATTTGGCGGCGTAAAATTTAATGCTGAGAAATTCCAAGCCCGCTAAATGCGGCGCAAAATTTTAAGAACGTATTCGCACGGCGCGGAATTTTAGGGTCTGTCAAGCAAGGCGTGAAATTTAATCATGCATCGAGCGTATTTGGGCTAGAAGTTGGGCGCAAACTGGGATACAGCTCGCTCGCATCAAAAGCGCTCATGCTGCGTTTAAAATTTAGGTATGCTTCGCGCAGAGCAAACTAAGCGCAAAAATTCCATGCGTAGCGGTCGCAAATCGAGTGTCGCTTAAGTGCAGAAAGCACGGCGTGAGAATTCTGCGTTTAGCATGCGTAGGAAGTATAAATCGAGTACCGCGTAAATAGCGAAACTAAAAGGAAACGGATGAAAGACGAAATTTTTAAAGAGCCTATCAAAAAGCAGTTTGAGTTTGACGCCAGCGTCGCGTCGGTTTTTGATGATATGATCGGGCGCAGCGTGCCGTTTTACGAGGCCAGCACACGGCTTAGCAGCGAGCTTTTGGCGCGGATACTGCCGCAAAATGCACGCGTGATCGATCTTGGCTGCTCGACTGCGACCGCGCTGCTGGCGCTGTTTGCGCTGCGCCCAGATCTGCGGCTGTGCGGCATCGACAGCTCGGAGGCGATGATACAAAACGCCCGCGCCAAGGCGGCGGCGTTTGGCGCCGAGCTCGAGCTTAGCGTATCGGACGTGCTGGATGCGAGCCTCGCAGACTGCGACGCCGTGATTTTAAACTACACGCTACAATTTATCAGACCGCCTCGTAGAACCGCGCTCGTGAGTAAAATTTACGACGAATTGCGCGAAGGCGGGGTTTTGATCTTTAGCGAAAAGATCATCTACGAAGAGCCTGCGCTCGCGCGCCGGATGATCGAAATTTACGAGGATTACAAGCGCGCGCAGGGCTACTCGCGCTACGAGATCGCGCAAAAACGCGAGGCGCTCGAAAACGTGCTCGTGCCCTACACCGAAGCAGAAAACCGCGCTTTGGCGCTGGGCGCGGGCTTTAAGCGCGTCGAGAGTATCTTTAAATGGGCGAATTTTATGAGCTTTGCGGCGTTTAAATAAAAGTTCAAATTGCAAGAAGCAAAATTATTTTTAAAAAATTCCAAAAAACGGAATTCTACGAGCCGCCCTATTTTTGGCGGCATAGTAAAGCTTCATCCAAATTTTTGGAATTTAACAATTAAATTTTGATACAAATAACGCGAATGTATAATTCTGGCTGCACGCAAGACGGCGCAGATAAAATTTATTGCCGCTCGTAATTTCAAAATTCCGTAGCAGACGCAAACCGCTGGGATTCGACGAAATTTTAAAATTTCTACGGAATTTTAAAATTTCATAGTCCAAGCAGAATTCATAAATTTTACAAAATTCTCAAAAAATTCAAAAATTGAAAAAGTGTGGCTGTCTAAATTTAGGGTATAAAAAAAGCGCCCGCCGTTTGACGGACGCCGCGTATAAGTCACGGCGACGAAAATAAACGCCGCCGCGAGTAAAGGAGCTTATTTATCTCTTAAATTTAACTCGCTAACGAGCTTGGAGTAAACTGCGTAGTCTTTGTTTTTAAGATATTTCATCATTCTTTTGCGCTGACCTACTAGCTTTAGCAGTCCTAAGCGAGATGAAAAATCTTTCGGATTTGCTTGCAAATGAGTGGTAAGAAGCGTGATCCTCTCGGTAAGAAGCGCGATTTGCACCTCCGCAGAACCCGTATCTTTCTCTCTTCTAGCGAATTTCGCAACTATCTGTGCTTTTTGAGCCGTGTCTAAAGCCATAATGACCTCCTGATCGGTAAAATAGGAAGCGATTATACTTAATTAACCTAAATTTTTGCTTTCTTTGTGTAAAATGCACGCTTTCAGACCAAAGGAGAGAATAAATGCTTTTTACAAAAGCAAGCGAATACGCCCTGCTTTCAATGATCTGCATCGCGGGTAAGGAGGAATCGATGGATGTCGATTCGATCTCTAGCGAGCTTGGAATTTCACGCAGCTTTTTGGCTAAAATTTTACAAAATTTAGCTCGCGCGAGACTTTTAAATTCCTTCAAAGGCGCCAAGGGCGGCTTTGTGCTCGCGCGCAATGCGGATGAAATCACGCTAAGCGAGATCATCAAAAGCGCCGAAAGACGCAAGGCGACGGTATTTGACTGCACCGCCGAGGGGATCGACGCCTGCCCGAACGGTCGCACGCTGTGCCGCGTCAATCTAATGTTCGGCGAGCTTCAGGAGAAGGTCGATGATTATATGGATACGATCACGCTAGCAGACATCATCGGCAAAGAACGCAAATGAAAATATATCACCTAAGCCACACCGATCTGGACGGCTACGGCGCGCAATTCGTCGCGGCGCACTATTTGACGGACGTGGAATTTTTTAACGCTAACTACGGCAAGGAGATAAACGAAAAATTTGATCTCATCCTCGCCCGTATCGACGAGCGGCTCGCCGTAGACGCAGACGAGAAAAGCCTGGTTTTAATCACCGATCTAAATTTACTGCCCGCGCAGTGCGAGAAATTTAGCAGCGAGATAGCCCGTCGCAATGCCCGCGTGATCCTTTTGGATCATCATCAAAGCGGACTTGAGTGCGCGAAAAAATTCCCGTGGTATTGTCTGGACTCGTCGCGCTGCGCCACGAAGATAACGTATGATTTTTTCAGCGCGATGTTCGGCGGCACGGCGCGACTGGATAAGCTCGTGCGCGTCGTAAACGCCGTGGACATCTGGCTGAAGGAGCAGAGCGAGTTTGAGCTCGGCAAGGTCTGCCTCGGCATGGTCTCGGGCGCGAAAGAGATCAATAAAATTATGTTTGAGCGGGAGAGCAGGGATTATATCTTTTTCCTGTTAGAAAAAATTTTTAAATTTCAAGACGAGGCGGACGCACACATCGCGCTAGATAGCGCGCTGCACGGCATAAAGAAGGAATTTTTTAAAGGCGAGCGCGACGATACGCTAAGCAATCTCGTCTCGCATTTCGTAGTCGCCCGCCTAAGCGCGCAAAAGCAGCGCTTCGAGATCAGCTACCTCGATAAAAAGGGCATTTTGACCTACAATATCGGCAACGTAAGCGTCATCGGCAACGACTTTTTGACGCAAAACCCTGATGTCGATTTTTTCATCGACGTAACGAGCAAAAAAACGCTCAGCTTCCGCGCAGACGGCAAGATCGACGTGAGCGAAATGGCAAAGCTGCTCCTCGGCGGCGGCGGGCACGTAAATGCGAGCGGCGGGATGTTTGCGGGCTTTAAGGACGCTAGCTCGTACGAAGCCGTCAAGGCGCAAATCGTGGATCTGATCGAGAAAAAAACCCAAATTTCAAAGGAAGAAGATGAAAACTAATGATGAAAAAATCGCCGAGCAAGACCTCATCTACGAGATCAACATCCTGCTTGACGCGATGCTGCTTTATGCGGGCGTGAAGCGCGAGCGGCTCGCCGATGCGGCGCAGCTCTACATCGAGAATATCGATACGGTGCTTGAAAACTTGGACGCTAGCGGCGCGGACGAAGTGATCGCCGTGGTAGAGTTTTTGCGCGGCAAACACGCGGAGTTATTTGAAAATAAGGGCTAGCTCGCGAAATTTTAAGCGAAATTTTGCGAGCTAGAATTTTACGAAGCGCAAACTATGTGGAGTAAAATTTCATTTAGCGCAGAAATTTATGGAGCGATAAATCCGCGAGATAAAATTTTGCGAAATAGAATTTCAAAACGCAAAATACGGAATTTTGCGGGTTTAGATTTAAAATTTTAAAATTTAACAAGTAGGCTTTGCAAATAAAATTTTAAGGCATGGCGGCTACAGAATTTTGTTTTAAAATTTTATGCTGTCAAACAAGAGCAAAATTTCAAGGTCTGAAATTTACGCTAAGAAATTCCGCGCAATAGCAAATTTAAAATTTTAAGTGCATTTTGCGGCACGGAATTTTGCAAAAAATTTTAGACAACACGGGATGGCTCTGCGTAAAATTCTAATCTAGGCTTCTCGCGGAATTTACATCGAAACTCCGCGCGGAATTTTGCGCTCAACTAAGGCGCAAAATTCAAATATAAAGGCTAAACTTTTGCTTGCCTGTGATGCAAAGATTACCCAGATTGCGGAATTTTAAATTTAAAAGCACGATTCTGCCGTCTAAGATCAAAGAAATGGCGTAGCGTCTAAGCTTGCTGAAATGACAAAGCTCGCTTTGAAAGAAAAAGAGAATTTTATCTGCAAAAGCGCAAAGATAGCATTTTAAGATACTTTTGTTGTTTCTAAGCAAAATAGGTCTGCTGCCAGAGGTTTTTAAATAAGCGCGCTTGATAAAATATTATCGCTAGATATGGCGCAGGTGTAGGTAAGTACGCCCGAACGCGGCAAAATTAAAACGAACGCAGCGCTCTATCGTCGCAAAGCCAGGCATTGTAAAATAAAAAAGCTTGGGCAGGGCGCTAAGAAGTAAAATGTCGCGAAATAAGACGCCTATAAAGCAAAGTGCCGATAAGATGAAGCGTCGTAAAATAGAATAGAAGGCAACGTGTCGATAAAATAGACACCGTGAAGCAGAATTTCGTAGCAGTAACGCAGGACGCAATTAAATTTTAAGCCGGCGATGCGCTAAATTTTGAAATTTTATGAATTTAAAACTTTATGAAAGGATAGAAATGAAAAAGATTTTTTTGTTTGCATGTCTCATGCTTTTGGGCTCGCAGCTTTTCGGCGACGATAAGGTTTATCGCCTAAGACTTGCTAGTACATGGGAGGCGACTACGCCCGTTTTAGGCGCTGCCGCTGAAGATTTTAAAAACTATGCCGAAAGCCTTAGTGGCGGCAGGCTTCAGATCCGCATCGATACGCCGAGCAAGCACAAGGCAAGCTTTGGCGTATTCGACTTCGTAAAAAGTGGTCAATACGATCTAGGATATACTTCGCTTTATTATTATAAAGGCAAAGACGCCAAAACTATGCTCTGGACGGCAGTGCCTTTCGGTATGACTACTGATGAGCAGCACGCGTGGTATTACTATGGTGGTGGGCGAGAGCTTAATGATAAGATATTCGCGCAATACGGCATGAAGACCTTTTTGATGGGATCTACCGGCATGCAAATGGGCGGCTGGTTTAAAAAAGAGATCAACTCGGTCGCAGATTTGCAAGGGCTTAAATTCCGCATACCGGGGCTAGGCGGAGAGGTGATGAGCAAGCTGGGCGCTACTATAAACACGGTGCCTACGGGCGAGCTATTTATGGCGTTAGAGATGGGTACGATCGACGCGGTCGAGTGGGTAAGCCCTGTCTATGATATGCCACTTGGATTTCACAAAGTGGCTAAATACTACTACACAGGCTGGCAAGAGCCTATGGGAGACTGCCAACTGCTGGTAAATCAAAAGGCGCTAGAGAAGCTGCCTGCGGATCTTCAAGCGATCTTAGAGGCTGCAGCAAGACTTGCCGGCGAGAACTTCCAAAATAAGGGCTTTTATGAAAACGCTCGCATTTGGGCGGAGCTAAAAGCGCAGTTTCCGGATGTGCAGGTGCGCGACTTTCCTGCGGACGTGATAGCTGCACTTAAAAAAGCAACGAATGAAATCTTAGACGAGGAGGCGGCGAAAGATCCGATGTTTAAAGAGATCCTAGACAGCCAGCGCGCATTTTTGAAAATCGGCAGAGAATGGAATAAAATAAGCACCGTAGCCTACATAAATAACGTAAGCGGCATCGCGGGCGAAAGCATAGCAAATCCGATCTCCGCAAGTCCTAGCGGTACGACAAGCCCAGATTCTGCAAGCAGCGAAAATCACGGCGCTGCGAGCGATTCTAACACGACGGACGGCAAAAATTTAGGCGCAACAAAGTAAAGCGGGTGCTGCGAGCGATAAAAATAAGGTGTGACGAACAGATCTGGCACAACAAGTAGTTCAGGCGCGATAAGCGGCGGAAATTCTAACTACTTTTAATAAAGTAGATGGAATTCTGCCGCAGCAGCTTTGGCGCAATAGCTTCAATATCAGAGCCTAGTTTCATAAATCTCATCCACAAGCAAGGCAGAAGCTTTTGCGCAATAGCTTTAACATCGCAAGCGGCGTGATATGGCGCAGCAAAGGGCTCCCGCGTGAAAATAGAATGCCAAAAAACGCGCGATAAAATAAAATTCTAAAAATTCTAAATTCCAAGCACGACGGAATTCGGAATTTTAAATCTAAAATTTTAAAATCAAAATTTATGGATTTCGGACGGAGCGCGAAACTACTCCAACTATGCTATAAACCGACATTTGCGACCATTAAGATTAAAAGCCGTGTCTAGCGCTTTAAAAAGCCTATGGGTCTTTTGCATTCATCTATTAAAATCACAAAAATTGCATTTGTGTTATTAAAATTATGGCATTTCTTGGCAACAATATAGGCTAATTCGCATAAAATCAGCCTGCGCGCGTTAAAATTTAATCAATAATGTAATTTGGCAAGATTTGTCGCGATAAAATAGCCTTATTATCATGCTTATCTTTAAAATTTACTCCATTGCGCCGCTCTGATTAAGGCTAATTTATTAGGATTTGATAAATCGCGAATGCCCAGTCTCTGCCGCCGCATCTATTAAATGAAATAGTAGATAAATTTCTATGCCCTCTTATCGATAGTGCAACTACGCAAAAAAGCGTATTAATACCGCGAAATTTATTGAATTCTTGAAATTTTTGATCTTTAAAATATCACAAGACGGCTAGATCGCTAAAAATTTCATATTATTTGAATTGATTGTTAAAAAGTAGGTTCGGAAGCATAGCCCCCGAATCTACGGATAAGATTAAATTCTTAGAATTTAATCGGATGGTGGTGGAAGTCGTCGTAAACGACTTTATTGGTTTGAAATTTAATGCGCTTAAGCTCGCGGATACGCAAAAATTCCTCTTCGTCAATCTTTTTAATCTGAATCGCTGCCTTAAACGTAGGCGTTTTGGCGATGAGATCCCAGCCGCCGCTAGTTAGCTCGTTGCAGCAGCTCTCCCAGTAGTGATAAGACATCTGAATGATACCATCCATTATACACTCGGTGATGTCCGCCTTGATCGCGATATAGCCGTAGCGGCTCCACGCGACGATGAAATCGCCCTGTGAAATTCCGTATCGCTCGGCGAGTTTCGGATTCATTTCCGCAATCGGTCCTATCGCGTCGCCGCCCTGCTCGACGGTCTTAGAGCGCCTAGTCATCGCGCCTCCTGCGTACTCGTAAACCTTACGCGTAGTTAGAAGCTGGATCGGAAATTCCTCGTCGGTCTTCTCGTCCACGGAGCCCGCCATTACAGGATAATCTTTCGGCATATTCATACGCTTTGCGAATTCCTCTTTGGCGCTTTCGATCTTGCTCTTATCATCCACAAATAGAACCGGGACAAAATTTCCTTTACCGTCCGGGGTAAAGAATTTTTTATCAAGGTACAATGCAGGTCCGCCCATAGAATTCTCATCAGGGCACGGCCAGTGAAGTCCGTGGTATTTTTTGATGCGGTAATAGCTCATTCCGCCGTAGTTGTGTGGAGCTACCCTGCGCACCTCTTCCCAAATCTGCTCTGGAGATTGGAATGTGAAATAATCTCCTAGACCTAAACGTCTGGCAAGCTCGCAGATGATAGCCCAGTCTTGTCTAGCTTGTCCCGGAGGGGCAACTACAATTTCGCTATGCTGTACGCGGCGCTCGGCGTTAGCATAAGTACCCTCCTTCTCGCCGCTGCAAGCTCCAGGAAGCACAACATCTGCTTTGCGGCTCGTCTCGGTTAAGAAAATATCTTGGATCACATACATCTCTACCTGCGAAATCGCGCGCAAGAAGTGGTTTGCGTTCGGATCGGTCATAACCGGGTTTTCACCCATCGTCCAGAAGAATTTTACCCTACCATCAAGAATTGCGTCAGGCACTTCGGTTTTATGAATGCCGATCTTGCCATTTAGATGACCTTTCGGCAAATTCCACTGGCGCTCAAACCAATCACGGGCACTTTCGTCGGTTACGGCTTTATAGCCGGTAAATACGTTAGGAAGCATTCCCATATCGCAGCAGCCTTGAACGTTTTCTTGTCCGCGGATCGGTAGATCGCCGCTTCCGAGCTCGCCCACATTGCCCGTTACGAGCATTAAATTTGAAATGTCGCAGACTGCGCCTACGCCGTGGTTGAAGTGAGTTACACCCATTCCGTGCGTGATAACCGCAGGTCGCGTAGTGGCGTAAATTCTAGCTGCTTTTCTAATATCTTCAGCGTTTAGCCTAGTGTATTTGGCTACGGCTTCAGGCGAATAATCCTTAACCGCCTCTTTTACATATTCAAAACCCTTGGTGTATTTATTAACGAATTCATGATTTACCAAATCCTCGTCGATAATAGCATGGATTAGAGCATTGATGACTGGGATATTGTGCTCCGGCTCGAGCTGAAGGTGGATATCTGCGCGATTTGCAAATTCCGTCTTAACTGGGTCGATGACGATGAGTTTAGCGCCTCTATTTAACGCTCTTTGAACGTGCATAGCTACGATCGGGTGGCCATTTTCCGGGTTTGAGCCGATCATCATAATGCAGTTGCTGTGAGTTCCGATCTCCGTGAAGCTATTTGTAGCTGCTCCGTTACCGATTGTTTTGGCAAGACCTGCCACAGTCGGAGCGTGTCAAATGCGCGCGCAGTGATCGATATTATTCGTACCTAAAATTCTAAGTAGCTTCTGCGCTACGTAGTTATCCTCATGCGTACAGCGTGCGGAATAGTTTCCAGCTATCGCGTCGGCGCCGTATTTTTCTTTAACTTCGAGCATCTTTTTGGCAACCAGATCAAGCGCTTCGTCCCAGCTAGCCTCGACCAAATCGCCGTCTTTACTAAATTTGCCATTCTTTTTACGAATTAGCGGAGTAGTAAGCCTATCTCTAGAGCCTACGTAATTCCATCCGTAATAACCTTTCAAACATAAACAACCTTGATTTACGGGGTTGTCGCTTACGCCGGTTGCGGATTTGATATAATTGTCTTCCGCAGTCAGCTCGATTTGACAGCCTGTGCCACAATAAGGGCATATGACCTTGCCTTTATTCGCCATATTTTCTCCTTTCGAAAATACTAAACATGCAAAATTACCATATATGCAATTTCGGCACAATTATATAAATTCTTACCTAAAATAAAATTGAAATTTTGCCTTAAGCTAAAAGAATTTTTTCAATTATAATTAGGAGTAAGTTGGGGTAATTTAAGTAGTAATTTAAATTTTAAAATATACTTTAATACTGATATACTAGACTTTTAAAGCAAATAATCAACGAACTGGTTTAAAAAAGAAATTAGTTTTCAAATTTAAGCTTTGAAAGCAAATTTATCAAATAAATTCCAAATATCGTCAGATAAATGACGGAATTTTTTTACGGACTTAAATATAATTACACCAAAATTTTTAGTAAAAAATTTTTAAAATTCCTTAAGTCAAGGAGAAAGGTATGAAACAACATAAATTTGTAATCTGTGATTACAAACGATGTATCGGTTGCACGACGTGCATGGCGGCCTGTTACTCAAGTGCCTACGAGCGCGGCAAGCTTGCTAAATCGCGACTTACCGTGCTTAGACAGGCTTACGGCGTTATGCCTACGCAGTGCAGGCAGTGCGATGACGGACCATGCGCAAATGTCTGCCCTACCGGTGCGCTTCGCTTCGATAATAACTATATCGAATTACACGAAGAAATTTGCATCGGATGTAAGATGTGTACGCTCGCCTGTCCTTATGGCGCGATCAGCTCGAATGCCGAGCTTATGCCGTCAGTAAATTATGCGGTCGAGCCGAAGTATTATCTCGAGATCGAAAGCCAAGCGGGTGCCAAAAGCACCGCCATCAAATGCGATCTATGCAACGGACGCGAGAATGGTCCTGCATGCGTCGAGGTTTGCCCAACTAGCGCTATCATTATGATAGATCCTAAAGAGGGTAAGCATAAATTGGGCTTTGCGATAGACTACGATGCGGCTAATGCTTTTGCAAAAGACGTGTTAAACGGCGAAATCAGTTGCGTCGCCAAAAAAGAAGGAGGCGCAAAATGATAAGCGTCTATACTTTATTTATCGTCAGTGCAGTAATTAGTATCCTTTTATACTGCGCTCCAAAAACTGCCGTTAAGGTGGGATTTGGATTAGGTGCTATCAGCTGTTTTTACGCGATGTGTCATTTCGTAGCCAATATGGGCGTAAGCGACAGCTTCGTTTTGGGAGGCACTTTCTTATATGCGCCAAAATTTGCTTTAAGTCCGCTTGGAAATTTCTTCAGCTTCGTAGTCGTTTTTATAGGCTTTGCAAGCAGCGTTTACGGTATGAGCTATGCTGAGGAATATATCGGAAAGGCAAATATCGGCGTTTTTGCATGTTTATTTAATACTTTCATTTTATCTATGCTTTTAGTCATCAGCGCAGATAATGTATTTTGCTTCGCTGTTTTATGGGAGCTTATGACGCTAATCTCGTCATTTCTAATCATAGTAAACGATGGCAAAGGCACGCTCAAAGCCGTTATGGTATATCTAGGTATAGCGCAGATCGGTGCATTTTGTATCACCTGTGGATTACTTATCATTGCAAACTACGCAGGCAGCTTCGAATTTGCAGAGTGGAGAAAAGTAAATATGCCGATGGGCGCTTCCGTAGCAGCATTCATCTTGTTTTTGGTCGGCTTCGGTTCAAAAGCTGGAATGTGGCCTTTTCACGTTTGGCTACCGCAAGCTCACCCTGCGGCTCCATCAAATGTCTCTGCGCTAATGAGCGGCGTTATGATTAAAGTAGCACTTTTTACCCTTGTTAAATTTACGCTATTTTTGCCGCTAAGTATCTATTTTGGGCTTGCAGTTTTGATCCTAGGAGCAGCTAGCTCGCTTTTTGGCGTTTTATACGCGTTGTGCCAGCACGACTTTAAAGCACTTCTTGCGTACCACTCGGTTGAAAATATCGGCATTATCTTGCTAGGTCTTGGCACTGGAATTTACGGCGTCGCAGCAGGCAATGTAACACTAGCCGCAGTCGGATTTTTAGCAGGCTGCTACCACGTAGTAAATCACGCGATATTCAAAGGCTTGCTATTCTTATGTGCAGGCTCTGTAATCCACGCTACTCATACGCAAAATATGGATGTGCTAGGAGGGCTAGCTAAAAAAATGCCTCTAACCGCTATCGGTATGTTTATCGGTATCATGGGTATCGCGGCGCTTCCTCCGGTAAACGGCTTCGTTTCAGAGTGGTTTACCTATCAAGGAATGCTTCAAGGTGCTAAGGAAAGCGGAATTTTCATTAGATATGCTTTCTCTTTAGCAGTCGTTGCGCTCGCACTCACCGGCGTTTTGGTCGGTATGCACCTTAAGCTTTATGCGGTAATCTTTGCAGGAACCCCAAGAGATGAAAAAATTTGGGAAAATGCAAAAGAAAGCCCATTAGGAATGGTTTTAGGAATGATCATTTTGATGATAGGCTGCGTGGGATTTGGTGTAGGCGCACACTTCATAGTCGATTACATCATGCAGGCGGTAAATTCTATCACTTCCAATAGCGGGTATGTTGCAAGCCTAGGCGCTTCGTCAATCACTTCACCTTTGGGAAGTATCGTTTCAACTCCTCTTATTGCAGTGATTTTGTGTTCTACAATGTTGCTTCCGTTTATCATCCTAGCGGTTATGAAAGCAAATCGCGACAAACCTCGTGAGACAGATCCTTGGGCATGCGGTTTTAAATATAGCCCTCGCATGCAGATAACTGGCGGTCCTTTTACCGGCGATTTAAGAAAGATTATGGACTGGTTATTTAGAGGTCATAAACGCAGAATAGAGCAAAACGGCTACTTCGGACCGATCGAGTATCACAATCACCCACAAGACATTTGGTGGACGATGATTTATCAACCGGTAATCGATTGGAGTAAGAAGGTCGCCGATAAGATAGGAATTATTCAAAGCGGCTATGCAAATTTATATACGCTTTACATCCTAATCTACCTTTGCGCGATACTGGGCGTCGGATATTTCTTGATCTAGGAGGTTTGAGATGCAGACTATACAAACTATATTTTTAATGATATTTCAAGTCGCGGTTATCGTCCTAGTCGCTCCGCTCTTCGACGGTATGGCTAGAAAACTTCGAGCCAAACTTCAGTCGAAACAAGGAAGCGATTTTTTCCAGACTTACCGTGATATTATTAAGCTTTTTAAGCGCGGCAGGACCGTTCCTGCGTGCAGCCACTGGGTATTTAGATGGGCGCCGTTTTTCCTTTTCGCTACTTCGGCAGCGATTTTGGCGGCTATTCCTATTACATACAGCGATCCAACCACCGATAAAATTTTCGGAGCATATTCGGATATTTTCGTTATCTTATATCTAGGTGCGCTTTTGCGCTTCGTATTCGGTGCGGCTTCGATAGATAGCGGTAACCCGTTTGCCGCAACCGGCGGCGGACGCGAGCAGATGCTTGCCGTTTTTGTCGAACCTGTGATGATGATGTGCCTAATCGTAGTAATGATGGCTGCGGGAACTTCAAATTTAGTTGAGATTCAGGGGATGGTACGCAGCGGTCAGATCGGCTATCAAATTCCAAGCTTTGCCGTCGCTTCGATTGCATTTTTATGGTGTATGTATGTCGAGACCGGCAGAAAGCCATTTGATCTTGCCGAAGCCGAGCAAGAGCTTCAAGAAGGTCTACTTGGCGAATATGCAGGTAGCGATTTGGGCTTAGTGCAAGCGGCGCTTATTTTGAAGCAATTTGCGATGATCGGATTATTCCTAACGATATTTGAGCCGTGGAATTTTAGCAATCCGTTTTTGGCGATCATAATCTTTGTGCTAAAAACCGGCGTATTTTACGTAGCAGCCGTTTTCATCGACAACTTTGGACCACGCTTCAGAATGACTTCGAGCATGCGCAAAATTTCATGCGGCGCTCTTGCCATCGCTTTTGCGGCATTAACGCTTTACGTAGTAGGATTTTAAGATGAATAGTATCGATATTTTAGCAATTTGTATGATCGTAACGTCACTCGCGGTATTCGGACTTAGAAATTTAAAACTTTCGATCGGAATTTACGCGATTCAGACGCTATTTTTGGTAAGCATATTTTTTATGCTGTATTCTAACTTCAATGCGCCGCAGCTTAGAATTTGGGCGATAGTGGCGTTTTTTACGAAGGTTATTTTCGTGCCTGGAATTTTATTTTGGCTAGTTAAAAAGCTGGATGTGATCAGCGAGGATGAGCCGGTAGGCGGCTTTTTCGTAAGCCCCGTTATTGCGATGGGATTTTCGCTAGCGATTGCGATGACAATCAATCCGATCTTGCTTAAATTCTCTCTTATTCAAGAAAGAATCGTTCTAATAGCGGCGGTAACCGTATTTATGATGGGAATTTTCGGCTTCATGCTAAGAAATTCTTTCATCAAGCAAATTCTAGCCTACTGCCTCTTTGAAAACGGCATCCACCTAAGCCTTGCACTTATGGCTTACAACTCTCACGAGCTAGTCGAGCTTGGAATTTTAACCGATGCAATCTTTGCGGTTATTATTATGAGCATTTTGGCGGTTAGATTTTACAAAGCTTATGACGGGCTTGATACGTCTAAAGCTTCGAATTTAAGGGGTTAATGATGAATAGTTTAGCTTTTATATTAATTTTTCCGTTGCTCGGAGCGCTGATATTATTCTTATGCCCTAAGAATTTCAAGCTCCTAAGCTCGCTACACGTTTTGATTTCTGCAGTTACATCCGCAGGACTACTCTGTAACGTAGGCAAGCTTATCAGCGGCAACTTTGAGGCTTTTTACGCATACGATAAATTTCTATTCCTAGATAGCCTAGGCTGCGTATTTTTAGTGCTAATCGCCGTAACGGGCTTTTTGGTAAATTTATACTCCACCACCTATATGAAGTGGGAGATACAGGGCGGTCATCTGGATCTTAGCGATCTTAGAAAATACTACGCGCTCTGCCACGTTTTCGTTTTTACGATGACGCTTAGCGTGATCTGTAACAACGTTGCGTTTATGTGGGCTGCGGTAGAGGCTACTACGTTAGCATCGGTATTTTTGGTCGCTATTCACAAAGATAAAAAATCCACCGAGAGCGGTTACAAATATATCGTTATCTGCTCGATCGGCTTAGCATTCGCGCTTTATGCTACCGTTTTACTATATGCGGCTACATTCAAAATCACGGGCGACGGCGAGGCTTCTATGCTTTGGACGAGCATTATGGATAATGCCAAAAATTTAAACGGCGATGCCGCTAAGCTTATCTTTATATTCGCTCTAATCGGCTTTGGAACCAAAGCAGGACTTGCTCCTACTCACACTTGGCTTCCTGACGTTCACGCAGAAGGTCCAGCTCCGATTTCGGCACTACTTTCGGGTGTGCTTTTAAAATGTGCGATGCTAGCGATATTTAGATACTATGCCGTCACAGCCCAAGCCGTAAATTTCAGCTTCGTTCAATCGGTTATGCTGATTTCGGGCACGATCACGCTATTTATAGCAGGAATTTTCCTTGTTCGTCAGCACGACGTAAAGAGGATGTTTGCTTACCACTCGGTCGTTCATATGGGTGTTATTGCATTTGCGCTAGGCATCGGCGGATATTTTGGCTTGCTTGCCGCGATCTTTCACTGCTTAGCTCACAGCTTTACCAAGGCTCTTGCATTCTGCTCTACCGGTAATATCGCTAGAATTTATGGTCACAAAGATATGACTAGAATGGGCGGTATGGTAAAAATCGCTCCGCTTACTACGATAATGTTTGGCGCTGCGGTTTGCTCGC